>JAGRNA010000059.1 GCA_020441005.1 Leptospiraceae bacterium
ATCCTAAATTCGCGCGCGCAAACAGTTTGTAGCAGGGAGGATGGAAGCCTTACCGAAAAACTCAAGCGCTATTTTCAGGCCCCCCAAAGACCCGGAGGTGTTCGAGTCCCCTGATTCTCAGGGGCTGATTAAACTTATTACAGCCAAATTACAAAAATTAAGTTGAACGATTCCTGGCTGGCTTTAAAAAGTGCTTCGAGGAAATCATGACCAAAATCAATCAAGTTGATCCGCACACAGAATTATACCATTTCAGCAAAGATGCCAACATCCAGAGCGATGAGTACAACAAACTGTATGCCGAGTCGCTGCAAAACAACGATGAATTCTGGGATGAGCAGGCCCAGCGGCTGCACTGGTTTCACCGATACGAAAAGGTTTCGGATCATGATTTTGCCCGGGCAAAGATTAACTGGTTTATCGGCGGCAAACTGAATGCGGCCTACAACTGCATTGATCGTCATCTTGACGGTCCCAATAAAAACAAGGCGGCCCTGATCTGGGAAGGAGATAACCCGGATGAGAGCCGCACCTATACCTACCAGCAGCTGCACTATCATGTCAGTCGATTTGCTAATGTGTTGAAATCACAGGGCGTTCAAAAGGGCGACCGGGTGCTGGTGTATATGCCCATGATTCCCGAGCTGGCCTTTGCTGTACTGGCCTGCGCCAGAATCGGAGCGGTGCATTCCGTCGTCTTTGGCGGCTTTTCGCCGGATTCGATTTTGGACCGCATTACAGACTGTAAACCGCGGGTTGTGATTACCAGTGACGCCGGCTTTCGCGGCGGCAAGATTATTGAGATGAAGAGTAATATCGATGCGGCGCTGGAACGGGATAATGCCGGTGTGGAACGTGTCATTGTCGTGCGCCGGGTTGGTGACATTCATCATATTGACTGGCATCCGGAACGGGACGTCTGGTATCACGAGTTGTTGCGCGATCCGCGTATGAACGGGGCCTGCGAATGCGAGATGATGGATGCCGAAGATCCGCTCTTTATCTTGTATACCAGCGGTTCCACAGGCAAGCCCAAAGGCGTACTGCATACTACCGGCGGTTACCTGTTGGGAGCCAGCTTGACGCATGAGCTCGTCTTTGACCACAAGCCCGGCGATACCTGGTGGTGCACTGCCGATATCGGCTGGATTACCGGCCACAGCTATATTATATATGGTCCCCTGGCCAACGGCGCGACCAGCGTTATGTTTGAAGGAGTTCCGACCTATCCGGACGCCGGCCGTTTTTGGGAGATTGTTGATAAATACCAGGTTAATGTGTTCTATACTGCACCGACTGCGATCCGGGCGTTGATGAAAGTGGGGACAGACCCGATTCGCAAGCATTCGCTGCAATCGCTGCGGCTGCTGGGTACGGTCGGCGAGCCGATCAATCCCGAGGCCTGGGTCTGGTACTACCGCGAAATCGGTCAGGAGCGCTGCCCGATAGTGGATACCTATTGGCAGACCGAGACTGGATCCATCCTGGTCACTCCGCTGCCGGGTGTGCATGTTACCAAGCCGGGCGCGGCTGTGGCACCCATGCTGGGGATTGAACCGGTACTGGTTGATAATGACGGCAAGGTAATCACTGGCAACGATGAGCGCGGCAACCTGTGTTTTGCGCGGCCCTGGCCCTCCATGATGCGCACTGTCTATGGCGATCACAAGCGGTTTTTTGATACCTATTTCGCGCAGTTCAAAGGCTACTATTTTACCGGTGACGGGGCCTGGCGCGACAAGGACGGTCATCTGTGGATCACGGGCCGGGTGGACGATGTCCTGAATGTTTCCGGTCACCGCATCGGATCTGCCGAGATTGAAAGCGCTCTGGTAAGCCACAAGGCGGTTGCCGAGGCGGCAGTGGTTGCCTTCCCGCATGACATCAAGGGCCAGGGAATTTATGCCTATGTTACTCTTAAAAACGATATTCATCCATCGGATCCGCTGCGCGAGGAGCTGGTTGCTGCTGTGGCAGAACACATCGGCAAGATAGCCCGGCCGGATGTGATTCACTGGGCCCCGGGCCTGCCCAAGACCAGGTCTGGAAAAATCATGCGCCGGATTTTACGCAAGATCGCCGAAGGGGAGTTCTCAAACCTGGGCGACATGACCACCCTGGCCGATCCGGGGGTGGTCGATAAACTGATCGAAGAACGCCAGAAACGCTAATAGCGTGGGTGAGCGCCTGGATGACCAGTTTGTCGATTGGCTGAAACAAAATATGGGCGATTGTGCCGGACCGGCCGACCGCCCGCGCATCGAGACGTGGTGGCTTGTTCGTCAGGATGCGAACAGGCTGACAGTTTTGGCCTGGGAAAACCGCATTCCCAATGCCTGGCAGCGCGCCTTGATCCAAAGCTGGTGGTTCAATCATCAGGATGTCCATCGTGAGCAAGTGGAGTGGATGCAGCAAAACCATCTCTACCAGGCACAGTACGCGGACCTGAACTGGCCGGGGTACGAGCAGCGTAGATGGCAGGATCGGCGCTACTTGCGCACCATGGCTGCGACCCTGTTTATTCTGGATCAAAGTGAAGGTCAGGGTCTGTTTTTACAATGCGCGTATCCAGCGATCTATTTTGAGGCAGTAGACGCGGAGTCCGACTTCCTGGAGTGCTTGCAGCGCAAATGGCATCGCTTTCAGAATCAACAGCGCTTTACTGTTCAGGAAAAGGCTGCTCGCACCCGTCACGACTCCAAAGGGAGTCAAGTCACTTTGGACATAGCGCGCCTGACGCATGATTTTCGCAAGCCGCTTGCCAGCCTTAGCATGAATTATGAAAATTTAAGCTCTTTAATAGATCAATTAGATGATGCCGGTTCACCGGACATCAAGGCCGCGCTGGAGATCACGCTAAAGAGAGCAGCCAGTCAATTGACCCTGCTGGAGTCTTTTACCCATGACCTTTTAGTCTTACAAGCACCCGATCAGGCTCAGTTGGAGCGAGAATTTTGCCAATGCGATCTGAATAGCATGATCAAGGAGCTTGTTCAGGATTTCGAGCAGACGGGCGCTTTTCAGAAAATCCGGGTGCATACCGAGTTTAGCAGCGATGGCTGGTGCAGAGCTGTCCCGAATGATTTGATCCGTATTCTATATAATTTATTATCCAATGCGCTGGTGCACGGATCGCGGGGCAAGGATCTTTATTTGGAAACCAATCGCCGGGGACGCTGGCTTAGTTTTTCGATCGAAGATGACGGACCCGGTTTGGCCACTCAGAATACTATACTGGAGCTGGCCCGGCGGAATCTCAGTCGCCATGGCGGCGGCTGGGGACTAGGCCTGGCTTCGGCTGCCCGCCTGGCTAGCGGTCTGGGAGGGCGTTTATTGCATCTGCCGCCGCAAAGAGCGCGGGGTGCCAATTTTTTACTTGTACTACCGGCGGCTGCCAAAGATACTGCATTCAGGGAGTATGGGTCAGATCATCCTAAAGAACCAAACCGGTCATAAGCGCGGTAATTTTGTGCATTATTACTATGGCCAGGATCTCTTTGGTTATCTGTATCTGGATGTGGTCCGTCGCAAACAGCATCGTGCCAGTGTGATCAAACAAATGCTCTTTGACAATCCGCGCGATTTTGTTTGCACTCTGGATCTGGAGCTGGATCGCCGGGAGAATCATCACTACCAGCCCTGGGAGCCGGCATTTACCTACGACCCTTCAAGCAAGGGTCGGTCCTGAATCTCCGTTACCAGCGCGCCCACTCTGCCATCTGCCAGATAGATTTTCAGTTCGTCGCCGGCCTTGACATCCCGATGCGAAGTAAGTGAGCGCTGGTTTTGATCACGTACGACAGCGTATCCGCGCTGCAGGGTTGCCAGGGGACTAAAATTGCCGAGCCGCTCGCGGGCCAGTTCGTAGCGTGCCAGGGTCCGTTGCATGTGCTGCTTAAAGGCACTTTGTAGGGGCTGGCTGGCCTGCAGCAAGGCAGCGTGGCCGCGCTCCACCAGACCGGACCACAGTCTTTGTAAGCTGCGTTCAGTATGATCCAGGCGCTGCCAGGCGTTTTCAAAAAGCAATTCCGGGCTAGTGTAAACGCCAGACTGCTGAATCATTTCCAGACGGCGGCGTTCGTTTTGCAGCCTATTGCGCAAGAGGACCATCAGGCGTGTTTCGCTCTCTGCAATGCGTTCCATCAGCCAATGATAGTCGATATTGACCATTTTAGCAGCCGCGGAAGGGGTTGGCGCGCTTGCATCCGCTGCCAGGTCAGTCAGGGACTGATCGATTTCGTGGCCGACGGCGGAAACAATCGGGATGCGGGAATTCAAAAACGCGCGCACGGTCACTTCATCATTGAAAGGCAGCAAATCTTCGAAGCTGCCGCCGCCCCGCCCGGCAATGATTACATCCACTTTCAAAGCCGGATCCTGCAGGGCTTCAATGGCTGCGGCGATTGTCAGGGGCGCTGTTGGACCCTGAACCAGGCAGGGGGCCAACAAAATATTGACTCGTGGATTTAGTTCACGACTGACCGCAATGATGTCGCGCACAGCCGCTCCGGTGGGGGCAGTCACGATACCGATAGTCTGCACAAAACCAGGCAGGGTTTTCTTGCGCGCCCGGTCAAAGCAGCCTTCCTGGTGCAGCCGGGCCTTTAGTTCCGCGATTTTCTGGCGTAACTCGCCTTCTCCAGCCACCCGGATGCGGCTAATATTGATTTGATAGGATCCGCCCTTGGGCCAGGCAGAAACCTGTCCACCGACCACGACCTGCATGCCGTCTGTGAGTCGGATGTGCCGGAAGCGCTGGTTTTGGCCCTTGAAAAAAGTGGCCTTGATCACGGCGTCGTTGTCTTTGAGCGAAAAATAAATATGGCCGCTGGAGTGGTAAGTCAGATTGTAAATTTCGCCCTCCACCAGCACATCGCCCAATTGGGGATGATTCTGCAATGCGCTGCGGATGATTTGACTGACTTGCGACACGGATAGCACCGGACGCTTGTCGCCGGCACCTTGCATCGGGTTATCAGGAATCATGCCTGGTTTCCATCTCGCCGCCCCACACATGATAAATACTCCACATGGTTACAAAGAGCGTCACAAACAAGGGTCCCAGAAAAACTCCGGAAACCCCAAACTCGGCCAGTCCCCCCAGGATGGCAAAGAAAAGCAGCAGGGGATGCAGTCCCAGGCGGCGGTCCAACAGCTTGGGTTTCACGATATTTTCGAGCACAAGATACATGGAAACTCCATAAACGGCGATGAAAATGGCCAGGCCGTAGTCGCCGCGAGCCAGTAGATACAAGGCTGTGGGTGCCCAAACCACGCCGGTGCCAATGATCGGGATCAACGCAAAGACTGCGGCGATCACACCATAGACAATACTGTTGTGAATGCCACAGATACTGAGACCGATACTGATGGCCGCGCCTTGTAAAAAGGAAACAAAGATGTTACCCCAGAAGACAGCCCGAATCAGGCTGCGCATACGATTGGTAAAGCGGTCGGTGATGACTTCCGGAAAAGGAAAAACCCGGCGGATAAACTGATAAAACAAAGGGCCGTCCCGAAACAAAAAGAAGAGTATAATCAGCGCCATCAGCAGATTGGTGATCAAGCCCAATGTGACCGATAGACTGCCTTTGACAAGGAAATAGATATTACTGAGCCAGTTCCCCAGACTATTGGTGTCGAGCATACTCAGATATTCACCATTGGTATTCTGCAATATCTGCAGTAAATCCACCCAGAAGAACGGCTCGGAGGTTAAAAAGTCTACTAGCCAGGGGACACGCTCCAGGGTGTATAAAATCTGGCGATTTTTGAGCGCGGTACTGATCACATCGACCAGGTCGCTGAGCTGCTGGACCAGATGACTGAGCAAATATATGCTAGGAATCAGGATTAGCAGAATGACTAAAAAAACAGTAATCAGGGCGGCTAAACTGCGGTTTTTGCCCAACCGCCGGATCAGAAATTGATTGATATCATCAAAACCCACATAAATCAACAGGGCCAGAAAGGTGGGCCAGGCGTAGCTTTGGTACACCACAAACACTAGCCAGCCAGCGCCAATCAGCAATAGTCCGGCAATCCAGGGTACAATATGCTCGCGTGATATAGTTGTGATTGCCTGACGGGATTTTTGTTTGTCCATTTTCTGATTTGCAAGAGCCGGCGCGGTCCCAGCGCCATGGGCGGTCGCCTTTTTTATCTGGCTATTTGGTTTTTTGTTACTGGCAGGCACTTGATCAGGGTTGCTGTGATGGAGAACAGGCGTCCAGGTCGCGTTTAAAACAAATTACCCGGTTTGTTATAGATTTTGATTTGCACTGGAGCCTCACCGCGTAAAACAACGGTCACCAGGCGACGCGAAGGGCTTTCTGCCATTAGCATATGGACGGTCGAGTTTTGGACTGACTGGATTATCTGCCAATCCTCCCGGGCGAAGAGTTTCTGATAATATTGCAGTATATCATCGATGGAGTCCTGGCTCTGCTGGATCATGATACCCTGTCGGTTGAAGCCGTAGCGGCCGGACCCATAGTTACCGGCCATCAGCACCGGTTCTTTTTTGTACAAAAAATTTTGTGGCAGATCATCTGGCAGTTTCCGGGGACGGGTATATAGACTTGTGTCGCCAAAGTGGATGTGCAGGTCCTGATCAACCGCCGTGCAGGCCTGGCCAAGCAGACAGAGGGCAATGAATGAGACGATCAGGCCGCGCATGGCTGCCATTCCTGCCGGGGGGCGGCAGAATGCAAGCAGGCTAGCGGATCAAATTTACTATCAGGTTCAATTTTTCGGCATAGGTGATGGTTTCATAAATCTTGTCTTGCTCAATAATGATCGTTGTGGGACTGATCTTTTGCAATACAATTTTTTTGCCGGCAATTTGACCCAGCAGCAGCTCCATGTGGTCGGAGTTTTCAGTCTGCACCAGCACGCTCTCGTCAGTAATTGTGACCAGCGGCAGGGTGCGCGACCAGTCCTCAATGGAAAAGAGCAGGTTTTGACTTAATTCACCCCGGCTGCATTCGGTCAGGGTTTCTACAAATAGTTCCGGTTTGGCCCGCATCAACAGGCCTTCCTGAAAGGATTCCCGGCTAATTTGAAAGGTATAGACATTGTCAAAGGACTTGACCTCGGCAAAGCACTTGATTTGATACAGGGCCTCCAGACTGAGCATTTCAGGTATGGCTACCATACTCAAATCCGGGTTGATGATCAATCCGCCTTTTTGGACTGTATTATTCAGTTTCTTGCTTTTGAGATAAAAGAGGCCCAGCTCGGACACGCTAATGTGCCGGTCTGGAAACTCTACTACAATGAAACCCAGCAATTGGAGATAGAACAAGGCACTCTGGATTTCACGGCGTAGTTCGGTCAATTCCTCGGTAAAGCGGCGGATCTTGAATTCGGTATTCAGAAGCAGTTTTTCGCGGATCAAACTGGCAATGATTACAAAATAAATCACTGGTCCGCGTTTCATAATCTGGTTCACGCAGTCATCCATAACCTGCCGGTCAAAGAAGGGCACATACAAGGGCTCGAAGACATCCTCATAACGTACGCGCCGGCCCCGCGCGCCGGTCATCTCTTCGTATACCTCGTGAATTAATTCCAGGGGCGGCATAGTCAAGACGCGGCTGTAGTCATTGCGCAGCACCACGTCATCCCCCTTAACCCGCACGATATCCAACAGGCGCATCACAGGCAATAGTAGCTCGATTTGATTGATCTGGCTCTTTTCGGGGAATAGGTCTATGTTCGGCCGCAGCAGACGGTTCTCGGTTTCACGCAGATCGATTTGCTTGATTTTGCCGGATTTGGCCAGGTTCAGCCCCTTGCGGCTGATATAGGCGATCATCTTGCGGATGTTCAGGAAAAAGTCCAGCTCATTGTTAGCCTTGCTTTCCTGGCGCTTTTTCTTTTTCTTTTGGATGGGCAGGATGGGGTGTTCCTGTATATGCTTGAACACATCCTGCGGCAGAACCAGTATGCGGATAAACTTTTCGTCTACATAGTACTCATCACAAAGTAGCCCCAGGTTGTCCAGATGCCGAACGACCGTCTCCCACTTGCCGCGCTTCATGCTGATCAGCTCGCGCGCGCGGGCCAGTTCCAGAACTCCGCCCTGCAGAAAGCACTCGAGGATGACATCACGTTCCAGGTCGCTGAGTCCCTCCAGGATGGCTGCAATCAGTTCATCCTCACCGCAGGCCTTAATGCCGGCTGCCGTCAGCTGACCGCCGCTCACACAGCGCTTGTCCAGTAATTTCTGCCACTCACGGGGCACGGAATCGCGCCGTTGCAATACCTTGCCAATCTGCAGCCTGAACTTCTGCGCCTTTTCGTTGGTATCCATGCGGACCACATCGCCGCTTTCAGGGTAGTAATGGTACTTGTCGAGATTGTTGGTCAAACGCTCCCGGTTTTTGCGCTGGTACACTAGATAATAGCGTTTGAGTACGCCGAGTTCCATTTCGGCATTGACCGGCGGCATGCCAATCTTGCGGGCAATTTCACCCAGTGTCAAAACGCTGGATTTAGCCTTTAAAATGGAGGTATAGATGGTAACCTGGGTAGCACTCAATTTTTCGAGTACGCCCTTGAGGTAAAACTCATCCTGCATGGTTTGCACGATGTTTTTGGTGAGGCTTTTTTTGTCAGCGCCCAGCTTGGCAAGGTTCCACAAACGGCCCAGTCGTTTGAGCCCGTTCGAATCCAGTTTGTCTAGTTCAAGTGCGAGTACGTTTTCTTCTGGCATATCAGGGACGGGCCATTGGCCTGATGTTCATAGGTTGGTTTATCGTGACTATTTTGGAAAAAAGCCGGAACGGCAACAACATCTGGTACGTCAACTGTCCTGTAAATCTAAAAACAGGGCAGGCGGCAGGCTTCATTTGGCACCAAAAGTGTTAGTTGATCAGGCACTTCCGGTGCAAAGTGTGCCGAGAAAAATCCATCGATCTGATTAAAACAGCAAATTCAGCACTGGAATCCAAATTTAATCTAAATTTCGTATTCTTGATACTTAGAAATTGTTTGGAGTTCACTCTTTCTTTTCGCTTTGACGGCCTTGCAGCTTGTGTCTCATGAAAAGTTGCGGGTGAGCCGGCTTGTAACCAGAGACTATATTCCAGTTCCAGCAACACTACGAAAAGACGACACATAGCCAGACCGTAGGCAAAGGCGATATGCCGGAATTCCTCCCAGAGCTCCGGATCGGGCTTGAAGTTACGGATTTGTAGATCCAGGCCTGGATCCTGGTATTTTTTCTTCCACTTGCAGCTGGTCGGATCAATCTCATAGCGGGCCAGTTGGCGGCCATAGGTAATCGTCAGATATTCAAAATAACGCCCAATTCCCTTAAAATAGCGCACCCGTTGGGTGAAGTAATCCAGCAGGTGTTTCGGGATCAGGACGGTACTGGAAGTAACCGCTCGAGTTTCGATTGCGTTAGCTGACAGTGAATTTTGAATCTTCACCTTATATAAAGGTCACTGGATAGTAGTCTGTTGCGCCTCCGGGTGGTTTTTTTTTGGGGGTCATAGTAAGCCCGAATGGTAGTCAGCTGATCGCCTGGCAGCCCTTTTTTTTGGCTTTGGTCTGTTGCCCAGTCCTTAATGTCGGGCATTGAGGCGGAACTGTTTGACTGTCTTTAGCGAGTCATTATCAAAACAGGCACTATAGCAGCACATGGTGTCGAAAAAAATGCTTGACAAAAAGGAATTTAACTATTACTTAAAGTACATGCGCAACAACCGGTCTACCGTAATATTTTTTGCTATTTTAAGCTCAATCTTGCTGCTCATTTCTATGGCCTGTTCCAAAGCGGATGAGCACGGTCATTCGGGTCACGATATGCAGGTCATGCATGATTCGGTTGAAATCGATCAAATCCGGGCCAGCTTTGAGCTCTCATCGTATGAACAGCACATGAAAATGATGAAAGATATGGGCATGACCATGGACGGTTCGACTAGTCCGGGTAATCATTATGTTATGCTGACTGTGATGAACAGCGCAGATAGCACTGTGATCAAGGCTGTGAAGGATCTACAATTCGAAATTGCCACGCCAGAGAACCAAATCATAACTCGCCCAGCCCAGGTCATGTCCGGAAATGGAATGCATCACCTGGGCGCAGATTTTGATGCGCATACCGCCGGTTTGTATAAAATCACGGCCCGGTTTCAACTGGATGGAAAAGACTATCGTCCCACAGTCAGTTTTGAGATGTAAGGGACTTGATTTTGCCTTTCTGGCTGCATAAAGGAATCCACGCAAGTGTTGCTCTGTGCTTTACTGCCGGAGTCAGCCTGGGACCCTGTCTGGGTGTCTGTGGGCATCATCATCGACCGCAACAAACAGGCAAGCATGCAATAAGCCGGGAATTACCGCCCTGCCATATGGCCCCCAGGGCCGGTACAACACAGCAACCAGATTCAGACAAAGAACCGGGCTGCCCTGACTGTGCCCGGGCTCATCTAACCCTGTTGCAAGACAAACTACTGGATCTGCATCATTGGTCTGGTTATCAAAATCTGGTTATTGCGACAGCAGAGCCGGATCTGCCGTTCAGGGCCCGATGGTACCATCCGGCCAGTCAGTCACTGATTTCAGCCCGCCTGGATAAACCGCCGCCACAGCTAGCGCTCTTTCGACGCTATCAAATCATCCTGGAATAGACAGGCCATCAGGCAGATCAAATGCGGTGTTTGGATGTCCCCGTCTGAGGGGTACAGCCATGGGGTTTGACCCGTAAGCAACTTCAGTTGACAGCGGTTGCCGGTATACCGGCGACGATCGCCTGGCATCGCCCTTCGGACTGCCCATTTCCTGATAAACCAAAACTTAGCCAAGCGCTCCACAGGCGTGGATAGCGGCTGCAATCCAGGAGGAATTTATATGGTTGCAAGCGAATCAGCACATCCAGATGACCGAGAAGAATCTTTGTCTCTTTTAATAAATCACACAGCAAGAAGGCATCATCCGCAATTCGGCCGGACCGCGTTTGCCGGAATCCTGATCATAATCATTACATTGCAGTGTTTTACAGCCCTCCCCGGTCAGGCCCTGCCGCCTGTATCT
The DNA here is from genome assembly GCA_020441005.1 of Leptospiraceae bacterium. Classification (GTDB taxonomy): domain Bacteria; phylum Spirochaetota; class Leptospiria; order Leptospirales; family Leptonemataceae; genus JAGRNA01. The sequence goes on from JAGRNA010000059.1 coordinate 11,047, forward strand.
GAGGCAGAGCAGCGTTCTGAGCAAGCTCATCACCTGAATGCAGGCAAGGCCCATTTCGAACAAGTAATGCAGCTAATCTGGCGTAGCCACCCGCGCATACGTTCCCTTGGTCAAAACCTGCAGAGCGCCAATCAGAAGGCCCTTTATCAGGACTATCGCTATCCCGATCCAGCCTTTGGTGTGGCCTATTCAAATATTCCGTATAAAAAAGACCTGCGATTTCAGCGTGACCGCACACCGATGAGCGGGATTGAATTTAGACTCAGTCAGCCGATCCCCTTCCCGGGCAAGCTTGGTCTGGACGCCGACATCAGTCATATCCAGAGCCACATCGCCCGCCTGCAGCTGGAACAGGGCAAGAATCAGTTAATCGCCGAATGGCTGCGTACTCTGGTAGACTATCATTGGCTGCAGGCCCAATTCCAGTGGACCCAAACCATGCAGCAAAAGATCAAGCTAATGGCTGACAGTGCGCGCAATTACTACGCTATTGGCCGCCTGTCTCTGGATCAGGTTCAATTCGCGAGTATCACCAGTGATCAATACAAGGACAAACTGGTGCTGCTAGAGGGCCAACTGCAGAGCAGGCAAAGCAGCTATCGGTATTTCGATCAAACAGATTCGCCACAGAGCCCATTGGATCAGCTTAGCCGCGATTTGGAATTGCAAAAGTATCTGGATACAATCAAAAAGGCTGCCAATGATCCCCGTCTTGATCTGAAAGAAAGCTCATTGACGTTTGCCTTGCAGCAAGCTCTGGCCAGGCAGGCTGAAAAAAAGACCCGGCGTGCTCAATTGAATTACTTGCCGGATTCGGAATTATTCGCGTCGTATCGCAAGCGCGAATTTGTCGACAATGACCCGGTGGCTGGCGAGGATTTTATCAGTTTTGGTATAACAATGAAAATACCGCTCTGGACCGCTCTATCCAACCATAAGCAGCTTGAATCCAAATACCTGGTCGAGCGCAGCCAGCAGAGTATGGCCGCCGATGTTTTACAGCGCGAAAGTAGTCAATTCAAGGCTCTGCAGGATACTGCAGCCAGTCTGGCCCGGAGGCGCTCCAACTATCGTACGGATCTGCTCAATCGTGCGCGTCTGGCGCTGGAATCGCTGCAGACCAGTTATCTGAGCGGCAAGACTGATCTTTATGATCTGCTCAAGGCGTATGATTTTTTGTACCGTCTGCAAATGGAATACTATGAATTGGAAAAAGAATACCAGCAGAATATCATCGCGCAAGCTTTGATTACCAACCGGGTAATACCCCAACCAGGCGTAAGCAAACTGGAGGTTGAGTAAGTGAAGACGATTCTGGGCAATAAAAAATTTATCATTACCATCAGTGGAATTCTTCTGATTACCGGAGTAGTATATGGCGGTCGCTATCTCTGGTATAGCTGGCATCGAAATTCTCTGCCGCTTTCCCAGGGCCCGACCATGTACACCTGTTCTATGCATCCCCAGATCATGCAGGATCACCCGGGCAATTGTCCGATCTGCGGCATGACCCTGATAGCCATGAAGGGATCGCATCAGCATGATGCAGAGGGGGATCACAATCACGGCGCAAATTTCAGTTCAAATGCGAGCAGCCAGAGCGATAAAATTCTGATTGAGATCGAGCCATCGGTCATTCAGAAAATGGGGGTCCAGACAGCGGCGGTGAAACGCGAGCCCATCACCCGGGAAATCCGCAGCGTGGCGCACATCGATTTTGCCGAGGATGCCGAGGCAGTGGTCAACGCCCGCTTTGATGGCTGGGTGGAAAAGCTATACGCCTCCATTACCGGTCAGCAGGTCCGGCGCGGGCAACCCCTGGCTGCGGTTTACAGCCCGGCCCTTTTAGCGACCCAATCCGAATACCTGCACCTCTTTCGAACAGTCAGCCAAAGCCCCAACAATAAAGAAAGCCAGGAATTGCTTCAGGCTGCCCGACAGCGCCTGCAGCTTTGGAATATCACCAATGCTCAGATCAAGGCGTTAGAGAAACGGGGTCAGCCCAGCCGACTGATGAGTATCTATGCCCCCATTAGCGGCGTGATAACCGAAAAAAACGTGGTGCAGGGAGCCAAAATCAAGGAAGGCCAGGATTTGTTTAAAATCATTAACTTATCACAGGTATGGGCGATGATCCATATCACCGAAAATGATATCCAGTTTGTTAAGCTGGGCATGCCGGTTGATATGATCGTGCCTCAACTAGGCGAGCAGGTATTTCACGGAAAGGTTAACTTTATTTATCCCTATCTGGAGCGCCAGGATCGGGATCTCAAGGTACGAGTCAGCTTTGCCAATCCCGGCTACCAATTGAAGCCAGGCATGTTCGCCACTTTACACGTCAAGCGTACTCTGCCCGGGCAAAGCCTGACGATTCCATCTTCGGCTGTAATCCGCACCGGTACCCGCGAGCTGGTCTTTGTCTACGACGGCCAGGGGCGCTTTGAGCCGCGCGAAATCACCAGCGGTGTAAGCACCACCGACAATCGCATCCAGGTACTGGCCGGGCTGGCGGACGGCGAGGCCGTGGTTGTCTCCGGTCAGTTTTTGCTCGATTCTGAAACGCGCATCCAGGAGGCCGTGCGCAAGATGCGCAGCTCAGAGGCGAACCCAATGAGCGGCTCCGATCTGAAAACAGATTCCAACATGGGAGGACACCAGCATTGATCGCTCAAATCATCAACGCCTCGCTGAAAAACCGCAGCCTGGTGATCATCCTGGCTTTGGCGATTGTCCTCATTGGTATTCGAGCCATCAGCCTCATTCCGGTGGACGCGATTCCGGACCTCTCGGATGTGCAGGTTATTGTATACACGGAGTACGAGGGCCAGGCGCCGCAGGTGGTAGAGGATCAGGTCACTTATCCCCTGACCTCTTCCATGCTATCTGTTCCCGGCGCGCAGAATGTGCGCGGCTACAGCTTTTTCGGATTCTCTATGGTTTACATTATTTTTGAGGATGGCACGGATATGTACTGGGCCCGCTCGCGGGTCCTGGAATACCTGAACTATGCTGCAGGACGCTTGCCGGAGGGAGTCAAACCCCAACTGGGACCGGACGCTACCGGTGTGGGCTGGGTTTACCAGTACATACTGACCGATCCATCAGGGCAGCTCAATTTGCAGCAACTGCGTTCTATTCAAGACTGGCAAATCCGCTATGAGCTGGCCAGCCTGGAGGGTGTCGCCGAGGTTGCCAGCCTGGGCGGCTTTGTGAAACAGTACCAGGCAGAGATTGATCCGACCAGCCTGCTTCTACACAATATATCGCTGCGGCAGGTACAAAGTGCGCTGGCCAACTCCAATCGGGATACCGGCGGTCGTCTGATTGAGATGGGCGAGACCGAGTACATGGTGCGCGGGTTGGGCTACATCAAGTCTACTAAAGATATTGAATCGATCGTACTTCGCGCTGATCAGGACGGGACTCCGATAACGATTGCCGACGTGGCCCATGTCAGCCTGGGGCCGGACATCCGGCGGGGCATCGCCGAGTGGAATGGCGAGGGCGAGGTGGTCAGCGGCATCGTGGTGATGCGCTTTGGCGAAAATCCGCTGGAGGTGATCAATCGGGTCAAGGCCCGTCTGAAAGAGATTAAACCGGGATTACCGCCCAGCCTGGAAATCAAAACCGGTTATGATCGCTCGGTGTTGATCAAGCGGGCCATCCGCAATGTTAGCTGGACCCTGACCGAAGAGATGATCGTGGTCGCGATCATTATTATGCTTTTTTTAATGCATGCTCGCTCCGCCCTGGTAGCGATTTGCACCCTGCCCATCGGTATCCTGGCCTCACTCAGCCTGATGGAAGCGCTGGGGATCAACGCCAATATCATGAGCCTGGGCGGCATCGCCATTGCGATTGGAGTCATGGTCGATGCATCGATTGTGCTGGTGGAAAATATTCATAAGCATAAAGAAGTTGAGACCGGCCTGCCGCACATAGAAACAGTGCGTCGGGCATCGCTGGAGGTAGGTCCGGCCCTCTTTTTTTCATTGCTCATCATCACCATCAGCTTTTTGCCGATTCTGCTATTGCAGGGTCAGTCCGGCCGTCTCTTTCGACCCCTGGCGATCACCAAATCCTTTGCAATGGCAGCCGCCTCGGTGATTGCGATCACGATTATTCCGGTCCTGGCCAGCTTTTTTGTAACCGGCAAAACCAGGCCGGAAAGCGAGAGCCGGCTAGCACAATTTTTTATCCGGGTTTACGAGCCAATGGTCCGGAGCGTGCTGGATCATAAAAAACGCTACGCTATGATCTTTGGATTTATCTCCCTGATCAGCATTGTACCGGTAATCGGTATCCCCTGGTTTAATCATAGTTATTTGATCCGCCCGATTGGCGGCGAGTTTATGCCGCCGCTCAACGAGGGCGACATCCTCTACATGCCGACCACTCTGCCGGGGATCTCGATTACCAAGGCGCGTGAAATTCTACAGAAAACGGATCGCATCATCAAGGCGCATCCGGAAGTCAAACAGGTACTCGGCAAAATTGGCCGGGCTCAGACCGCCACCGACCCGGCACCGCTCAGTATGGTGGAAACCACAATCCTGCTTAAGGATAAATCCGAGTGGCGATCGGGTATGACGATCGAGAAAATCATAGCAGAGTTGAATCAATCCATCCAGTTCCCGGGACTGACCAACGCCTGGACCTACCCGATTCGCACGCGCATTGATATGCTGGCGACCGGCATCAAGACCCCGGTGGGCATTAAAATCATGGGCGACGATCTGGATATTTTGGCCGATTACAGCTCTAGGCTGGAGGCCCTATTTAAGCAGGTGCCGGGAACCTCTACGGTGGTCAGCGAGCGAGTCACCGGCGGACGCTACATCGACTATGAGATCGACCGCGAGGCCGCCGCGCGTTATGGTCTGACCATTGCCGACATTCAGCACACGATTATGACGGCAGTGGGCGGTAAGAATATCACTTTCACCGTAGAGGGACTGGCGCGCTACCCAATCAATATCCGCTATCCCCGCGAGCTGCGCGACAACCTGCAGGCCCTCGGCGATGTCTGGATTCGCACTCCGGGCGGGGCTGACATTCCTATTTCGCGTGTGGCGCACCTCAGGGTTCACGCCGGACCGCCGGCGATTAAAACCGAGAATGCCCGCAAGACCGCCTGGATTTACATCGACCTGAAGCAGGGGCGCGATGTCGCCAGCTATGTCAGCGATGCCCGGGCTTTATTGCAAAGATCGATTGACCAGGGCAAAATCAAGCCACCCAAGGGAGTCAGTCTGGTTTGGAGCGGCCAATTTGAGTACATGCAAAAGGCGGCGGCGCGTCTCAAGGCAGCCGGGCTGGCGACCCTCATGGCCATTATCTTCCTCCTTTATTTGCACTTTAAAAACTTTATCGAAACTTCGATCATATTGGGCTGTCTGGCTTTTTCGGTGACCGGCGGGCTCTGGATGATGTATTTGCTGGATTACAACCGCAGCGTGGCCACCGATGTCGGCTTCATTGCTCTAGCCGGCCTCTCTGTTGAAACCGGCATCGTGCTCTTGGTGTATCTGGATAACGTGATGGCCGATTATAAGCGCAAAAACCGGCTCACGGATCAGGTGCAGTTGCGTCAGGCCATTATGGATGGCGTCGTCAGTCGCGTGCGGCCCAAAATCATGACCACGCTGACCACGCTTTTGGGTTTGGTGCCCATCATGTGGAGCACCGAAGCCGGTTCACGCATCATGAAACGCCTGGCTACCCCGCTGATCGGCGGACTCGTCACCGATACGATGGTAACACTGCTGATCATTCCCCTGATCTACGAGTGGATTCAGCAGCGGAGGCTAAAGCATAACGCCGCCGGGCCATTGCACGCGGTTGAATCCAATGCGGATGAACTTGAGGAGATTGATGAAAAATGATTTATTAAAAAACCATGTAAACATTAAAACAAGGAGAGCAATATGAGAAGAATAATACCAATGCTATTCATCATCACCCTGATAATGGCTGTTGGCCTGATGGCGCACGACGAAAAGGAACATGCCAAGCCTGATTCTACACCGGCAGTCACCCACAAGCAGGAGCAAGGGCGGTTGCCCGGACTGGATGACTTTCCCAGCCTGCATCCCCTGGTGGTCCACTTCCCCATCGTACTATTATTAATCGCTCCCGGTTTGTGGCTGCTGGGTCTATGGAGTAAAACCCGATCACACTTTTACATCGCTTTTACACTGGGTGCTCTGGGTCTATTGGGCGCTTATATGGCCGGTAGCTGGTTTCATCCGCACGCCCATGAGCTTTCGGATGAAGCCCAGACAGTGCTCGATTTGCATGACCAGTGGGCCGACTGGACGATCATTACCGCCGGGCTTACACTGATCACTATGGGTGGCGCTCTCTGGCTGAAGCAGATCGGCCAGGCTGCGATACGGGTGCTGGGCATTGCGGCCCTGGTGCTTGGCTTCAGCGCCGCTTTATGTGTCGCCCGGACCGGTCACTACGGCGCGGCCCTGACCCATATCTACGGGATTGGCCCCCAGGGCGAACATCTGGAGGGGCACTCCGGGCATGAGCACTAAGTTCACTGGAAATGCAGCCAATTAAAGTAAATGAAAATCATTTAAATATAAAATGATAAATGGAGAATAAAATGAAAAACAAATTTTGGACAGTCAGTGTTATGTTTTTCGCCCTGGCATTGTTAGCCTGCGGCGAAAAATCAGATGAGCAAGCGATAGGTGAGGAGCATATAGGACACGAAAGCATGGATGGTCATTCCATGCAGAGCCAATACCAGTCAGCGGATGCCGGTAATCTGAAGGCATCATTTGAATTCAGCACTATGGCGCAGCATATGCAAGCCATGAAAAAGATGAACATGGAAATGCCGATGAATATGGACCATGATCAAATGGGTGACCACCATGTGATGCTGACCTTGCTGAATCAATCCGACAACAAAATGAACATGGATGTCAAAGCAGTTACCTTTACAATCACCGGGCCGGATGGCAAATCGATGACCAGGAAGGGGCACGTTATGCATGCCGAGACTATGCATCACTTTGGCACCGGTTTTCAGGCCAGCGGTCCCGGAACTTATAAGATAAAAGCCTCTTTTGCCTACGCCGGCAAAGATTACAATCCGACGGTTGAATTTGTAATGTAAATCATTTTTCGCCTGGATTTTGAAGGCAACTGTGGCCCAAAAGAGCAGAGAAAATGCCAGCGATTCTGCTCTGTTTTGGGCCGCAGTTTGCGCGGAGGAAGTCAAAGACATATTGGATTCGGGCGTGTGCCTCGTTCGGCAGGCTCACTACAAGTGCATAGAACGGCGCTCCAAATCCCATACACAATCTGGTTCAAATCCCTCTATTGGGAATGAACCGACCTCAATTCGACTTGTGCCTGGCATTTACGGCACCGTTTCTACAATTGCAATCGGGTCCATTACTTTGAAAGCGGCAATACCAGCCGGGCTGCTTTTGCCATTGGCAGGCAGAGCCGTAGAACTGTAATGATATTAAGTTTGTCCTTTTTTCAGGCCAAATAATGGTCTAAGGATTGCAATTCGGCGAATTAATGTCTCATAGATTAACCAGGAGCCCAGGAAGGTGCCTCCTGTAAGTAAAACAAACTTGATCATTATCGACATTTGCAAATCCATCAGGTAATATCCAATAATGACAGTAATGGTCTGGTGCAGGATGTAGAAGGGATACACGGCCTGATTGCGGTAAGCAATGATTCGACCGGGCTTGTTCAAGTACTGTGATGAGAACCCGAACACAGCCAAAATCCAGCTCCATAAGTTGAATACTTCCAAAATGGCTGTTAGCGCGATCTGGCCGGGCTGGTGCCTTTGCCAGTACATCAGCGGAAAGAGAACTATACCGGCTACCAGCGCAGGCCACTTGATTGCTCTGAATGCATCCCAGATAACATCCTTAACCATAATCAACATATAGCCAAATAGAAAGAGAGCCCCGAAAAAAGGCAACGCATACCAGTCACCCCATACCGCATTGTTAATCGGAAATCGATGTTTGAGAAATACCTGTATGGCAAGCAATGGGATGCAAAACAAGTACAGACTTAGCGGAAACCGGTTTATGAACAACCTGAAATTTTGGACCCACACACAATTGCCTTGATCGCGCCAGTAGGTAAGCAACGGCGCTGCAACCAGGGAATATAAAAAACAGGTACGGCAGGAACCACAGGTGGTGCCAGCTGAAATTTCCGCCTCCGCCGTTCTTTTGGTAGATACCGTCAAAATAATGGGGATAAAAATCAATGAAGGAATGATAGGCATGTCCCTGAACGATCCTCTCTATATATACCTGCGGCGCTACGATAACAACCATCCCGAATAGCAGCGGGATCACCAGCCGCTGAAAGCGTTTCTTTAGAAACTCCCAGCCGGTGCGTTGTGAAAGAGCGAAACGGGTTCCCATACCTGAAATCACAAACAGAATAGGCAACCGCCACTGGTTAATAAAATCCATCGGATAGAGCAATGCCTCGCTGAGTTCATTGTTCTTAATATGCCAACCTTTGCCGGCGACAAAGAACATGCCCACATGATATAAAATCAGCAAATCAAAGGCGATCAACCTGACCCAGTCAATATCATGGCGCCTCTCTGCGGCCCTTGTCTGTAAGGTTTCACTCATCCCAATCTCCTCCTGCGCCTTTTCTGTCAAGGCTGGAAGGATTGAGTATATCACCCAATCAAGTTCAGGTCCTATGGATTTCAAAAAAAGATAATTGATTTTGAATTAAATACGGCTGGATTCTGTTTGAATCTGAAAATCCTGATGGATTTTTTCAATTAGAGGCTTTGTGCTCCTGCAAGATCGATTTGCGATATTTGGTGGGAGTCGTCCCGGTGATCCTTTTAAAAGCCAGGTTAAACGGCGCCAGCGATGCAAATCCAAGGTCAAATGCGATCCGCAAGACGGTTTGGTCGTTCATTGCGGGGTCGGCCAACACACGGCAGGCCTCGTGGATACGATAGGAATTCAGAAATTGATTAAAATTTCTAAAACCAGTGCCGGCGCAGGCTATAGAGGCTCCAGTGCTTTGATTGTAACAGGTAGTCTGATTGGTATCGACCACAGTATACTTGCCCGTGTCCGTCGTGGTCGTCGTCAATGATTGCACGGCTGCTGTATCCAGGTAGCATCCACTAGAGGTGGACGATTTTTGCAAGGCCAGGGCCAACAAGGCATAAGTGGACGTCATGTCCTCCTCTTCGCCCTGTCCAACCAGGGTTTTTAAGGAATCACAGCCAGCAAACAGGACAACTGTTATCTGCAGTATCATATGGTTCTTTTCATGATGAATATCGCCTTGAACAAAACTATCGCCATCTAGCTGTGTCCTGGACAAAGATAACAATTTTTTTAATCTGAGCCGAAAAAGTTTGGGAAAAAATTGTTAACCGATTGTTCTGATACACATTATACGGTTGGGCCCGTTTTATCGCTTAAGTTATTAGCTTGAATGGGCGTGTTCGTGGATCGGCAAACTCTCTACAAGTGTATTGAACAGCACTTCAAATACCGTCACCAACCCGGTTCTATTCGCCGGTTCAAGCTTGCAATGAATGGGAACTCCCTGGAATCTCTATCCGTTCGGGTTATCAGCCCCACAAAAGATTTGTACTGATGACCAACCGTCCTGTTTTTGCTATGATCCGCCAAATCGATCAAAAACTGAAAACTTTGCCGCTGGATTGAAATCGAGGCGCTGGCAAGCCGATACTATAGCGTCGGCTGTACTCATGAAATGGCAAATGATTAATGCGTCCCTGCTGCCTGCTAAAAGCGGTCACGGTCTGGTGTTTGCCGGGGGGCGCATCGATCAGGTACTGGAAAAGCGGGAAGGTCTGGCGGATATTCTGGCGATCAATCTGCATGGTATGCTGGTGCTGCCCGGGTTTATCAATGCCCATGACAGTCTGCTGGCCACCTGGCATGCCCCGCCAGCGAGCGAGAGTCCTTATCGCAACTGGCTGAGCTGGGACAATACAGTCAAGGCTTCACCTTTTTTTCAGGAACGCATGCGCCTGGAAATGGCTGATTTGTACGAGCTGGGTGGTTATAAGAACATCATTGGCGGTGCGACTACAGTAGTAGATCATGTGCCGGCCTTTGTGCGCGATGCCTACCGGGAACACAGTCTGGCCTGGGTTCTACCAGAATATGGGATCGCCCATTCGCTGTGCAGCTACAGCCTCGACTGGGGCAGTGGTTTTCGGCGTGAATATGATTATGCTGTTGAGAATGATCTGCCCTTCATTATGCATATTGCCGAGGGCAGCGATGTGGAAAGTCGTGAGTCCCTGCAACGGCTGGACGATTTGGGAGTGCTCGGCGAACACAGTGTGCTGGTGCATGGCATCGGTTTGTCGGAGCGCGATCTGGACCTGATTGCCGAGCGCGGTGCCAGCCTTGTGTGGTGTCCGGCCATGAATCAAAGGATCTATCTACGCAGCCTGAATGTCAAGGCTGCCCTGGAACGCCAGATCCCGGTCAGCCTCGGAACGGATAGCGCAATGACCGGTTCTAGCCACTACCTGCACGAGATCAAGGCCGCCCGGGAATGCTATAGCGCCATGTATGATACTACGCTGGAGTTAGAGCAGCTTTTACCCATGTTGATCGACAATAGCGTCAAAGCCTTTCGAATCAAGGATCGCGGCCTTTTCAGCGCGGATCAGGTTGGCGATCTGGTCGTTTTTAACGCGCGTTCCAGCGACGAGCTGGATGATATTTTGAACGACGGCCGACCTGGTGATATTTTTATGGTGATTCGCAATGGCCAGCCGGTGTATGGCAACAGCAGCCTGCAGGAATTCTTCGATTTGCTTGAGATCGAGGTCGTGCCGGTTTCAATTGACGGTCAAAAACGCCTGGTTATGGCCGAGTATGGTCAGTTGATCCAGCGCTTGCAGTCCCAAAGCGCTAACCAGGCGCCCTTCGCCTTCCTGCCCATGGAGTTAGTGTAGCATTATGCCCAAGGGAAGATCATATACTGGCGGCTCTATCGTTTATTTTCAAAACGATGTGGGCAATGATATCTACGTTTTACAAAAGGGCAAGGTGATCCTGCTGTCGACCGCGCTCGATACAGGCGAAGAAATTCGTGAGGAAGTCAAACTAGGGGAATTCTTTGGCGTGAAATCTGCATTGGGCAATTATCCGCGCGAGGAAACGGCTCAGACAATCGGAGCCACCCAGGTCATCGTTTTCAGTGCAGCCGAGTTTGAGGCCTATTGCTTGCGCAATACCCGTCTGATCATGACCATGGCGCGGGTGTTTTCGAAGCAGCTGCGTCACATTCACAAGCAGGTGCGTGAAATCCTGCACGCCGATGCGGTGATCAATCCGGCTTTTGAACTCTTGAATGTGGCGGAGTCTTTTTATCAATCCGGCCACATGGAACACGCCGTGTATGCTTTCCAGCGCTACCTTGAATACAATCCCAGCGGCAACAATGTCAAGCGCGCCGAAGATTTATTACAAATGGCTCGTAAGGGGCTGAGTTATCCGGTGGGATATCCGCCAGCAGTGGCGGAAGAAATGCCCGGTGATGCCAATATGCTTAGCGATATATCCCGGGGTATGGCGGATGCATCCACGGCGATTGATAATCCAGAGGCGCTGCAATCTATGGGCAGCCGGCAGAGCAATCCGGCCGAACAAATCGAGAATATTTTTGGCGAGGCCCAGGCCGCTTTGGATAAAAAAGATTATGACAAGGCACTGCCTCTGTTTGAAAAGTGTTCCCGCTACTCGAATCTGCGCAACGCCAAAGAATCGGACATGTATGCCAAAGCTCATTTTGAGTGCGGGTATATTAAACTGGAAACAGGCCACTATGATGAAGCGCAGCAGCTGCTTTCGGCCTACATCAAGAATTTTCCGACCGGTAGCGAGATCAAACGTTCGATTTTCTTTATGGGCATTGCTGCTCAGAAAATGCGCAGCCTGGACCGGGCCAGAACCCTTTTTGCCAAGGCGGCTACCATGCCGCCACCCGATGATGTCAGCCGCGAGGCACAGAAGCGCATGGAGGAATTGGGCTAATGTTACTCCCTGAATCGCTCTTCGAGAAATTTGGCACGGAATTTGAGGCCGGTCAAATCATCTTTTGCGAATATGAACCGGGCACGGATTGTTATTTTATCCAGGAAGGGCAGGTGAAAATCACCAAGACGGTCTCGCGCAACCAGAAGACGCTCGATATCATCGGACCGGGCGACTTTTTTGGGGAGATGGCAATCCTCGAAGAAGAACCGCGCAGCGCATCGGCCATTGCAGTCGACGATGTGCGTGCGCTGCGGTTTAAGCAGGAAAATTTTGACTCCCTGATGAACAGCATTCCGCAGCTGGCCTTCCAATTGCTCAAGATTTTTGCGCATCGTATTTTTGATCAACGCCGGCGATTGCAGATTTTAATCATCGATGAACCCCAGCCGCGCATAGCAGATGTGTTCCTGATGTTGGCTGAAAAGGATAAAAATTACGGGCACACCAATCAGCTGACCTTTCCGATCACAGTGGAAGATGTGGCTGCCTGGGCCGGAATGGCGCCTGCTGAAACCCAGCGGGTGGTCAGCGCTTTTGTAAATCAGGGCAAGCTGGAGCTTTTCGCCGATCGCGTCGTGATCAAGAATATCAACGATTTTAAGCGTATGGTGGCGAATAAACGCAAAACTCTGGAATAAAGGCTGTCACCCAGGTCGTCTGCCTGACTACACTTTGCGCAATTGCGGCTAAAAAATATCAGCTGGCCCATGTTTGCCAGTGATTCTTGCAACTAAATTGGTTTTGAGGGGATCATACCCGATATGCTACCCTTTAAAATTGGTCACCTGGCAATTGACCTGGCTGATACGGCCAGTCAGCTTACATTGCAGCTTTCCCGGCAGCTAGCCACCCTGCCTATCTGGCACGCCGATGCCGAGTCTCGTGCGGAGACCAAGCAGACGATGGAAAACGCGGAACGCAAGACTGCTGCGGCAATGCAGGCAGCCCGCGATACAGTTGCGGCGGCCGCCGGTAGCGCTCATGCGGTGCTGTTGCAAAACAAGGCGGTTGCGTCGGTCGTTGGTCGCGATTTTATCGGTCTACCGATGGCTGATATAAAATGCAGTCTGCGACTGGATGGCCGCGATGTCTCTGTGCAAGAAGTCGCCCGGGCCTTTCAAGCCAGCGGCAAGCGCAAGGCTGTGCTGCTGGTCCATGGCCTGTTTTGTAACGAGGAGTTGTGGGCTGAGAGCTTTGATGAGCCCGACCAGAATCCGATGGAGTCTGCTCAGCAGGCAGAACAATCCAGACTGGAACGCATCCGGTCCAGGGCCCGGGCGCTGCTTGGTAGCGGCATTCCCAACAATATTCTCGAAATCCTTGAAAAGCGGCAGTGCTATCCCATCTTACTGCGTTTTAATCCCGGGATTCATATTTCGGATAATGGTCAGGAGTTGTTGAAAATTCTGCTCGAACTACTGGAGCAGCCGGAAATGCAAAGGGCAAAGCTGAGCGTCATCACCTATAGTTTGGGGGGCCTGATTTTGCGGAGCGCTTTATATTATAATGCCATACAGAAACCGGGACCTGGCCCGCTGGCCTCCCGCCTGGACCGGGCCATCCTGATCAATTCGCCCGATGGCGGCTCATGGCTGGAGAAACTCGGTTTTTGGATCGCGGCCGGACTCAAGAGTACCCCTTTGCCGGGTGTAACGGTTGCCGGTATTATTGGCGATCAGCGCAGCGATGGTATCAAGGATCTTTCCCATGGGATAATCCGCGAGCAAGATTGGCAAACTGATGATCAAATCAAACGCTACACAGCGGAACGCTATTTTGGCGAGCTGGATGCAATCGATGCGGTGCAGGTATACAGTCAAATCAATGTTGAGAATAAATTGATGAGCGTGCTCGGGGACGGAATTGTCGAAGAGGGCAGCCTTTCTTTTTTAAGTGAAAAAGTGTTTCGTAAGAAAGAACAGGAACTGGG
>JAGRNA010000060.1 GCA_020441005.1 Leptospiraceae bacterium
TCTGGCCAATATCCGCCAGGCCCTGATGGATTATCCAGGCGGAATCAAACGCTCGGTAATTGATGTTGTAGTAAACGAAAAAATTTCGCAACCCGATCAGCGCCTGCTAATGAATATGGTCATCGACCAGGCTGAGGTCGATCAGGTTGCAGACTTTATTGAAGCACGCCTCGGTTATCGACCGGACACTACCCCATCTGATGTAACCAGCGAGGGTGTGCAAATCATTTATGCGGACGACCTGAGCCCGCAGGCACTCGCCGCCCGTCGCAAGCGCAATAAATTGATCATGCTGGGCGCTCTCGGGCTGGCTCTGCTGACAGCCGCGTCTTTGGGAACATGGTCTTTATTTCAATACTTTTCCATACGTAATCGATATGAGTCCGGCCTGGCCGAACTACACCAGGCACGCTTTAGTATGTCTGCCAGCAAAAGGGACGCTCATAAACTGCGTGCCGAGCGCTTTTTTGAACAGGCTCGTGCTGCCGATGGTGGACAGTTTAATACCGAATTTCTAAACCGTTACGGTATCGCTTACATGAAAGCCGGTTTTTATGAAGAAGCTTTCATTAAACTCTATGGCAAGGTGGAGCCGCCATATGGCACCAGAGACCGCAACCTGGCATGGAATAGCGCCGGACGGCGAGCACCCATTCTTACCCGCGATCCGCAAACGCCCTGGCCCAGGCCGGAAGCCTGGAAGGAAGGCCAGCGGATCAATTACCTGGAAAAGGGCCAAAGTCCGCGGACGGTTATTATACCAGGCGCGTATTTAGTGGATCGACTGCGCGATGAAGTCTATAATAAAACCACAATCCTCAATCTGTCCCGCTTTCACTCCAATCATGCCCACAGCTTCAAGGATAGCACCTGGCACAACAATGATCTGGCCATCGATTATGATCGGCTCATACTGACTGTCATGAACCAGCCAGACGACCTGGATGCGATTACCATGATTGGCACTATTTACTATCATGAACAATCATGGGGGAAAGCCGCCCGCTTCTATAATCAGGCTATTGAAAAGCATCCCATGGATGTGCGCGGCCACGCCGGCATGATCAACACCTATATTGAGATCTGGAAGCGCAACCAGGATCCGCGCATGGTTTTGGCCAAGCACCGCGAAATACGGGCTATGGGTCTGGAAGAGGATCTGCCCCTGTATCTGACTGCCAAGCTAGCCAGTTTCTACATTGATCTCGACCCGGACGACCTGCGTATTCGCTATCAGGTAGATCCAGTGGATGTTCTCAGCGAGCTGGACTTGCGGGACAATGCGGCTCACTTGCTTGAATTGGTGTTCAATCGCGAAGAGGATCGGGATGGAATCACAATTGTCGGATCGCGCTATGGGGAGGGCTACTATCAACGCGGCCGTTTTTTAATGACTCAAAACGAGCCCCTGCGAGCGGTGCGCCAGTTTCAGAATGCCCACAACTATGATCCCCTGCACTTTCTGGCGATCAACGCTATCGGTGAATACTACATGAATCGCCGTGATTTCGACAAGGCGGCCGAATACTTCATCAAGGCTATCCAGACCGCGCGCGAGTTTTATCCGCTTCAAGGCAATCGACCTGAGGATGAGACCTTGCAAAACGGCGAAATCGGACGGATTTATTTCAATTTAGGCGCGCTGAACTATCTGCGCTTTGCCGGATTCGAAGCAGATCGCAAGCTCGGAATTCCGGGTCCCCGAATGTATCCAGCCAACAAAAAAACAATCGAAACGGCTGCGATTCAGGATCGACGGCAAAAGCTGGCTCAAGCACGCGAGTATTTATTAGAAGCGCAAAAAGAAGGCATTCGTGACGAACGCATCCAGACTCATGCACTCTATTGGCTGGGCTGGATTGATTATATGAATGCCGATTTTGAAAGCGCGCTACAAATCTGGTCGCAAATAGAGCCTGAGTACAGCGATGCCGATCCGGTCCTGATTCAGGGCCGCGCAAATGCCGGTTTTTATACCGGCCAGATCCGGTCTGCACTGGGTTATTATCTAAAACTGGCAGCTGACTACGATGTACAGGTTAACGCCATCCAGAACCCGGATCCTGAAAATGAAGAACACCAACACCTCTTTTTAACTCTGTCTGCAATTCAGAACAATATCGGGGCAGTTAATGAGATGGAATACCTGGAAATGAAAACAAGGGGTGCTTCGAAAAGAGACCTGCAAAATCTTGAATCAGAATCCCTGCAGCATTATTACCGCGCCATTGACCTGGCTCGTCAGATGAACAGGGATAATGAAATCGCACGCACCAACCTGCAGCTTTCCTTCAAGGAAGGTATCCGCCGGGATCGTGATCCTTTACTGGATGACTGGTTGTCGCCAACGCTTGCCAGGCTGGCCATGGACTACTAGGGTTTTTGTCGGAAAGAAACCCACAGCACTTTGACAAAATAGGCGATGGTCGCAATAAGCCTGTCGAGCAAAAAAGGTTTGGTGAGTACCTGCCAGAACCAGGCCAGACCGCGCAATTGAAACCAGTCCGGAGCCCGTTTCATTTTTCCGGACAGGATTCCAAAGGCCTCATCAATGCCAATCACCACAGCATTGGCCAGGTGATCGCGATTCTCATGAATCCAGAGCTCCTGTGCAGGAAAGCCCATACCAATAAAAATAATGTCTGGCGAGGATTTGCGGATCGATTCCTTGATCAATGCTTCCCGCGCGGCATTAAACGATCCGGCCTGCCGTCCGATAATTCGCACTCCCGGAAAACTGCGTTGCATATTGGCAAACACCCGCTCCAGATATTCTGATTTATCGCCTAGAAAATAGATCGTTAATTCAGTTTTCCATGCCAGGCGCACAATATCCATTAACATGGCGATCATCGGGATGCGTTCCTTCAATGGTTGCCCAAGGCGTTCCGCACCCCACAGCAGGCCGGCTCCATCCGCTAAAATCAGATTTAAACCTTCATTCAGATGTTGCAGTCGACGCGAGCTGCGCAGCCGCATCAACTTGACCGGGTCCACAAAGATTACATGTGCCGGTCCCTGCTTTTGCTCGATATGATGCAGGACCAGTGCGACCGCTTCATCGCGCGTCACATTGTCGATCGGAAAATCCAGGATAGCAGTGCGTCGCAGACTCATCAAATCCACGGACTTGTAGTCTAGCAGGTAATCCCGTTCTTTGGCCGTATCGACCGTAAAATCTGAACGATCCGTACTCATCCCGGATCAAAATTATGTCCCATAGTTGGTTGTCAAGTCTGAAGTTCGGCAAACATTTGATTACAGGCCTGAATTTCTTGAGCCTGACGAAACATCGCAATACCCGCATATTGGAATTGTAGCGACCTGGCCGGCCCGCCTGGCCGCCAGGAGGCGATTTTTTGCAGACAGTCACCGATTCGAACTGTGTTCAGACCACCAATGAACACAATTCTGGCCGGTAAGCTTTCCTCTTTTTCAATGGCCGACAACATCGCCAACAATTGCTGTGCATCCAGCACCGGATTGGTGTCTAGCTTGCTGTCTGTGCTGTAACACGGCCCAACTGCAATATAATCCGGATTCAGATGCAATGCCACCGTATTGCGCAACTCAGCTAGATCATGTGTAGAAATGCCTAGCTCAAAATTCGGCCTTCTACCCAGCAGGCGCTGTAGTTCCCGGTCGCTGCATGCAGCCAGATCCTGTTGACCCAGGTGCAGCCCATCGAAGACCTCCGGGTGGTCAATCGCTGGCATCATGTCATTCGCAATCAGACGCAGATTCGGCTCCCAGCGTTTCAGTGTCGTGGCCAAGGCAAGAGTTGCCGGGAAGGAAGCGCCCTTAAAACGTAATTGATAAAAGCAGAAATGACTTCTTTTCCAAAGCGCCAGCAGGTCCTGATAATCTGCTGTCAGCATCGCTCCATCAGCATTCAGAATCGGATATGCCCAGTCAAAGTTCTGCACCAGACTAGCCGCCACCGACAAAACGAATGATTTCGATGCGGTCCCCATCGCGCAAAATTGTTTGCGACCAGCCCTGGCGTGCAATGATGCTGCCGTTGTATTCCACTGCCACCGTGCGCTCATCGAGCTGGTAGTCGCCAATCAGATCCTGAATGGAAATCAAATCCGGCGGCAACTCTTTCTTTTGTCCGTTCACTTCAATCATGACATCAAACCTTGAGACCGGCGATGATGACTCCGGCTTTTTGGCGCGCTATCTGATCCGCTTCAAGATACAATTCCAGTTCCCCTCCGGTAGCAATTATGCTGGCAGCCATCGTTTCTTCTATTACGACCGGAATCTGTGTGAAGCGTATTTGATCTGCCAGAAAGGCGGCGACTGCAATTTCATTGGCAGCATTGAATACAGCCGGGCCGGTTCCGCCGGCACGTCCGGCTGCAATGGCGAGCTGAAAACCGGGATACTTTTGCCGATCCACCGGATCAAAACGCAGAGCGGCCCAATGAACCGGCTCTGCAGCCATGGGATGGCGCACCATTACCGGATCTGGATAACACAGGCAGTGCGCTATGGGAAACACCATATGCGGGCTCGATGCGCAAAACAAATAACTGCCATCGTGACAACCCACCATACCATGCACAATGCTGTCCGGATGAATCAATGCATCCAGATGATCGTAGTCAATACCAAACAAATAATGGGCTTCAATTATTTCCAGGCCCTTATTAATCATCCCCGCCGAATCGACTGTTATTTTGGGACCCATCGACCAGGTGGGATGATTGAGTACCTGCTCCCGTTTGACTTGTGCAATCTGTTCCGGGCTGAATTCCCGAAAGGGGCCACCGCTGGCAGTCAGGATAATCTCTCGCAAATGTCCGGCCGGTAGATTCTGCACGAGTTGAAATATGGCATTGTGCTCGGAATCCACCGGCAAAATGACTGGCAAGGGCATCCCCTGCTGCTCCAATTCTACCAGGCGAGACTGAATCGCCGGACCGGCTGTCACCAGGGTTTCTTTGTTCGCCAGGGCAATTTTGAGGCCTCGTTCGATTGCCAGCATGGTAACGGCTATCCCGACCGCCCCGACAACTGCGGTCAGAACCGTATCAACCCCCTGCGAATCAGCTCCCCAGGCCACCATTTCAACAAGCCCCTCGGATTCGCCAAAAAACCGTGTCCCCGGAAAACGCGCTTTCAGATCAGCACGATGCGTACGCCAGGTTTGGGGGTCGCTGATACAAGCGCAGGTGCACGGATGGGTGGACAAAATTTGCAGCAGGGATTCAACAGACCGGTGCACGCTCACTCCGGTCAATTGCATATTACTCTGCTGCTGAATAAACTGAATTGCATTGGCTCCGACAGAACCGCTAGCCCCCAACACAATTATCTTGCGGGATGGTGCGGCCTGTGCTGCGTTTAGAAGCCTGGTGTAACAATTGGTAGACATCTTTCAAGCAAGTGCCAATTGGCACCAAAACATGCTGCAGAATCGAGCCGCAATCAAACGAGAGTAAAACCGGCAACTTGCCGTAAAACCAGATAAAAGTAGCCGACCGGAAATGCAAAGAACAAAGCGTCCGCCAGATCGAGAATCCCGCCATGCCCGGGAATCGTCTGCGCTGAATCCTTGATTTTGGCATCCCGCTTGAATGCACTTTCTGCCAGATCCCCGATCACCGAGACAAAAGACATGATCACCCCCAACAAGGAGATTTCCAGCATTGCTATATTGGGCAAGGGCCAATCCTGCGAGCGGGCATATTCGGTCCAGCCATAGAGAAAACCGTTTACCACCAACACGCTTAGAACGACGCCGCCGATATATCCCTCCCATGTTTTGCGGGGGCTCACTTTCAATCCGGCATTATGACGGCCAAACCAGCGCCCGGCAAAATAGGCCCCTGTATCCGAGGAAATGGGGATCAGGGCAAACAATATCAAATAAAACAGGCCGGCCGGCAAGGCGTACAACAATAAAGCATAACCGACACCAATGGTGGTATAGAAGACGCCTGATACGGTCACACTGATACTATAAATCGCTCCATCGAGAGGCCTGCTCAAAATCTGCAAGGCACTACTAGCGACCAACAGGGCAATCATGAGCAGAGGCACCAAATTGGTGGCTGCAGGGTAGAACCATGTACGCAAGAGGACATGCAGCTCTGATTGATGCAAGGCTTCCGGATCTTTTATTGTAAGAAAGCGCGCATAAAATGCAAGCAGGATTAAAACGGAAAAAACAAAGGCTGTTTTCCGAAAGGCACTACCGTCCAGACCACGATCTGTCAAGACCTGGAACTCATACAGGCCTAGTAGGGCAAAAACAGCTACAAGGCAAAACGGAAAGATCCAGCCGTAGACGTCGTAGCTCAGGGCAAAAATAACCACAGCCCCGATTCCAACACCGGAGACGATTCGCTTGGCTGTTTCATTCATAGCAACACCTGTTTTTTATAGTCCGCCAAAGCGACGGTGACGACTCTGGTACCAATGAACAGCCTCGATAATATCGGTCTGGCTAAAATCGGGCCACAGTGTGTCGGTCACATATATCTCGGCATAGGCACATTGCCACAACAAAAAGTTTGAAATACGGTGTTCACCGCCTGGTCGGATCAGCAGGTCGACATCCGGCAGGTCATGAGTATACAGGGCCGCCTGGATCTCGCTTTCACTAACAGGCAGACAGGCTTTGGCAGGGCTCCGGGCATGCAGAGCCAGCCGTTGGGCAACGATTTGGGACGCTGCCTGGCAGATTTCACTTCGCGATCCGTAGTTCACGCAAAAATTGGCCGTCAAGCGCTGATTGTCAGCTGTCATCTGCATTACTTTGGCAATTAATTGACGACTGCGGGCCGGCAAGGCCTCCAGATCGCCCGAGGCGCGGATACGAATTCCCGTTTCCATTGCCCGGCCGGAGCGCGTTTTAAAAAATTCATTTAACAACTGCCAGATCGCCTTTACCTCCGCTTTGGGCCGTTTCCAGTTCTCGGTGCTGAAGGCGTACAAGGAAATGACGGGCACCTGCAATTGAATAAAAAAATCCAGCAGCCGGTCCAGGGTTTCGCCACCTGCCCGATGCCCCTCGGAACGGTTCAATCCGCGCTTTTTGGCCCAGCGGCCATTGCCATCCAGGATGATGGCCACATGAGCGGGAATTTTGTGCGGATCGAGCGAGGCCAAAAACTGACTCTGATTGGCCGGCGAGAGTTCCTCCACCGAGGAGTCTTTTTGCCGGCCCTTTTTTTGGAGATTTCCGGGAGCAGCGGGACGCTGATTAGCGGATGGCGCAGCCGGCTCTTTTGCGCGAACCGGGTCTGAATCCCTGGACAAGGATTGCCGCCCCCTGCCACGATCAGATTTCTGGTTGACCCTTTTCTTCACGGCTTTTCTTTGCTTGCTGATTGGAAACCGTGCTGTCAAAACCAGCACACAAAACCGCCTGCATTTTTAGACAGTCAGAATGGATTCTTCTTTTTGAGCAGCCATGTCTTCGGCCCGTTTAATCTCCCGGTCCGTCAGTTCCTGCACGCTGGTCTGGGCATCCTTGATTTGATCCTCGGACATGCCCTCTGACTTCTGTTTTTTAAAAACATCATTTGTATCGCGACGAATATTACGCACCGCTACCCTGGCCTCTTCAAGCCGGGTATGTACCTGTTTGACCAGCTCCTGGCGGCGTTCCATGGAAAGCTCGGGCAGAATTATGCGGATCACATTGCCGTCGCTTTGTGGTGTGATATTCAAATCGCTTTTTAATATCGCGCGTTCTACATCATGTAAGCTGCCCTTGTCAAAGGGCGTGATTAACAGCATCCGGGCTTCCGGAACACTCAGGGAGGCCAGCTGATTGATCGGTGTGTCCGCGCCGTAATACTCCACGGTCACATGATCCAGCATATTCACGGAGGCCCGGGTGGAACGAATGGCAGCCAAATCACGCCGAAAGGAATCCAGGCTTTTGTTCATTCTTTCCTCTGCTTCTAACAGAGTCATTGCGACGAATTCTTCATCAGGCATAGCTAAGCTCACTTGTACTGGAGATCATGGTACCGGTGGGCACTCCATCAATCAACTTTTTCAGGTTGTCCGGCTCGAATATATCAAAAACGATCACGGGCATACTGTTTTCCATGCACAGAGTCAGGGCGGTTGTATCCATGACTTTTAGACCGCGCTGGATCGCATCCATAAAGCTGATTTCCTTGAAACGCCTGGCGTCCGCATTTTTTTTGGGATCCTTGTCATAGACCCCATCCACCTTGGTGGCCTTCAAAATGACCTCGCAACCGACCTCGATGGCCCGCAGGGAAGCGGTCGTATCGGTCGTAAAATAGGGGTTCCCGGTCCCGGCGGCGAAAATAACAATCCGGTTTTTTTCCAGATGTCGCAGGGCCTTGCGTCGAATATACGCCTCGGCGATATTTTTCATCTCAATGGCAGATTGAACTCTCGTAATCAGCCCAATCTTTTCACATGCTTCCTGTAAAGCCAGGGCATTGATGACGGTAGCCAGCATGCCCATATAATCGGCGGTAGCGCGTTCCATGCCCAGATCGGCAACGCTTTGGCCGCGCAGGATGTTCCCGCCGCCGATCACAACCGCAATCCGAATCCCGGCCTTATGGCATACCTTGACCTGTTCGGCAATGGCAGCGACCCGCTCATAGTCGATTCCGGTTGTCCCGGGAACAGTGAAGGATTCCCCGGACAGTTTCAAGAGGACTTTCTGATACGGAAACGCTGCTGGGCTCATGTGGCGACTCTAATTACCCGACCTGAAAACGAGAGAAGCGACCTACCGTAATGTTCTCACCAAAGCGAGCGATGTATTCTTTTAGCAAGTCTTCAATAGTTGTTTTGGGTTCTTTGATGTAGGCCTGTTTCAGGAGACAAACATCAGCATAGAATTTATCCATTTTACCGGGCAGGATTTTTGCAATGATGTTTTCCGGCTTGCCTTCTTTTTTCAACTGTTCACGATAGATGGCCTCTTCTTTGGCAATCAGATCGGCATCCAGTTCCGCCGGAGTCAGGGCGCTCGGGTTGGCAGCCGCAATTTGCATGCATAGTTCCTTACCCAGGGCCTCAAAATCATCGTTCTTGGCGACAAAATCGGTCTCGCAATTCAGCTGTAGTAACACGCCGATGCTGCCACCGGCGTGAATGTACGATACGACCCGCCCGACTGCCGTCTCACGATCCATCCGTTTGCCCGCCTTGGCCAGGCCTTTCTTGCGCAAGTTTTCGGCGGCCTTGTCAATATCGCCTTTTGTTTCTGTCAGGGCTTTCTTGCAATCCATCATGCCGGCGCCGCTGATTTCGCGCAGTTTTTTTAAGTCATCTGTATTTACTGACATGCTACTTGTCCTTGGCTGAGCCCGGGCTCAGGAGTCTTCCTCTTCGTCATTTGGGCGCTCTTCGTCCGAGCGTTGATCCTCATCCTTGATAAATTCACCCGTAATCTCGTCGTATTCGCCCGCATAGCGCTGATCCATGCTGCTATCATCATCCATAGATGCATCGTCGTCGCTGAATTCAGCCCCATCGGAGATTCCCTGGGTACCCTGAATAATCGCATCCGCCATCGTTTCCAGGAACAAGGAAATGGCGCGAATGGCATCATCGTTACCGGGGATGGGATAATCGATGAACTCCGGGTTGCAGTTGGAGTCTACTACAGCAAAGATCTTGATGCCCAGCTTGCGCGCTTCCGAGATGGCAATTGCCTCGCGATTCGGATCAATCACAAACATGACTTCCGGCGGTTGCTGCATGTCCTTGATGCCCCCCAGTGTCTTTTGCAGTTTGGCCAGCTCGCGCTGCAAATCCAGGGCTTCTTTCTTGGTATTCGCCTCTTGCTCGAAGGAGCCGCTTTCAGCCATGGTTTCGAGGCGCTTCATACGAGCGATGGAGCGCTTGACCGTCGTCCAGTTGGTCAAAAGGCCCCCTGGCCAGCGATTATTGATAAAATACATCCCACAACGTAAAGCCTGCTCCTCGATTGCACCACGAGCCTGCTTTTTGGTGCCCACAAACAATACCTTGGATCCTCGATGGGTAAGGTCGCGCAGGGCTACATAGGCCTGCTTGGCCATCTGAACGGTTTTTTGCAGGTCAATAATATGAATCCCGTTCCGTGCGGTAAAAATGTAGGGTTCCATACGCGGATCCCATTTGCGAGTCTGATGACCAAAATGGACACCGGCCTCCAGTAAATTTTTCATAGATATGGTCGACATTTCCAGTTTCCTTTCTTCTTTCCTTTGTTTTATTCGGTTTTCTGACCTGGCCAGCCCTCCAGGGCCGTTGACATCCTCATTTTCGCCAAAGGCGATACAGATACCAGGCTGCGACCAGAAACCCGATCAGAGTGCCGGCAGTGAAATGCAATTCCAGACTCCGGATCATATAAAAATCACGGACAACCTCAGTACCGGACGGAATCAGGCCCGCATTCAGCCAGGTGAACCCAAACACCTGCTCTAGCAAGGAACCCGCTACCGTACCAGCCTGCATTGCAAACAGCATTACCAGCACTGCAAAGCCAATCGAGACTTTATTCATCCCGAAAGACACCGCCAAAATTCTTGTACGCAGCTTAACGTCAATCCTATAATCCAGGCTATCAATTCCCATTTCAGGGCCATAAACCGAATCGGTTGGCCCAGGCGCACCCAGGTGCCGGATGAAATCTGGTAAGCTTTCTCCTTGCCGAACTGACAAGCAAGCACAAACCAGGCTGCAATGAAAACGCTACGAATACCACTGCATTGGCAAATCCTGGCTGGTATGCTAGCCGGGCTTGGCATCGGCCTCCTGATAGCCGGATTGGGACAATCAGGACGGGACTTTGCCACCGACTGGATCAAGCCTTTCGGCACCATTTTTCTCAATATGCTGAAGTTGCTTGCAGTGCCCCTGATCATAGCCTCTCTGATCAAAGGCATTAGCGGCCTGAAAGATATTTCGCGTTTGTCCCGCATGGGCGGTCGGACCATGCTATTCTACATTACAACCACCGTGCTGGCCATTACAATCGGCCTGGTACTGGTCAATCTGATGCAGCCAGGCAGCTTTATCAGCGCAGAAACCCGTAATGATTTTATGCGCCAGTTTGCCGCCACCAGCGCGGATCGAATCCAGAGTGCTGCCTCTCAACAAGCCCGTGGTCCGCTGGCACCGCTCGTAGATCTGGTGCCCGAAAATTTCTTCCAGGCAGCCAGTTCCAATGGCCAGATGCTGCAGATCATTTTTTTCAGTATGCTCTTCGGAATTGCACTGATTCTGATCGAGGAAACCCGGGCCCAGGTTGTGATCAGCTTTTTTGAGGGTCTGGATGCCGTCATACTAAAAATGATTGATCTGGTGATGATGATTGCCCCCATCGGAGTTATGGCCTTGATGGCCGCCTTGATTGCCGAGGCCCCCTCCCTGGATATTCTGATTGCGCTTGGGACGTATGGACTAACAGTCATTATTGGTCTGGCTACGATGGCCTTCCTGGTTTATCCACTGCTGGTCCGAATATTTGCCCGGCAATCCTGGTTCCATCTGATTCGCGGGATTTTGCCAGCCCAGCTGTTGGCCTTTTCCACCAGCTCGAGTGCTGCCACCCTGCCCGTTACCATGGAATGCGTCACCGATGGATTGGGTGTGGATGAGGAAGTCGCCAGTTTTGTACTGCCGGTTGGCGCCACAATCAACATGGACGGCACCAGCTTGTATCAGGGCGTCGCGGCCGTCTTTATCGCCCAGGTGTTGGGTAATGATCTCGGCCTGGCTGATCAAATCACCATTGTACTCACTGCCACCCTGGCCTCCATCGGTTCGGCGGCGGTACCCGGAGCCGGCCTGTTAATGCTGATAATTGTACTCGAGGCCATAGGCGTCAATCCGGCCGGCATCGCGCTTGTGTTGGCGGTCGATCGGCCCCTGGATATGTGCCGTACAGCCGTGAACGTGACCGGGGATGCTACTGTTGCGACCATCATTGCTGCCGGGCTGGGTAAACTACATCCGCGCCAACGGAGTAGTCAATAAAGTATCCCGGATCCGTCCGCATTGATTTAGCCGCCCCTATGCATCCGTTCGAATTGCTCGATTATGGCGCCGGACGGCGACTGGACCGAATCGGTCCCTGGCTGGTCGACCGACCGGCCCCCTATGCCCGGGGTGCGCCGGTACAAACTGAATTGTGGCCGCCAGCCCACGCTGTCTATACCGGTACACACATGTCCCGCGGCAACTGGCAAATCAAAACAAGCGACCTGCCTGTTAGCCTGACGGCGCAGTTGGCGACAAGCTTTCCTCTGTTCGCGGAACTGCAATTCTCTGCTAGCGGACAACTGGGGATATTTGGCGAGCATCAAAAAAGCTGGGAACTTGTTCACAAACGATGCGATCCCCCCTTGCAAATCCTGAATCTCTTCGGTTATACCGGTCTGGCGACAGCGGCCGCTTTGCTGGCCGGGCACTCGGTATGCCATGTGGATGCAGGGCGCAGTGTCGTGCAATGGGCCCGCCGCAATGCCGCTCTGAACCAATGTGATCAGACTAATGTGCGCTGGATTGTAGACGATGCGCTTGAATTTTGCAAGCGGGAAGTCCATCGCCAACAAAGGTATGACGGATTCATTGTGGATCCACCCGCCTTTGGCCGCTTTAAAAAGCACACCTGGCAAATCAAACGGGATTTACCGCGCCTGCTGGCCTGGCTGGGCGAACTGGCCCGCCCAAAGTTGCGTTTCCTGGTCCTGAGTCACCATAGTCTGGAACTCAAACAAACTACAGTACAACACTGGCTACAGGATGCCTTTGGGGCTGCCCTGACCCGCCAATTTCAGTATGCCGAATTGCAAGAAGAAAGCAAATACCGCCCCCCCCTGGCAACCGGCAAGGGCTGGTTTTTATGCGGGCAATGAATCAGTCTGCCGACTCGCCCCGGGCATCCGGATCATAGGAGACAAAAATATGGATCCAGATGACTCGCGAATACCGAAACATGATCGGAATCAAAACAATGAGTAAAATGGCAAACAGGGCCAGATTTTCAAAAAAGCCCGGATCGGCCAGATAGTTCATCAGCAGCATCAACGGTGCCAGCAACATCGTGCCCACCAGATAGGTGATGTACATCGCCCCATACCAAAAGCCGGCCTCCATATTATATTTCAAATCGCAGTGCGGACAATTTGCCGGCATCTCCCAAAAGTGCTTCAGGTTATATGGATTCTGGACGCGAAACAAATAGCCTTGATGGCACCGGGGGCAGCGGCCCGCGATGATATTCAAGCACCGGGCTAACATGCTGGTGGCTCCTGCTCCCTGGCGCTCATTGTAGCGCAGGCCTTCATGTGTGAGCCACCAGTTGCAGTAAAATGGACTGCATTTCTTTTTTACCGATGGGTTTGGTTTGGTACATGTTCATGCCGGCCTGCATACAGGCTTCTTTTTGCTCTTGCAGGGCGTCCGCTGTAACGGCGACAATTGGAACATCCTGGTTGGGCCCTTGCACGCTACGAATACTGCGGGTAGCCTCAATCCCGTCCAGCTCGGGCATGCGGATGTCCATCAGGATCAGGTCAAACTGTTCTTTCGCTGCCATTGCAACTGCTTCGCGCCCATTCACCGCAATCGCGAAGCTGCACCCCAGACTGCCCAGCAAACCCTCCAGAACCAGCTGATTGATGCGGTTATCCTCAGCGATCAGGATGTGAGCCTGAATCGCAGAACGTCCCGCTTCCGGTACATTGACCTGGTCTTGCTCGCCTGGTAACAACGGCAACTCCAGGCGATAAAGATCGTCTGCATCCGCCAGCTTATCGGTGTACAGGCGGCCACCCATAATGTTGGTTAATTGACGAACGACGTCCAGATTGCTCTCGATTAGCGCCGTTTGCTGTGCGGCATTAGAGCCCTGCCAGGATTCTTTGTCCATGGCGATGACCCGAAATACAATTAAACTGCTATTTGGCTGGCCGGCAGCGATATCCAGTTTCAGACTGGCTTTGCGATAGCAACGCATAGCAGCGCTAATCAGATTGATCAGGACCTGTTTGAGCAGGAGTTCGTCCGCTGTGCAATCAGGTGGCAGTTCAGAATGCAGATCTATTTCCAGCTGGTTTCCATGATGCCGAAATTGCACTAAAAACAGACCCAGAACCTCGTTGAGCAGCAGGCGCAGATTGATTTCACTATGGTGACTGGTCGCGCGACCGCTGCCCAGGCGTGAAATCTCAAAAACCTGGGAAAGCAGATTGGACAAGGATACGGAGGCCTGCCGGATCAAGAGCAGGGACTCCCGCTGTTTTTCCGTCAGACTGTCCGCCAAAAGCAAATCGACAAAACCAAGGATCCCGTGGATCGGGGTGTTGAGTTCGTTTGTGATATTATTCAACAGCAGAAAATGCGTCTGCGTGTCGACTCTGGATCCGCTGGGGGGCAGCGGGGAGACGAGGGAATCTGTGTCGTCGGCCGGATTCATTTACACATTCGGGCTGCTGGATACAGGCCCGCTCCGATCCCGAAAAGCTGGCTTTCTACCGGGGACGAATCCATATTGAGAGACTTCTCGCCTGCCTGGAAAGGTCAAACAGAAAACAGATGTTACAAACTGATTTTTATGGTCTCTGCCTGAAAAATTTTGCTTACAAAGTGAGCTGCTTGCGTAGCCCTGTGTGTGGAGCCTGCCAGGCCTTAACACATTTGTAACATAGCAAATCAATCCAGTAACATAGTCGCCGGATCCAGGAATATCATGAATAAATTGAAAAGCAAACGCAAACTACAGGACATATTTCGCCCACGCAAACTGGACAAACAACTCGCCAATACATTGCTCGGTCGCATGGAAAGCAACGGCAACAGCTTTACCCAGGAAACTGCCGAGCATTTGAATTGCACATGGACGATCTCTTCGCGGATGCGCGAAAACATTCCCCAGGATGGCCGGGTCATTTTCTGGGTTGGCACACCCCAGAAACACAATGAGAATCTGTGTCTGATCAGTCTGATTCAGGAAGTGCGCCACGATGTACTAATGATTGCCGACGATCCGGTCATTCATTTTGTCCGCAATTACGAGGAACAAAAAAGTCCCCTCCTCATTGAGTATTCCCAAAAAAGGGACTACACGAAAGAGTTGTCCGAGGCGCTGCAGAGTGAAAAGGCTGTCATCATCTCGGCCCCGGCCAACTACGAGCACGGCCGCATGACCTGGGCCCGCGATGTCATCCGGCTGGCGAAAAAGCTGGAAGCACCGGTCGTACCGGTCAGCTTTGAACGAGGCAAGAACCTGCTCGAACCAATTTCGACCAATCCTTTCAAAAACCGGCTGCAGCTGCCCAACAAGGAAATCCGCATCAATATCGGTGAAATGATTCCGGTCGCTTCATTTTCAAATCTCAAGTCCCGAATTGCTGCCCGCCTGGTTTATGCGCACCAAAAAGCGATTAACAAGGGATTGCCCGGTATCTTGCGCACCATCCCCAATGTGGTCCACCAGGTTTCCAGCAAACGCCTGCGTAAAGAAATCTTTCAGGGCGAGACTCTGGGCTTTACCGAGGACAACAAGGTAATCCTGCTGTTTGAATACGATCAGGCTCCGCTGGTCATGCAGGAAATTTCACGGCTCAGGGAGCTGACCTTCCGCAAGATCGGCGAGGGTACGGGAAACCGCAAGGATACCGATCAATACGACCGCTTTTATCATCATCTGGTTCTGTGGGATGATGAAGAAATGGAAATAGTGGGTGCCTATCGGCTGGGACTATGCCGCCGAATACTGGATAACCAGGGTATGGAAGGTCTCTATTCCAACAGCCTGTTCGAATACACGGGGCAATACAAGGAGCTGCTGGCCGACGCTGTTGAGTGTGGCCGCAGTTTTGTACAGGAGAAATACTGGAATAGTATGGCTCTGGATTATCTTTGGCATGGAATCGGCGCTTTTATTGCCAAAAATCCCCAAATCACCCATCTATTTGGCCCGGTCAGTATCAGCCAGACATACACGAAGGACGCCCGCGATCACCTGATATACTTTTACTCGCAGTGGTTTCGACCGGCAGCACAGGATATCAGGTCCCGAAACCCCTATCAAATTGCGGAACAAACCCGGGCTCGACTCCAGGAACAGTATCCGCACGAAAATTATAAAGAAGAGTTTCGTGTTCTAAAGAAAAACCTGAAGATGCTGGGCTTTGCCGTCCCGACGCTGTACAAACAGTACACCGAACTCTGTGAAGCAGGCGGTGTTTTGTTTTTCGATTTTGGTGTGGATCCGGATTTTAATAACTGCATTGACGGTCTGATATGGGTACATATACCGCAAATCACCGAGAAAAAGCGCGACCGTTATATTAATAACAAAGAGAACTCCGTACAGTTTGCACCCACATTTCTATCACTTTCCGAGAAACAAAAAAATAAAAGTTAGTAGAAAGCATGGCCGAAATCCAGGATATCCAGAGCCGAATCGAGAATACTCATTTTCATTCATTCCACGTCAGTCTGCTCTCCAACATGGAAAATGATATCCGTGCCGAGCAGACAGAGCTGCTGCAACAGGCTCGCAAACTGGAGACTCGTTACAATGATTACCTGCAGCAGGCCGATGCCAGTGAGCTGGAAGCAGTCCGCAAGGAAATACAGCAGCTGGTCAAAAAGCATGAGGTCCTGGATCAAGAACGTTTAAAGATTTTTGATGCGCGCCAGGAACGGTTGCTGCGCGACAGGCTCGCGGCTCGACTCGGCGGCCCCCGGGTGGTGCGATTCATTGACGGGGCCGTACTGGCCTTGATCGGTCTTGTGCTGGGTTTGTTGTTTTATGAATTTTCTGCTGCCAGCGTCAGTAGTGCAATGCGGTTTTGGTTTTTTATAATCGATACAGCCGCCTGCAGCCTTTTTTTGCTAGACTTTTTTTTCCGATTGTACTTGGCAGAAAACAGGCGCTGGTTCTGGCGCAATCACTGGATTGATTTTGTAACATCCATTCCAATTCCTGATGCCCAAATCCTGCGCTTTGGCCGTGTCGCCCGAATCCTGCGGGTTATCCGTGTTCTGCGATTTCTGCGGGTATTGCGGATCGTTTTCTTTTTTTGGCGCGGCCTTGACAAGTTGCAAAACATATTCGATGTCCGCTTAATGAAAAAATCACTGAAATGGGGATTAGGGGTCATGTTGGCCGGCGCACTGGCAATCTACTATGTTGAAGGTGATGCCGCAGAATCAGTGGGCAGCGTTAGCGAAAGTATCTGGTGGAGTTTTACCACAGTGGTAACCGGTGGTTTTGGTGATTTACATAACCCGACTACAACAACCGGTCGGGTTTTAACAGTAATTCTGATCATCACCGGAATGATCGTCGTTGGTGTGTTTACCGCAACCCTGACGTCATTGTATGTTGGCGATGACTCGGATGAAATTACCCTGCGTCAGAAAAAAATGGAAGCCAGGCTGGATCAGCTGATTGAACAGTTAAACCAGAGTAATCATCCTGAAAGAGACAATTGATCCTGGCATCCGAAATAAAGGCTGGTTGAACCGACACCATTCCAGCCTGAAATTCCAGCAGCGGTGGCCAGCGGCCACCGTATATTTGTATCGCTATGTCCCGGCACACAAAATCAGTGCGACCGGTGGCAAATACAATCAAATGCAGCACCCGCCCTGACAGCCAAAGAGCTGCGAATCCATGCAGCCATGCCTATGGAATCAATTTGCCAGCATCGAGCGACCAGGCAAATCGCATCAAAAGCGACACCTAATCCGCAAAACTGGAATGCGCACTAACCAGAGCTACTAGTTCATTCTGCCTCCCCGTCCCCGGTAGATTTGTTTTTATTCTCGCTCTACAATAATCAACAAAGACATGCCCAAATACAAAAAACCAGCCCGGCCCGAATATGTATAAGAAATCATGGATACAATTCAAGCGGAACAAAAGAATCGACAGGCAGAAACGCCGGGCAAAAAGGGGTGTGTCCGGTTTATCCCTGGACGGAGGAAAATCAATGAAACGCGTTTGGACCCCCTGGAATTTGCGTAATGCCTGTTTTGGGACCTTGCGACCCGGTCTGGCAGCAATCCTGGCCGCTATCCTGTTCTCTCAATGCACTGCCGCAGCTTTGGAGGCTGAAAACCAGGTTCTAAGCGCTGATGATATGCATGCCTTGCGCTTGATTCAACGGTATGCACCGGAACTGCAACTACAACGCCAATGCATGCTATCCGATTCTAATCCATCCCTGTGTGTATTGGAGGGCCGCCATAGTGGCTATGAGCATACCTTCCGGCAGGGTTCGGACTTCCGTTTTTACTATTATCCGGAAGAAAATCTGCTCAGTATGGAATTTGATGAAGGGACAGCCCTGCGGGGCAAGATAAGCTGGCAAGTATTTGGCGAACATGTCATTCAGTCTGTCTGGAGTTGTGGCACTGATGGCTGTAATCTAGGCGTAGTCCTGAATGGTCGGCTTGTTTCTTTATCCGAATGAATCAGCTGGCTTTGAAGCAGAAACTGGCCTTGCAAATATCAGCACCAACAGACAAGCTGAAGATGGAAAGCGACCAGGTTCATCGCACACCAGCCTGGCTGGCCCGGGTAATAGCAACTACCAGACCAGGATCCGGGGGTGATTTTTTCCGCCCCCGTTCTGTGTGAATCAGGAAGCATGGGCCGGGCCATGGTGCATTTGGTCGGCGGAGGAATAATGCAAATGACATTGACGGGATTATATAATAATGCAAATGTCCACAGTTTGATCCGGGCCGAAGAGTTAAACGGAGCCAGGGCAGCTAATCGTTTTCGCTATGTGCTGAGTCTCTTTTTTCTGCTGCAAACAATAGTCGTATCTGCCGGCCTGGAATCCTGGCTGATCAATGGCGGAGCCATTATGCTCTACCTGCTTTTTACCGCATTTCATAGTCTGTTACTGAAAACGGGGCGGCTGCGACTCATCCGGCTCTTCAACTATATAAATCTGCTACTGGACTACGGCCTGATTGTCAGCATGTTGATTTACTACACCTTTGATATCGCCGAGGGGAACATGGTCTTTGCCCTGAAGAATCCAATGGTATATCTTTTACTGCTGCCGCTTACCTTGACAGCGATTCAATTTCGGATCAGATTGGTGGTTTTTGGACTGGTCGTTTTTCTGGCGATTTACGCGGCATTAATCGCGGTTGCATGGAATTTCGCCCTGGCGCACGGCATAGAGACCAATGCCAGCTGGATGGATTATGTGAACGGACCCGGGCTCTTTTTGGGAGACGCCATTGTGGCCCGACCGATTATTTTTACAGTCATTTGTCTGGTAATCGCCTATACTATCCACCGCGCAGTTTTTATGCTAAAACAAATCGGGACAATCGAATCGCAAAAGAAACAGATGTCGCGTTATTTTTCGCCCCAAATTGCGGATCAAATCACAACCAGCGCTGCAGATGTCACCAGCGGGCAACGGCAACGGGTCAGCATTCTGTTTATGGATATCCGTAATTTCACCGCCTTTAGTGAGACGACACCACCGGAGGAACTGGCCGCCTTTTTAGGGCAATTGCGCGACCGGATGACGAAAGTCATTTTTGCGCACAGGGGCACTTTGGACAAATTCATTGGTGATGCGATAATGGCCACCTTTGGGACGCCGCAAAGCTCGCCTCAGCCAGGGGAGGACAGCCAAAATGCACTACGCGCCGCACGCGCAATGCTGCACGAACTGGATCAAATCAATCTGGAACGCCGGTATGCTGGCAAGGAATTGATTCAGATTGGCATCGGGCTGCATAGCGGCCTGGTTTTTGCAGGCACGATCGGATCCGGTGAGCGCCTGGAGTACACCGTGATTGGCGATACTGTCAATATCACCGCCCGGATCGAATCCCTGTGTAAAAAGCTGGACGCCCGCTTACTCGTTTCAGCGGATTTATTAACTGAAACCGGTATCCCGGCCGATGCCGAGAAAATGCCGCGCGTGCAAGTCAAGGGCAAAAGCGAGGCCTTGCAGGTCTACCGTATTGGCCCGGCACTCAGTCGCTATCATACGGACGAATCAGCCCCTGACGGCTGATTGGATGACGGCCGGGCTCGCTCAAAAAGCTGGCTGAAAAATCGTATTGAAAAATAGAATTTGACAATCGGACAGCCGATAATCATTGATAGATATACCTGCTCGAAAGGTATGTACACGGGGATCGCTGGACTGATCCCAAATACAGGACGATGGTTCGCACATGAAACTTAGAAAAACTACCCTGCTTATTATGAGTATCAGCCTTTTAATGGGCTCATTATTGCCCGCCCAGGAATTCAGACGCGAGGAAGTTGAAAAAACCGCTCCGGTACGCTTTACCAATCGCACGAATCAAAGAATGCCTGCAGCCCGTCGCACCCTGGAAGTCGAAAACGGCAAAAAGCTGGCAAAGGAAGTAGCTGAAAAGCAGCAGGCCAGTTTTTATGGAGTGAATATTAAACGAGTGTTTGATAAAGAGCAAAAAGGCATGGGAGCAGATATCATCAGCCTGGACCCCAAAAGCACTTTTGGCCACATTAACCGTGTTCAGCGGGTATTGACCGGATACCTGATGCAAGTCTTCAATTATAAACAGGATCAAGCTGCTGTGCTGAGCCGATTTGTCCTCTATTACAACGCAACACACCGTCAAAACATGGATAAAGTCAAGGGCAGCTATTCGGCCGCAGTCGCCGCCAGTGTTGACCCGGCCAAAGTCGGCATCGATACCAAATGGCAAAATTGGGCCGGGCAAACCCAAATTCTCTTGCCCCTGACCAAGAACCTGGCCCGCCCGGACGATACGGACCTGGACAAGAAAGAAGTCACGGACAATGAGAACGCAACCAATGAGGATAAAGAAGATATCAAAAAGATCATTGA
This sequence comes from Leptospiraceae bacterium, assembly GCA_020441005.1. GTDB lineage: Bacteria > Spirochaetota > Leptospiria > Leptospirales > Leptonemataceae > JAGRNA01. Next base: position 20,841 of record JAGRNA010000060.1, read on the forward strand.
GGAAACACGTACCGAAGACAAGAAAGAAATAGACAAGAAAATCGAAGAAGCCGAAAAAAAGACCGAAGAGATCAACAAGAAAATTCAGGAGCTGCAGAAAGATCCGGAAGCCAATAAGGAAGAGATCAAGAAGGCCGAAGAAGAGAAAAAACAGGTCGAAGAAGATAAAAAAGATCTAGAGAACCAAAAAGAAGACATAAAGAAAGAAGAAGAGCAGGCTAAAAAAGAGGAAAACGCGACCAATACAACCGACACCGGCAAAACCGACGAAGGCGCAACCGATACCGGCAAAACCGACGAGGGATCCAACACTGCAACCGATACCGGCAAAACCGACGAGGGATCAACTGATTCTGGCAATACCAGTGATACTGGTAAAACGGACGAAAACAAAACTGACTCGACCACTGACACCGGCAAGACAGACGAAACTGCGACTGACACCAAAAAAGAACCTCTCGATGAAAAAAATGAGATCTCCGAGAATGTCGTTGAAAACAAAATTTTATTTATGCGGGTCCTGAAATATGAATCCGGCGGTCACTATAACAACGAACTGTGGTGGATTGAAACCAACAAGGACGATGCCCTGTCTCGCAGTCCCTACAACAACATCTGCAGCAAGAGCTTCCTGGCGATTCCAGACGCGGGGGTCCTTGTGATTGGTTATAATGGTCAGGCGCACAATGATGAAGAGCATCACCTGGTCATGCTGGACAAAGACAAACTGGAGAAAAAATCCGAGAGCAAGGAAAACATCCACTGGCGCTCACCGCTTGAGTTTCGGGACGGCAAGATCTGGGCGATTATCATCGACGGTGGCAAGCATTACATCGGCCGCTTCAATCCCGACCTGACCCTGGAAGCCAAGGCTACAGAAGATATCAACCCCTACTCGGACATCACCTTTACCAAGGAAAAACTGTATATTACAGGCACTCCGGCAGAAGGTCAGCCAACGACGATTCGAATCTTTAATCGAGCCGACTTGAAACTGGTCAAAACAATTGATTCGAGCAAGCTGAAATAATCCGCGTCTGTTTTCATAGTAATTCGGATAGGATCCACTGCCAGAAGCCCGCAACCGCGGGCTTTTTTTTGGTTGGCAGCCGGCAGTGTTTTGCCAGGGTCCCCTGGCCGGAGTAATAAAATGCTGCTTGCCAGTTGTGCTATTGTTTTTGGATTGCTGGTTTTATTCTGGAGTGCTGATCAGTTTGTAATTGCGGCCGTGCGGATTGCCTGGCAGGCCCGGATCAGTCCGCTTTTGATTGGCATGCTGATCATTGGATTTGGCACCTCGCTGCCCGAACTCCTTGTCTCCGCCCTGGCGGCTGGCCAGGCAAATGCTGGTCTGGCGCTGGGCAACGCATTCGGTTCCAATATAACCAATATTGCATTGATCCTGGGGCTCACAGCCCTGATTCATCCCATCAGAGTGCAATCCGGAATCTTGCGTCGGGAATTGCCCGTGTTGACGGTTGTGACTTTGCTAGCAGCGGCATTGGTCTTTGATGGAGAGATATCCCGGCTGGACGGCGCAGTGCTCCTGGCTGGATTCGGGATTTTTCTGGGTTGGAGCATCTGGCAGGCTAGCCGTAATCCGGATGACAGCCTCGGCCAGGAGCTCACAAGCGACAGGGCAGGCATTAACCCTGACCAGAGTCGGTTGCGATTGTGGCTGCGTGCAGCCGGAGCCCTCACCTTGCTGGTTGGCAGTTCTCGGATCCTGGTCTGGGGTGCCATTGAAATTGCCCACTACTTTCAGATCGATGATCTTTTTATAGGTCTGACGATCGTGGCTTTGGGAACCTCCCTGCCGGAACTGGCCTCCTCGCTGGCGGCTGCCCGCAGGCATGAACATGATCTGGCTCTCGGCAACGTGATTGGATCCAATATTTTCAATACGCTGGCGGTTGTTGGCCTGGCCGGCCTGATACGGCCTCTGGAATGCGGAGCGGCGGTTTTTTGGCGCGATACGATAGTAATGACCGGCCTTACCCTTTCGCTCTTTTTGTTCGGCTATCGCTTTGGCCGTTCCAGTACGGGGCGGATTAACCGCCTGGAAGGCTCCCTGCTACTGATCGCCTGGTTGGCTTATACAGCCTGGCTGGTGCGCTCAGCCCTGTTAACGGACCGGTAGCCTTTCCATCGTCACAACGACAGAATTATAGAAAGCGCTCGAAATTTTGCTTCAGAGCCGGCAGCGGCAGGGCTCCGCTGGTGCGGTGGACTTCCTGACCGTTTTTGAACAGAATCAGGGTCGGAATGCCGGTGATTCCAAAACGTTGGGCAATCTGCGGCTTTTCTTCTGTGTTAATTTTAATGATCGTCAATCGGCCTTTCCATTCCGAGGCTAATTGCTTGAGCACCGGGGCCAGCATATGACAGGGCTGACACCAATCCGCCCAAAAATCCACCAATATCGGCTGCGGATGACTGCGGATCAGGTCGTCAAAGGATGCCGGCATTGTACTCATGAATCTGGATCCTGTCCGGTCAGTCTTCCGTTTCTATACCGGGGCAAATCTGTTGGCGCTCCGGCAAAAAGCAGGCCCGCGCGCACAGGATGTGCGCAAAAGCCGATAGGCCAGAGAATTTGCGCCGGACAATACCATGGAGGGTGTTTGCAGGCGCGCCATCGTTTTAATAAAACCAATCGTATCGATTTGTCAAGCGAGACAGGCGTTTCCATCAGCCGGGGATCCGTTCAAAACCCCAGGCACCACTTGCGGGCCTGGACTACAAGCCAGAATCCGCTTCCGACTGATTCTGACTGCTGGTCCGAATGGCCTGATTTTCTCCGGCTGGCCCAGAGGAGCGGCTATTCGGAGCAGCAATCCGGCCCGAATCCCGGGAGAGGCAGCCATGATCGGCTTGTTCTTCGGATTGGATCGCATCAATACGAGAGCGGGTTTCCTGGTCCAAAAGCTCGCGCAGATTGCTTGCGTAGGCCTCATCACTATAATCCGTTTGATTCATGGTTGATCCATTTCAAATAAGAGCCGCTGTGTTTCCTGCTGGACATGAACGTCTGATCGGTTAGTATTACTATCGACACCCTGGGCCGGGTCGGTCAATGCGTTTTTGCGCGGCCCTGCTTGTCGCCGCGCAGATTGCTTTTGACCAGCAGGTCTGACGGACCGGTTCGGTTGCTCTGTCAAAGCCTGTCTGTTAGACAGACCGTTATGTTCCGTCACAGGCCCTGGACTGCCCTGCTCCAGTTCCCCCAGAATCAATTCGGCTCGCTCTATTACTGCGGCCGGCAAGCCGGCCAGACGGGCGACATGAATACCGTAGGACTTATCGGCCGCGCCGTCCCGCACGCTATGCAAAAATACAATGCCTTCCGGGCCTTCATAGACATCGACCGTCAGGTTCAGCACACCGTGTCGCTCTGCCAATCGGGTCAGTTCATGATAATGAGTGGCAAATAAAGCCAGAGGGCGTCTTTGGGGTACAGTCAGGTATTCCACAATGGAATGCGCCAGCGATATTCCATCCCAGGTGGATGTGCCCCGACCCACCTCGTCCATAATAACCAGCGAACGACTACTACAGGAATTCAGGATGCGGGCGGCTTCCAGCATTTCCACATAAAAGGTCGATTCGCCGCGGGTCAGATTATCGTGCGCGCCAATGCGGGTAAAAATGCGGTCCACAATCATACCGTGGTATTCTGCCGCGGGGACATAAGAACCGATCTGGGCCAAGAGCTGGATCAAGGCCACCTGGCGGATAAAGGTCGATTTTCCGGCCATATTGGGTCCGGTTATCACCGCAAATTGACGATCTTCCCCGTTTAGAAACAGGTCATTGGCTATGAAACTGCTGCCGCCAGGCAACCAGGCCTCAACCACTGGATGGCGTCCCGCTCGAATCTGGATCCCGCGCTTGCGATCCAGATTCGGCCGATTCCAGTCAAATTTACGCGCTGTGCGCGCCAGGGAGAGTAGAAAATCAATCCAGGCGATTTGAGTAGCCAGACTTCTGATCTGCTCGTGATGGGCCAGACACAGCGTGCTTGTTTGTTCAAACCAGACCTGTTCGAGGCGGTCCACCTCCTCGCTGGCGGCCAACAGGCTGCGCTCCAGCTCGCGCAAATCAGGCGCAGTGAAGCGCTCGGCATTGACCAAAGTCTGTTTGCGTTCATAGTCAGAGGGAGCCCTTGCGGCCTGGGCTCTGGGGATCTCGATAAAATAACCCGCCACGCGATTAAATTTGACTTTCAGGTTGGCGCAATCTGTTCGGGACCTTTCCTGGATTTCATATTCGGCGATCAGTTGTCCGCCATTATCTCTGGCCGTGCGAGCGCGGTCCAGGGCCGGATCCACCCCGGGGGCGATACAATCCTGCTGTCCCAAACGGAGTGGCAGCTCCGGTGCTAGCACGCGTTTTAGCTCGGATCCCAACTGTTCGAGGTCAGCGTCCACCAGGATCTGATCCCGTAAACAGGTCTGGTGGGTCGACTGCAGAATCGTTCTGATTTTCCGGGCAGCAGCAACGCTTTCACTGATTGCCGCCAGATCTCTGGGGCCATGACGATTGGTTGCAATCCGTATGCTGATGCGTTCCAGATCATGGACTCTGGCCATTTCAACCGTGAGATCCCGCATTACGTGTTCCTGTTGTAATAACGCAGCAATCGCATCCTGACGTTCCGCAATCTGTTTTTTGTCCAGTAGCGGTCTCAGGATTGCTGTCCGCATGAAACGCCGGCCACTGGCTGTAGCACATTGATTCAGGATTCCGTACAGGCTGCGGGCACTGCCCCCTTCGTGCTGGCTATCGAGTAGATCCAGGTTGCGTACGGTGTGTTCATCCAGATGCATGAATTCCGTTGTGGACCTTTTCAATCGCGGTGCTTGCAACTGAAAGTCCTGATTCGGAAAACTGCGCTCCAGGTAATGCAGGATCAAGGCAATGGCCCCCAGACATTCCGTGTTTTCGGCCTCAAAGCCCAGACCGCGTATGTCCTGCTTGAATACAGACTGTATACGTCGCTGCCCTTCAGAGGGCGAAGCCTTCCAGTGTTCCATCAGTGTGATGCGGTTTTTACCGGTTTCAAGGGCTGCGGACAGTTGGTCCTTGTCATCGGCGGTCAGGAGAAACTCACACGGCGAATACTGATAATCCAGATCACGGATACGAGCCAACAACTCGGGCGCAAATTCGGGCATGGGCTCAGCACCCGGCAACGTAGATTCCGGACCTGAATCTGCCTTGCCGGCACCATTCGGATCATAGATGAATTCCAGACAAAAGAAATCGCCGGTTGAGACGTCTGCCAGGGCCGCTCCCAGGCGCTTTGGTCCTGTGCTTAAAGCGCATATAAAATTATGATCACTGCCTTCCAGCAACGCCTCTTCAACGATGGTGCCAGGACTCAGAACCCGGCTAACACTCCTGGACATGAGTTTGGGATTGGCCGGATCATTTTTTTGTTCGGCAATCGCTACATGAAAACCGGCATCCAGTAAACGAGATAAATAGATTGTCGCACTGTGATAGGGCACACCGGCCATTGGGATATCGCTTTGACGGTGGGTTAAAGCCACATCCATAACAGGAGCAGCCTTCAGGGCATCGTCCAAAAAGAGTTCGTAAAAGTCACCCATGCGGAAAAAGAGGATCGCATCGGGATATAGAGCTTTCAACTCCTGAAACTGCCGCATTACTGGCGTATCCAGGGGATCTTTTGCTGTTTGCCTGGCCATTTGCGTCGCTTTACAAAACTTGATAGTTGTGGATCGCTTTGATCCAGGCCTTGACCTTTGCCAGATCCTTTACACCCGCGATACCATTTTCCAGCCCTGAACTGCTATCGGCGCCAATGATCGAGGCCGGTGCGGCTTTGATTGCCTGCGTCACATTCAGCGGATCCAGTCCGCCGGCCAGCAAAAAGGGGCGCTGCACCGACTGAATCCATTCGGAGCGAATCCGGTGGCCCGTTCCGCCGGCCTGACCGGCAACCCAGGCGTCCAGAACAAAATGCCCACACTTGAGGATACGCTGCAAGGAATTGTTGTCGATTTGTGCTTTGACCCGGATGGCCGGCACTGGTTCCATGGAAGCAGTAAACTGCAAATCTCCCAGGCTCCAGCTGCCATCAGCGGCGATGTGCAAGGGTCTCGTGTTCCCAGGCAGATCGTCTGAATCTGGCCATACAATTTGAATGGCCTGAAAGAACTGGTCGAATTGTCCAAGCGCGCGCAATTGCGCCGTATTGGAATGCAGTACAACCGCCCAGTGCTTCACCATCGGAAAAGACCTTTGGATGCGCTCAATATTGCGCGCGGCTGTTGCCGGGTCCAGATAGCGCGGCGTTCCCGGCACGAGCACCCAACCCATGATATCGGGCTGGAGCGCCGCTACCTGCAATGCATTTTCCAGCATTGTATTACCACATACCTTGGCCAATAGTACCGCCATAAAAAAGCTGCTTGCAAACTATAGTCGAGTTGGACTGCTATTCCTCATATGGATTCCGATTCGCCCGCAGAGCTCGCCCTCGATTATTTCGAAGAACAAATTCAATCACGACTACTGCTCTTGCAATCCGGGTCAAGCCAAAAGATGCTGCGCTATTCCAGCCGCTATTTCAAAGCCGGTCCATTTCGACAAAAACCGCTCCGTATATTCTCTCCGCTGAAAATCAAGACCAAAAATCATTTCTGCGCCGATACTGATTACCTGGCCTTTCAGCTTAGCCTGCTGATCAAAGAACAGCTTCCTCTCCATCCCGACTTTCTCCATCAATTGCTGGTGGTGCCCGAACTAGTCACCAGTCATAACTGGCTTTTAAGTCATATATACGACCCGGCCAACAAATGCCTCGTATTGTATTTATACCCCCGTCGCCTGAATAGAAGCGATGACATGCCGATCCGGCAGCTGGACGCCCCGCAACAGAATACCGACACAGCTCATTACCCTGATTCCTGGCGCTTGCAATTGATCCAGCAGAGCAGGCCCGTTGCACAGAGCCAGGACACCATGGCCCGGATCATAACCCAAATTCCGGATCTGGATCAAAATTGTGGATTGCACTATTGGTTTCATCCGCGTAATCAAATCCGGATGGCAGAGTTGGCGGAACTCCAGGATTTGCATGACCAATATCAGCTTTATATCCCGGCTGCGCTTTGAGAAAGGAATTGTTCGCCGGCATTCAAATAACAATTCTGGGCAAACAGGAGCAGCATGACCTGTGGGATGAAAACAATGTGCACTTTGTGCGTTCGCTGAAAGCCGGGGCCCAAAGAAATCAGGCCATGCGGCAACTGGAAACAGAATGGATTGTCAATCAGGGGCTAGCCCCGCGGCCTGAGTTGGTGAACATGCTGGACCAGATCCATACAGATCAAATGGTCTGGATTCCTGGCTCCACCGGGATGCGACAAGCCGCAGTCCTGCCCCAGGCCGACGCTTTGGCAAGCAGGCTGGCGGGCCCCTTGCTTGTCATCCGAACTGCCGACTGCTTGCCCCTTTTTTTTGCGTTTTATGGACGCGGCGGTCTACCGGACGGAATTCCCGCAGTCCAGGCAATCGGAATCGTGCATGCCGGCTGGCGCGGGTTGCAAATGGGCATCATCGAGCAAAGCCTGCACCGGGTCCTTGCCACTGTTGCCGAATCCGCACAAACCGATGGACTGACCCTGGAATGGGCGATCGGGCCCTGCATTTCCGGATCCAAGTACGAAGTTGGTTCCGAGGTCGCAATGCATTTTCAGCACGTCCAGCCAGCGGAACGGGCCAATCATTTCTATCTAGACCTGAACCAAGGTGCACGGACGCAGGTCCTCGATTTTTGCAGGCAAACCGGCATTACGGAAAAAAGCACAAATAGCCTGGAGAGCTGCACAATGATTGAAAATGATCGCTGGTATTCGCATCGTGCAGGTGACATATTTCGCAACCTGAACATGATTCAAATCATACCTGATTTCTGTTGATACGGCATAAAATGGGCACCATGGATAAGGAAGGCCTAAGACAGCATCGGGCCTTTAAAAAAGACCTGCTGGATGTAATCTTCTCCCATTTCGAAACATTTTACCTGCATTGCATGCCCCATCCAAACCTGGTGTTGGGAAAGCGTGGGCTTTTAGAAAAGGAGAAAAGCGAGGGTATCATTCTGGTTTTCGGACCGCACAGCAACCGCAATCTCGGTTGGGATGAGCACTTTTTGTATTGCGAATTGCAGTTCCAGCGATGGGAGACCGTTCAAATTCCCTATGAGAGCATCGCGCGCATATTTGATAAGGAGGGGCAAATAATAATCCATAGCGCCACAATGGCAGAGCCCGAAAAAAGCGGGGGCTTGATTTCCTTACACCGACGCAATACGGAATCAGACGCTACAGACACGGGGGCTAAATCTGGTCCGCGGGAGCCCCTAAAAGAGCAACAGAAAGACACCAATGTAATTCACTTTGATTTCGGCAACAAAGAAGATGCCTGAGTGCCAAACAAGCCTGGTCATTCAGCTGTGCGGGGGCCCGGGCAATAGATCCAATAATGCTGTTAGACTGTCAATGCGCGCATTGGCCCCCTGCCATTCCTGATCATTTCCATGACCAAATGTGCAGGCCACAAAGGCTGTATCATTTAGCCTGGCAGCATCCCGATCAGAACTGCGATCGCCAATCAAGACAACCTGACCAGGCGCGAGTTCCAGGTCCCGGAGTATTCTGGCCACCAATTCATTTTTGTTATAGATACTGGTGTTGTCCACACACAACAGGCTATCAAAATACTGGATACAACCGCAAGCCCGCAAGATGGCCTCGATGTAGGGATAGCGCCCGTTGCTGGCGGCCGCAAATCGGAATCCACGGCTCCTTAGGGTGGCAAGGACAGATCCAACGCCGGGATAGAAATGCCCGGCGCCAAATGTTATTTCACGCACCAGCATATGCAGAATTCCCAAACTCAATCGATCCCGTTGCGATTCTTCCAGTTGCGGAACCAGATTCTGAAAAATCGTTTTTACGGGTTGTCCAATTTGCCCTACTATGCTGTCATGATCCGGAATTTGGTCGGGCCAGCCGAATTGTGCCTGGTACTCCGTAAACACCTTGTGATAGATGCGATGAATCATTTCCTCGCTCGAAAATAAAGTACCATCGATATCCCACAAAATCGCCTTTATATTGCTTAATGGTTTCATACCTGTTTTTTTAGATGCTTTTGCCGGTTACTTGTGTCTGATGCGCATTGTTCAGGTCTGTTTCGTTCGATCCGCCTCCAGAACCTGCGCCAAATGAGCCAGGATTTCTGAATGCTCAGGTAATTGCTGCAATGCCTTTTGAATGGCCACCCGGGCTTTGACGGAGTCACCCTGTTTTAATAAAAGCAATCCAAAAGAATCCAGATACGCCGGATAACCCGGTTTCAGTTGTAACGCCCTTTTCAACAATAACCCGGCTTCCTGCAGATCAGAGTCTGCGCCCCTCAAGGCCAGCATATAGCCGAGAGAATTCAGGCTATTTAGATTCTCGGGATTGCTTTGCAGGATTCGGCGATGAATCTCAATCGCCTGCGCAGTCTGCCCGCTTTGATCCAGACACCAGGCTTGCATGCCCAGCAACTGCTCATTGTCGCCAAATTCACGTAATGCAAGGCTGATCGTAGTCAGGGCTTTGGGGTAGTCACCAGTCTCAATCAGGCAGAGCACCTGCAAGCCCAGGGCCATGGGAAGCCGGGGATAGTCCGCTTCCACCAAGCGGATTTGATCCAGGTAATCGGCTGCCTGATCATAATTGCGCAAGTAATAATAACAAATGCCTAGTTCATGATAGTCACGTCCCTCCCCACCATCTACCTGGATAAATTGCTTCAGGCTTAGAATGCGCTCTAGTATCTGCCGCTCGCGATCCTGTTCGGGGATACCGAGATCCGGTTCTTCGCTCAGGACCATTGCTGTAGTTCCTCCAAATCGGTCGTATAAGTACTGAGGGGCGTGATCGAAACCGCTTCATCCTGGATCGCCTCAAAATCCGTGCCACTTGCTTTCACATGACCAAATTTGGTTTCCAGGTTATGCAGCTGCCATACGCCCTGCCCGGGATCGGCAGCGGCGATCGTGTAATGATCATGATAGGTCCGGCGCCCTTGCCGCGTGTATCGAAATTCCACGCCGGATCCCGATTCACGAGCGGGTCCACTGACTGGAAAATTGATATTATATACCAGGCCCGGTTGCAGGCGTCCGGCATGAGCCTGAATCCATTCCGCACAGTGATGGGCAACGGGCAGCATTCCGCTTTTTGGTTGGCCGCCAATTACCGGAGCGCTGATTGCCAAAGCCAATAGATTTTTCAGTGCTCCCTGCCTGGCACCGGCCACAGTGCCGCTATAGTGCACGTCATCACCCAGATTCGGTCCCTGGTTGATTCCGGATATCACCATATCAAATTCGTCCAGAATGCCGGCATGTAACGCCACATTCACGCAGTCCGCCGGGAAACCATCCAGTACATAACGCTTCTCTGCCAGGCGCTGCAGTCTCATGGATCGTAGAATGGTCAGGCTCATCGAACTGGCGCTCCGTTCCTGATCAGGAGCCACTACGGTCAGATCCCAGCCGCCCACCTGATCCAGGACTTCCACCAGGGCTTGCAATCCATCAGCATGGAAGCCATCATCATTTGTGAGCAATACCCGCACCTAGACCACAACGGTAGCCAGCTCAAAAAAACCAAATAAAAAAAACAAGGCAGCCAATCCGACCAGGATCGCAGTCGTGATCAAGCACGCTAGTCGAATGCTCTTTTTATCCATCTCATAGTGATAGCGCATGGCCTCCGCCAGACTATTGAAGGACCAAAAAGCAATGAATCCAAATAAAACCCAGAACAAAATCATCTTGAAACTGAATATCGCGGCGGTGACAGCCGCCGGTAGCACAAAAATACCCGGGATCCACGCCAAAAGGACAATTTGGAGCGCGCTAATCAAATGCACCGCTTTGTCCGGTTTTTTCCAGCGGATCCACTGATCCAGTACAGCTGTAAATACAAAACCTGATAAAACCAGGAAAAAAAAGCAAATCACAGCCATCAGGGGTATCAGCACAACAAAAGCGCGCGTATAGTGCGATCGTAAATGATACAGGGCGGTGGCAAAGGAAAGGGAGACCAGGGACAAGAGCACAAAAATAACAATGCCTGCCAGTCTGCCAGGTAACTTCTGCAATCGCAGGGTCAGCCCGGATGGACTGACCAAAATCATCCAGGCCAGTTCCAGTCCCAAAGCCAACAGAGCTTTCATTACGGGTTCATCCCTGCGAATACCGGCATGGATTGCACTACCCGATTGAAGCCGGGACTATCCGCAAAAAGATACCAGACCGGAGATGGATGCTGCAGAGAAACCGGGCCTGCAAACCAGTGATTCAACAGACCAGGCAGTAATCCCCGGCCAAACAGCTCATCCATCAGGTCTTTTTGGGGCCGATAGATTTCCAGGTCGTCCGGACTGAGCTTTTCCTCCTTGGCAATCCAGGCCAGGGCCTCGTCCAGGCCGCCAAAATCGTCAATCATCTGCAATTGCTCGGCTTTTTTGCCGGAATAAATCCGGCCTTCCGCCCAGCGGTCCACGGTATCAATCGACTGCTTACGACCCTCGCGCACGTCCGCCTTGAATTGCTCGTAACTGTCATCCAGCATTTCCTGGTACAGGCGCTTTTCCTCATCGGTCAAATCACGAAAAGGATACGACATATCCTTGAAGCGACCCGCTTTCAAGGCATTCATGCGAATGCCATATTTATCCATGAATCCGGAAAAATCCGGTCGAATCATGATCACGCCAATGGAGCCGATTAAACTGGCTGGATAGGCGAGGATTCGATCCGCTCCGGACGCCACATAATAGCCGCCACTAGCCGCTATATCACTGACAATAGCCACAACATGTTTTTTGGCCTGCACTTCGCGCACTTTATTATAGATCTTCTTGGTAGCGCCAACAGTACCACCCGGACTGTTTATCGAGAGCACCACACCCTGAATCAGGGGATCATACAGAGCGTCATCCAGTTGCTGTACAATCCGGTCCGAGCCCGCTGGCGCATAGGCGCCGTCCTCAATTATCCCGCTGATGTCGATCAGAGCCACTCCCCGGCTAGCACCGGTGAAAAAACTGCTGCTGGCACTCGCATACGGTGTTTTGGCGCTGCCAATGGCAATATTCACCAAACCAATCAGCGTGGCGCCTGTGGCCAGCACAAGGGCAAGGGCTACAATTAACCTGGAACGATCCATATCTCCCTATTTTCGGAAAAAAATCCTTGCAAAATAAAAAAAAAAGGCTAAAATATTGCCAAGGTAGTCGATAATCACTACAGGGTATATTTCAAGGGCGGTCTAGAGCACTTGGAGACATAAGGACAAGGAGTGTCACATGGAAATCAATAACAAAAACCTGTTAAGCTCTGCCCAGGCAATCCTGAAAAACAGGAATCAGGAACGATATAACGCCCGCCATAGCACTGCCGGTTCGTCGGCGGCAGCGCGCCCCAGAGAAGCTTCAACCGGTATTAATAGTCATGTGCTGCGACTACAATCCAGCCTGAATGCAGCCCAAAAGGATTATAGCCTGCAGCAATCCAGGTCCGCTTTTATTCAAAACAATCAGGCTGACCCGGCCAGTGCGCGGTTTGATAACGAGCCCCTGTTCCCCGAGTTCCCGTTTGGAAAGACGATCGAGGCATACAAGCAGGAGGCTGATCAAAGGATTGGCGAACTTGCCCGCACATTAAAGGGACTGCAGGTCGAGATGGAAAACATTATGGCCCTGAATTTTGAAACGGCCCCGGAGTTGCAGTTGTCAGCCGAATCGCTCGCCCAGGCAAGGGGGATCAGCAATTTGAATCCTGAACGGGTGGCCCATCTAACGAACCAAACCTGAAGACCAGATGGACCCCAATCAGCCTGGTGACATTCCTGCCCTGCTCCAGGCCCTGCAGGGAAAAATTGATCAGCTGGCAAACGGTCGCTCTGTTCGACTGATCGCCGTCAGCAAGACCCAGCCGCCAACTGCCATCCGGAAATTCCTGCTAGCGGGTCAGCGCGACTTTGGTGAAAACAGACCAAATGAGGCCCGCGCCAAGATCCCCCTGGTTCCAACCGCAGACCTCTCTACAGCCCGACAACCCATCTATCATCATATTGGCCCGTTACAAAGCGGCAATGCGCGTCAAGTCGCCGGTCTCTTTCATTTTGTCCATGGAGTCTCATCCTGGAAAGCGCTCGAAATTTTGCATAAGGCCTGCCAAACATACCGCAGTCGATCAGATGAACACTATGTCATGCGCTATCTGATCCAACTGGATTTAACCCATGAGCAGAGCAAAGCGGGGGGTATGGATATCCTGGACCTGCAAAGCTTTGGCCCGCTACCCCGGGATACCGGATTCTATCCTTGCGGGTTCATGTGTATGGGTCCCACCAGCCAGGATCAGCTTGTAACCAGGCAGGTATTTCGGGAATGTGCGGCAATCCGGGATAGCATAATGCCCGCCGGGGAGCTAAGTATGGGCATGAGCAATGATTGGCAGATCGCCATCCAGGAAGGGGCCACAATGATCCGATTAGGTACCCTGCTCTTTGGATCACGGAACAGTCAGCCGTGGAGACCAGCGCAGGCAAACCAGTCCCATTGAACCGGAATCCCGCGTTGGATCATTTTCGTATGTACGAGGGCCAAAACACCCCCCTACAGGCCTTCTTTGGTATGATCTGTGATGAGGCAGCCCGGCTCGAACCGGCATGTGTCGCGGCTCCATTGCACACCAGCCACTTCGGCGAGTAACGCAGCGTTAAACAGCCCACCAGGTTCATCGCGCCAGACTATATCCCTCGACCGCAATTCTACGGGGCAGCAGTGCCAAAGTTCGCCGCGGGTAACATAAGCAGTCCCTTCGAGTGTAAAACCCGGGGAGATATGTG
>JAGRNA010000061.1 GCA_020441005.1 Leptospiraceae bacterium
TGCCAGGACTAGAGACCCGGCATCCGGTTGCGGCGGAACGCTATGAAATCCGGCTGCCCGAGAGTCAAAAATTAGTCGAGCAGCCCAGGTCCAATGAAACTGCTGAGCAATCCCGGGCAATCGAACCCGCGATTCCAGGTCCGCTGCCGCTTGAAAACAAACCAGAGCAGGCCCGGCCGGCTGGTGATGCTGCAGAGATCAATACTGCCTTTTTGCCGCGGCGCCATTTTGGTACAGTATTCCAGACCTATATTCTGGCTGAAGGTGATGGTGAGTTCTATATCGTTGATCAGCATACGGCGCATGAAAGAATCAATTATGAGCGTAAAAGGCGCGCACTGCTGCAGCGTGAATGCCAGCGTCAGGCGCTGTTGGTACCGCAAAGCATTGAATGCACGGTGGATGAAAAGGAGCGCTACCTGGAGCATGCAGACCAGTTTGCCGCTGCCGGCTTTTTGATCGAGGAATACGGCCCGGGTACGATTGTCGTTCGTGAAGTCCCTGACTATATCAGTGCTGCGGATACTAGTGAGATATTACAGCATCTGCTGCAGCGGCTGCTCGATGGTGAAGACGCGGTGACACTGTATGACGACTATACGGCGATGAAAGCCTGCAAGGCATCCATAAAAAAGAATGATCATGTAGCCGGCGGGGTATTGTCTTCCATTTTGGCCGAGCTGGCGCGTTGCGAAAATCCGGCGCGTTGCCCGCATGGCCGGCCGACCATGATGCGGATCACTCAGGCAGAACTGGATCGTTTATTCCATCGCAGCTGAGGTTGAACCTGGGCCGGGCAGAGTGCCGATCGTCCCGGCCAAAGCCAGCCGGTAGTTGCCACTATAAGAAACCGGATCAATGCAAAAAAAAGAAAACAGGGTGGACACCGGGCTTGATGAAAACAGTGTCGAATTGCCCGCCTGCATGGGTTTCGAGATGGTAAAAGTGACCGAGCAAGAGCAACCCGCCGACAGTAACATAAAACGAGTGCTGTTATGCGTAACTGGCAGCATTGCGGCCTACAAGGCCTGCGAGTTAACTCGTGAACTGGTCAAAGCCAATGTGGAAGTGCGGGTGTTAATGACCCTGAATGCGACCCGCTTTGTGACGCCGCTCACCTTTGCTGTCCTCAGCGGTCATCCGGTGTATAGCAACGAATGGGAGCAAGGCATGATCCATATTGATGCCCGTAATGCAGCTGACCTGCTGCTGGTAGCCCCGGCTACAGCGAACAGTATCGCCAAATTTGCAAATGGAATCGCTGATGATGTGGTTTCCAGCACATGGCTGGCAGCCCGGTGTCCGCGTCTGGTAGCTCCGGCCATGAATCCGGCCATGTGGCAGAATGCGGCCACCAGACGGAACATGGATCAATTGCAGGCGGATGGCGCAGAAATAGTGGCTCCCGGGAGCGGCAATGTGATCTGCGGCGACATCGGTGAGGGACGCCTGGCGGACCTGCAACAAATCGTGCGGCTCGTTCTGGATAGACTGGGCTAAGTGAGTGCAAATGTCCAGGGATCATTGGAATCGAATCATCATTACTGCCGGTCCGACACGTGAATGGCTGGATCCGGTCCGCTTTCTGTCCAATCCGGCCAGCGGCCAAACCGGCTGGTTTCTGGCAGAGGCCGCCCGGGATAGCGCAGTGTTTCAGGAGGTAGTGTACATCAGTGGCCCAGGCTGGCCTGAGTATCGATCGGTACCCGGAGCGTTGAATTATGCCGTCGAGGGTACTCATGACATGGCGCGCGTTTTACAAGGCGAACTGGCTTCTAACAGTATCTTGTTTATGACCGCAGCTCCGGCGGATTACTATTTGCCCCAAATCGCAACCCAAAAAAGAAAAAAAAATGACGGGGGCCCATTACAACTGGAACTGCACCCGACTCCGGATATTCTAAAATCTATTATCGAACCGGCGGTTGAGCTGGAGAATTTCTGGCGCATTGGTTTTGCTGCCGAAACAAACAATGTCGAAGAATATGCCCTGCAAAAACTGCAGGCCAAGCAACTGGATTTTATTTGTGCAAACCAGGTTTTTCGGAACACCAGCGGTTTTGGCACGAATCGCAATACCCTGACGGTTATTGGACGGGATCAGAGCCGCCAGATAATAGGGCCAGAAAATAAAAAAACTATTGCCCGCCAACTTTTGCAGTATATCCTTGAATCCATCCGTGCTATAGCATCTGATCTATGATACTACGCTTCTACAATTCTACCGAACAACCGGCGCCACACAGACCGTCCCGAGGGGGACCCGTCAGGCGGCTGGCATTTTTTGGGATTTTGGCTCTGACCTTATGGATCGCTGCGCCCTTATGGGCCGATACCCTGTATCTAAAAAATGGCAGCCAATTGAATGGCACCATAGTGGGCCAAAGCCGGACGGTTGTACGGATTCGTGTTGGTGACCAGGTGCAGGTCATTGCCAAGACCGAAATTCGGCGCATCGTATTTCAGCGAGAGTCCGACAATGATGCTGCTCAAAAACGCAAGGCTGAGGAGGAGCGCCGCCGCAAGGCCGCCGAGGCAAAAGCTGCTGAAGAAGAAAAAAGGCGCGCTGCCGAAGAAGAAAAGCGGCGTGCACAGGAGGCTACTGTTGCCGAAGAGGAACAGCGTCGAGCGGAGGAAGCCAAAAAGGCGGCAGAGCGACGCCGGCAAGAGGCTCTACGGCGCGAGCAGGAGCGCAACCAGGGACCCACCACGGCGGGCGCATTTGTGCGCAGCCTGATTCTGCCGGGTTGGGGCCAGTATTATCAGGGCCGGACTTCTGATGCCTATCTCATCGGCGGTATATTTGCAATCAGCGCCGGGTCGGCTGTTTATCTGGATCAGCGGTATCAGGCAGCGGATCGGAGCTATCGCGGCGATGTAGAGCTTTTTTTGATTGGTTCTCCCTTTTGGCTCTCCTGGTATGGCACGACGATTATCGATACCAGTCCCTTTGTGCTCGGTGGACTTCTACAAATGCAAACGATTAACCAATCCCGGTCAGAAATGCAGGCAGCCGCCCGGCGGGTAAATGGCACCCGGGCGCTGGTGTTGGGTGTCTACGCATGGAACCTCGTTGATGTCATTTTGTGGCAACCCAATCAGAATCAAGCCCTGTCCATCAACGCTCATCAGGACCAGCTACGCTTCCAGTTTCTGGATCGATGGTAACAGCCGAATCGGGCGTACAGGATTGTAATACAATTCCGTGAGTTTGCGTATCCTGCTGTTAACGGGCATCAAGGAAGAACTGGTCGCCGTTGAGCGGCGGTGGCATCTGCAATTCAATCGTCATTTGCATTTGTATCAATCGGCGCGTTACGCGGGATTGTACGCCGGCACAACCGGACCGGGATTGCAGCGTCGGCGTGAAATTCGGCAATGGCTCAACCAGCTGCAACCTCAAATCGTTGTCAATGCCGGATTGGTCGGTTTATTGCAGGCTGAACACCAGGCGCAGGTCGGGGACCGGGTCGCATTGAATCAGCTAATTGACAGCCGTTATGGCACTTGTTTTCCGGGCGGTCCGGGCCGCAATCGACTGGCGAGTCTGACAAAAGCCGCCTTCGCGCCGCATGAAAAAATGGACGTGGCCCTTGACTTTAAGGTCGATGTATGTGATATGGAGGCCGCCTTTCTGGCGGGACTCTTGGGACAATTTGACAAGCTGTCCGAGTCCATCAGTCTGGTGCTAGTCAAGGTAATCGGTGACCGTCCGGAACAGTATCTGCTGTACCAAAACGAGGCTTTGATGCGGGATTGGGCGCGGCTTGCCTGGTGGCGTCGGATCGGGCGGGCGATGCGCTTTCCTGGGGGTCCGTTTTTGTTGCACCGACTGCGCACCAACAAGTTGCGCGCCTTGCAAGGCCTGGCGCGCCACACAGATATTCTATTGGAGCACCTGATTCGTCATCAAGGTCCTGGGCAAGGAATCGACAGCATATTCATACCGCATTGATTCCGGCTTAATATTGTCATGACAGCAATTTACGCAATTCTGGGACTTCTGCTATTCGGGGCTTTGATCGCAATTCTATACTATTTTTTAGTATATGATCGCGGCAGCGTTTTTGAGCGCGCACTCCACCTGGCTCAGAACGGCAATTATATGGATGCCCGCGGCATTATTCGCAGCCGCATCAGTCGCGATCCGGATAATGTGAAAGGACACTTTTATTTGGCCCGCATTTATAATATGGAGGGCAACCAGGACCAGGAGTTGGAACATCTGCTGGAGATACAGCGTATCAATCGCTTCGTTGGCGAAGTTCATGCCGTGGAAGTCATCCTGCGCATTGCACAGATTTATTATCAGCGCGATCAATACCCCCAGGCATTTGAGAATTTCATGGCTGTTCTGCAATTCGACCAAAAAAACGAACATGCTTTGGCCCATATCGCTTTTTTGGCCGCCGGTCAGGCGGAATTTGATACGGCCGTTCGCTATTTCAATCGCCTGGTACGGGTTGCGCCCAATAAGGTGGATTATCGCATCGCTCTGGCAGTCTGTCAGGCAATGGTCAAAAAAGGGAAGGAAGCCAGCGAAGCTTTTCAACTGGCACTGGCCCAGGATAACACCAATCAGACGGGCAGTTTTCTGGCCGCCTTGCATGCATTCAGGAGCGGCGATCCGGCAACCGCCCTGGAGTTGGTGGAGGAGTTGCTGGCCCACCTGACCGATCCTATGATCCTGTATCTGGGTCGTAAAATGGCCTGCGCCAGCTGGTATTTAAAGAAGGACTTCAAGAAGGCGCTATCCTACGCGGAGCAGTGCCTGCAAATGGCCGCGGAATTTCATTGGACGGATGAGGAATACGATGCGCGTCTGGCGGTGGCCTATATGGCCATGTGGAGCGGCGATCTGGAAAAAGCCAATGACCATCTGTTACAGCTGGAAGTGAATAATCCCGCTGACCAAACGGTACTGCGAGTGGCCGATTTCCGAATGGACCTGGAAGAGCAGGTGGCCCGGCTGGACGAAATCAGTCCCCGTAATTTTGATTTTGTGGCCCACATGCAAGATTGGGTGCGTTTTCGGTTTGCCGAGGATTTGATCTATAAAATCTCCGGGTTGCGTCAGAGTGTCAGTTTTGATGTATTAAGCTTTTTCACCCAGGATGGTCAGGAAAAGAGCATTCGCGACAAAAAAAATGAGTTTGATCCCAGTGAGTTGATCAATCGATTTAACTCGCTGAGCGGGGACGCCTTTCATATGGCTTGCGAACGCATCATTGCGTCACAGGGATTTAAAGTTAAAAAGGAATTAAAGAAATCAGACAAGGATGGCCTTGATTTTCTAACGCAAAGCGTTACGGACAAGAAGGTCATGGCGCTCTTTCGTATTCGGCAGTGGTCCAACCAGCCGATCTCGGATATATTTATTCGTGATCAACAAAACTACATGAATGAACACAAGGCCAGTCTGGGCTTTGTGGTCGCTGGTGCCAGGCTAACTCCAGGGGCAGAGGCGGCCCTGCAGAACCTGAAAAAGGTGACTGTGATCAACGACAAGGCGCTGGGGCTTTTATTACAATCGACGATGGGCGCCTGAGCGGGCCAGTTTAGAATAGCCCGCACGCACCATTGGCGCAGCCGCCGCCGGCAGGCAACCCGCAAGCAGACGCCGGTGCGCTGCTTCTGGATCCCACCATGGTGGCAATGTTGCCAAAGACATGCGTGGTATTGCTGGATTTGCAGTTCGGGCACTCGACCGCCAGGCCCGCTTCCTTTTCTTGCATGGAGGCCTTGACCTCGGTAATTGATTCGCATTCCATACATTTAAAATTGTAATAGGGCATTGGTGTCTCCTCTTGTATACGATAGGGTGTATCCTATGTGGAGATTTGAGAGTCCTGTCGTATACGGTCAAGCAAATTTTGGCAGCTGCGGATGATGATTTCCTGGACCGTCTGGAAGCCGTCCAGGCCGCCGTAATAGGGGTCGGGGACATCCTCGGGGTGAAAGGGATCGCATTCAGGATCAAAGGTGCGAAACAGGACCACCCTGGACTCATCTTGCGGATTGCGAGCCATTTTCAGGATCTCCTGATAATTACTGCTATCCATCGCCAATATCAGGTCAAAAGACTGAAAATCGCGGGTCTGGAACTGTCGCGACCGGGATTGCAGCTCGATGCCATGCGTCCGCGCAATCTTGCGCGAGGTTGCATTCGCTTTTTCGCCTGCATGCCAGGCTGAAGTACCGGCAGAGTCGATTTGGAAGCAACGATCCAGTTTGGCCCGCTGAACCAGATGCTGCATGGTGCCTTCTGCGGTGGGCGATCGACAGATGTTGCCCAGGCAGACAAACAGGAGGCGAATTTGGAGCGGCTGCCCCGGCCGACGAAAATCTAGCTGCATATTAAAACAAAATGGAGGACAGCTTGCGCCGGTACTCATTCACAATCGGGTTAGTTTGACCGAGCAGCTGAAAAGCCAGTAGCAGTTCCTGTTTGGGCGCCTCGCGTTTGTCGGTTGGCGCTTCCGCAACCGCTTCGAGCAACTGATCAAGCAGATTGCGAGTCTGCGGCTCTGAATCCAGACTGGACAATAACTGACTACTGAGCGGCCCAAGAGCGTCTGCATTCTTGAAAAACTCGCGCAATGCATTGGCTGCCTCGCTGAATTGCTGCCCACCCGGCGGAATCTGGTCCAGATACTGCGAAATGGCGGCTTTGTCCTGGTTTGTGCGGATTTGAGCAAGGACAGCCTGCCAGTAAATGGCGCTGGCTTGAGGGCCATTTTTGCCGCTGGACAGCATTGCTGCTGCCGCTTGTAAGGGATCAATCCGGGCTAGTTCCAAAAGACGTTCACTTTCCGGATCCGGGATGTGTTTCTCGAGGAATTGCAGTACCATGGCCTCTGACAAGGCACCGGTGAACTCGCCGATGACCGTCCCGTTATGAAAGAGTTTAACCGCCGGGATTCCGCTAATGCGATATTGACTGGCTATGCCCGGATTTTCATCGGTGTTGATTTTAGCCAGGATGAAGGATCCGCTGTCCGTCTCGACTTTTTCCAATACCGGACCCAGCATACGGCAGGGCCCACACCAGGGAGCCCAAAAATCCACCAGCACGGGCGTATGGTCAGACGCTGCTAGCACATCTTGCTGGAAGCTGGATTCGGTAACATCGATAGCCATGAATTTCGATTCGCAAGCTGAGTTTGGATGTCAAGTCAAAACCGCAGCTATCGGGCGATAAACACTTTTGGGCCGAACTGATTCAGGTTCCGTCGGTTGGATTGTCGAAAATAGGGTACAATGAAAGTACAGGCGGCCGTGGAATTTCAACGCACGGTGCAGGCAGCCGAGCAGTGCCTGCAAAAGACCCAATCGGACTATGATGTTTGTAGTTCGAATTTACAGCAGCTGCGGGCATTGCTGGATCTCATGCAACGCCAGGCGCGGGATGTGCCAGCGGTCGCCAGGCGCCAGATTCAGGCTTGTGTATCCCAACTGGACTCCATCCAGCGCAAGGATAGCGACAAGGCGTCCCTGGTCCGCTTGCACCAGCATGTACTGGCGTTAAAGCGCATCCGTTGGCAGCGCGTACGCCGGGCAGGTCGGACGCACCCTCTCGATCCGGCCAGGCATGCCCGACCGGACTGGACAGGCCCCGAACGCATTTGGCTGTATCGCCATCATACCTTCTGTTACGCCTTACGGGGCAGACTACTCTATAATATATGCGATTATGATGCTACCAGGCGTTACCAAATCCGGGCCACGGAACCGCCTCTGGAGATATTTCCTTGCTCGGAGGCGACTCGCGACCCAAACCCCGTCAGGCAGCCAGGCTTGTTTGTTTTTCAATTCTCACACCAGGGACGCAGGGCCTGTATGGGATTCGTTTACACTGAATTCGTGGAATCGATCGGGACCGGACCCGGCTGCCCACGGCCTGCAGTTTCAACAGTGCAAGCCACGCACCGTCTGGTGGGCCATAGTTTACACTGGGCCCATCAGCGTTACTTGCTGATTGGCGACTCCTGATTTTGCTCGCCTTTGCCTGCTGGCTCTAGAATGCGAATCAGGTTTCCAGGAACTCGTTCAGGAAAAGATTCATGTCTTCTATATCTTTGACAAGTTTGTTGACACGCGTTTTGCCCCATTTTTTTGTCAGGGCCGCTAAAAACTTGTCTTCTGTGCTTTTTATGCTTTTTGCCAGACTAGCGCCTTTTTTCGTCAGGCTTAGACGTTTGATGCGTTTGTCTTCTTTGTCCGTCTGACTGGTGATCAGGCCGTTGCCCTGCAAGGCGCGAATTGCCTGACTCATGGTCATGGGATCACGTCGCAAGACCAGGCCGAGCTCCCCCTGGGCGATACCGTTGTTTTCATCCAGGTACTTGAGAATGGACAGGGAAAGCACCGAATGGCGTCCCTTGCCGCTCAAATTGGTGCGTACCCAATCAGACGTGCCTCGATGGACCGCTCCCATCGTTAAAAAAAGATCACTATTGTTTTGGGCCATTATTTAAATTCCTTTATGTGCTAAAATTATTATAACTTTGCACTCGTTAACGTACAAAAAAACGACGTTCAGTTAAGAGTCAACCGAAAAAGCAGTAAAAATTCTTTATAGTAGCAACTTTTTTCTTTCTTCTTTATCAAGGTCGCGCAAGGATCTGATTTTTGTTAAAAAACAGCTCCAATCGCCGGAGCATCGACTGAAGGTTTCCTGAAAAAAGGCCTGCCCTGAATTATACCGCAACCAGGCTAGAAAATGAGCATTATTGAGTTTTTTTTCAATCAGAGGCTGCAAATTCAGGACCTGCATCTCCAGCTGCTTGCTACGCAGCTTGTTTTGGAATGCAGCGATGATTTTTGCTTTGGCAAGCAGTTTTGCCCGATCGTCTAGATTGGATGCGTAATTATTTTCCAGTGCGCGCGCCGTATCGCGAAACCATTGACGCAGCTGAATTTGCTCATAATGGAAAATCAGCATTTTTTGCAAGCGGGGATCCTTCGCGCCCCAGCTATGCTGTAAAAACTCAAGCGCACCCTGTTGCCCGGTGAAATTGGCGAAGGACTCGTTGAAGCGCACATCATCTGTAAACCATATGGTTGCGTGACTGCATTCATGAATCAACAGTTCGGCCAGATAGGGCCGGGAAGCTTTTAGCTGGGTAGAGATAAGCGGATCGTCAAACCATCCCAGAGTCGAATAGGCTCCAATTTCCGAGAGAGCCACGTCGTAGCCTTCCCCTTCCAGCTCCTGCACTTTGGCGACGGCATCCTTTTTGTCGAAATATCCCAGATACGGTACGGTCCCAACAATCGGGAAGTAATACTCCAGAGCCTGGAATTGCAGCCGATCGCTGGCGCTAACGTTCCAGGCCAGGCTGTCGCGATCCAGAATTGTTATCTGTTGATAGGTTTGATCCACTTGCAGGTGCATCTTCTGGCGGGCGAACTCCCGGACCGATTCAATAAACAGCAGTTTGGCGCGCATCTCTTTTGGTGTGGCGGGATCCTGGATTACGGACTCGATCGGACGCCGGTACCACATGATTTCCAGCTGACCCATGGTGGCCTGCCCAAGATAGGCGACGCATTGGTTCGTTCCCGGCAGCAAGAGCAGCAGGATCAGTTGCCAGCGCACAAGGGAAGGGAAGAGCCGCATGGGACCAGATTTGATCCGGGGACCCCGGCGGAAAGGAAAGTCTGACTAGCGGATGAAAAAAGGGGCCAGATTCCAAAAAACGCTCAAGGGCCGCGCCGGATAGCCGAATAATAAATTATCTGGCAGCCTGCAAGGGGCTGCGAGACCAGCGAAAAAAAAGGGGGTGCGGAGATTTTTTTTCTTCGGACCCTAAAGGTGCTGCTTCCGCCTCCCGATAGAAACCAATGGAAAAGACCGTGGCATCGCAAAAAGGATTTTGTGATGCCTGGGATAAAAAGCTCTCCAGGTTGAGAGGGCCAATGGTTACACACGAAAAAATGTTTCAGGGAGGAAACACGAATGATCATCAACCACAACCTCAGTGCGATTAATTCGCACCGAACATTAAAGTTCCAGAATTGGGAAGTCAGCAAGAACATGGAAAAGCTGTCTTCCGGTATGCGGATCAATCGCGCTGGCGATGATGCTTCTGGTCTGGCGGTGTCTGAAAAGATGCGCACGCAGATCAACGGCCTCAGGCAAGCCGAACGCAATACCGAAGACGGTATGTCCATGATTCAGACCACCGAAGGCTACTTGCAGGAAATCAACGATATTCTGCAGCGGGTCCGTACTTTAGCGGTGCAGGCGTCCAACGGGATTTACACCGCCCAGGATCGCCAAATGATCCAGGTGGAAGTTTCCCAACTCATTGATGAAGTGGACCGCATCGCTTCACAAGCTGAATTCAACAAGCAGGATTTGCTGTTGGGTCAGTTTGCGCGCGGTTCGCGAGTTTCCTCAATGTGGTTCCATGTTGGTCCCAATCAGCATCAGCGTGAGAGGGTCTTCATTGCGACCATGACCGCCCAGGCCTTGAGTCTGAAAACTGCGGATGGCAATTTTCAGGCGAATCTGTCGACTGCTGAATCGGCCAATATCTCGATCGGCGTTGTAGACGATGCCTTGCACAAGGTAAACAAGCAACGCGCGGATTTGGGAGCCTATCAGAATCGACTCGAGCATGCCGCCAAGGGTCTCATGGTTGCGTATGAGAATACCCAGGCATCGGAAAGCCGCATTCGGGATACGGATATGGCCGAAGAGTCGGTAGCTTTCACCAAGAATCAAATTCTGGTACAGTCCGGAACGTCCATGCTGGCGCAAGCTAACATACGTCCGCAATCTGTGCTGCAGCTGCTGCGCTAACTAGCGCAGTTGCCTGGATTGTAAAGCGGACAGCACGGTAATGGTTGCGGTCTGTCCCTTTCAGTCTCGGTGAAACAAGCAGGAACTTTAACGGGAGGTGTGTCAAAACCCACGCTTGCGCATTGATAAGCAAATGAACTCTTTTGCATTCTCTCTTTGACCGGTCAGTCGGTGCTGGTCGGGGAGGGAATGCAACACGGACCTGCGGGTTCGGATTGTTTTCCTGTTCGGCAAGGAAGCTGAACACAAGAGAAGCAAAAGGAGTGCAGCATGATTATCAATCACAACATGAGCGCAGTTAATGCGCACCGCGCTCTGAAGTTTAATCAGTGGGATGTAGATCAGTCGATGGCCAAACTGGCATCGGGAGTCCGGATCAACCGGGCTGGCGATGACCCGTCGGGACTGGCGGTTTCCGAGAAAATGCGTACGCAGGTTCTAGGGCTCCGTCAGGCAACGCGCAATACCGAGGACGGTATGAGCCTGGTTCAGACTACCGAAGGGTATCTGGGACAGCTTACCGATATCGTCCAGCGGATGCGGGTTTTGTCCGTCCAGTCAGCCAATGGCATCTACAGTGATGAAGATCGGAAGCTCATTCAGGTCGAGATTCAACAACTCGTAGACGAGGTAGACCGGATTGCGTCGCAAGCCGAGTTTAATCGCTACGAATTGTTGCAGGGCAAATTCGCTCAAGGGTCACGGACCGGCTCTATGTGGTTTCACATGGGACCGAATGCCAGACAACGCGAGCGGGTGTTTATTGCCACGATGACGGCTCAGTCCCTTGGATTCAGGGGCAATGGCAACATCGCGGTCAGCGTTTCGTCAGTTGACGGGGCCAATAAACTCATCGGCGTGGCCGATGATGCTCTGGGCAAGATCTTGCGCCAGCGTTCGGATCTCGGCGGCTATGCCAACCGTATGGAGCATGCTGCCAAAGGGATCATGAATGCCTACGAGAATGTGATGGCCTCGGAATCACGGATCCGCGACACTGATATGGCGGAGGAGATGGTGAATTTGACTCGCTCCCAAATTTTGTCAAAAACATCTGTCGCTATGCTTGCCCAGGCAGGTATGCGGCCAGAGGGTGTTCTCAAGCTGCTTGGCTAAGGCACCGACCGACAAACATCTGGCCTTTGTCGGGCCTGTTCGCTCCCGCCTCCTGCGGGGGCGGACTTTTCTTTTTTCCAGATCGAATTCACTGACGCTCAGAAAACCGGTATGCGAGCCGGTCCTGCTCGCTAGCCCCGGGCTTCAGGACCTGGAACTGCCCATTGTTCCGTTGCCGGTCCAGACCCGGTTCCATTTTCAGGCCTGCTCCTGGCCGTCAGTTGGATCAGCTTTTTCTTTCGATTAGAAGCAGACTGCAATCGTCGATCGGCTCTTTGGTTTGACGCCAGGCGCTCCAGGCGCGCAGGAAGCGATTCTTGTGGTTTTCCAGATTTACATGCCAGTTATCCTGGATATCATTCAGCAGGCGGGCGACTCCATAGCTTTGATTGCGGCGATTCCGGCTTTCTTCGATGCCATCCGTCAGCAGGCAAATGCGGTCAGACTGTTCCATTTGGATTTTGTGGCTGGAAATACTCAATTCATTGCTTGGAAACTGGCCCAGAATCATACCCTGGGTAATTACTTCCTGCGCCTGACCTGCCTGATGCTTGTACAGCAATGCCGGACGATGCGCTCCGCTGGCCAGGTCGATGACGCCGCCGTCAGCGGGCAGGATCAGGCACTGGGCTGTCAGGTATTCAATTGTGCGAATTGTCTGGTAGGCGGTTTGATTGATGGAAAGCAGAATTTCAGCGGCTGTGCTACACTGCGGCGCTGATTGCTGGAAAGCGATTTTGACCAGGATTGTCAGCAGGGCTGCCGGAATGCCATGTCCCGAAACATCAACCAGCAATACAGCCAAATCGCCGTTGTCCAGCTCGAGAATGTCAAAGAAATCTCCGCCGACGGTGTGCGCGGGCTGGTACCAACCGGAGACCCGGTAGCGGGCGGTTTCATAGGGCATTTCGGGAAGCATGCTTTGCTGAATCCCGCGCGCTATGTCCAGTTCTTCGGCGAGCAATTGTTCCCGGTCTTGAATAGATTCCAGCAGCCATTGCTTATGATTGCCTTCACGCATCAAGCGGTGTCTGGCATGAATCAGGCGCCGTCTGGTAATATACTCCTGCCAGGCTATGGTCTGGCGTACCTGGATAATCAGGATGCAAAATATACTGAACGTGAAGAGGAACAGGCCGCCTTGCAATATGATCTGATCGAAGGTGCGCCCACCGGGAGTCAGCTGAAATACAAGATAAAGAGCGAGGCCGCTGCTGTAGAGCAGCAAGGAATGCA
This sequence comes from Leptospiraceae bacterium, assembly GCA_020441005.1. GTDB lineage: Bacteria > Spirochaetota > Leptospiria > Leptospirales > Leptonemataceae > JAGRNA01. The sequence goes on from JAGRNA010000061.1 coordinate 13,163, forward strand.
TCCAGTGCCAAAACAAAAAAAGGGCGCAGCCAGCAAACGCAGCCGCCAGACCCATCGTATAGGTGTTGTCCGCCGGATGACTCAAAGCGGCTGTCCAGGCCAGGCTGCCAAACAGACTCCACCCTAGAATGTGTCCGCCGGCCTGGCTGGATATGCGTCGCATGCGCATCAATAACCAGCCAACCAGGATCAAGGTGACGGTCAGGCAGCGTAGTACCAGGATTTGATACCAGTGGTCTGGTATCAGAAAAAAGTCAATCAGCGACCAGACTGGATAAATCCCCACTACGCCCGGCATAAAGATGGAATGCCAGGCACGGGCTTGACGAGCAGATTCCTTTTCCCAGCCCGGGTGGACCGGCCACAGGCCGAGTCGGCGCATGATTTGCTTGCCCGGCATCATCTATTGTCGTCCCAGGGCAAGTAAAACGCTGGTGCGCAGGTTACGGCATTGCTCGTTTTCGTCATCAATTTCCAGGCCATTCTGGACACAGGCCAGCGCCTGCTCGTATTGGCAGTCCAGATACAGTGCTTCGCCGAGCGCCGCCCAGTAGGAGCATTCGGCCGGATTCTGGCGAGTACACTGCCGGAAGCATGCAATGGCATCCGGATACTGGTGTTCCTTGATAGCCATGACTCCGCCGACATAGTTCCATAAACCGCTGCGGCGTTGCTCCGGTTCGGATAGCGCATGCAAGTTTCTGATTTCCTGGCAGTGTTGCTCATAATCCTGAAGACAGAGCAGCAGGGCCAGCTCAAGCCATTGACCAGACGGCGGTGTTCTGGATTGCAGCTCATGGCGCAGGGCCTGAATTGCATCAGCCAATTCACCCTGTTCCAGGAAATAATCGGCGGGTGATTCGAAAATCGTCAAAGTCGTCTCTCTGTCAAGGATCCAGGATTCACAGTCGGTTTATCGGGGCGGTTTGGCTTTGACGAAGTTGTCATTCGAATTGTTTGCGGGTGCGCGGCCCTTGCGGGTAATGATAACCTTGATCAGCGCCATTGCAACCAGTATTTCCAGGATCAATGCTGGAAATCCGCCCAGGTTGGAAAGCATCTTGATGCCTTCGATACCGCCTCGGGAAAGCAGGATCCAGGCCATGGCCCCGATCAAGCTTCCCCAGATAATCTTGACCGAAGTTCTGGATTCCGGATTGTCGGGATTGATGCCGCTCGTGCTCATACTGCTCATGGCGCTGGTGTTGCTGTCTGCTGCAGTGACAAAGGATACGAAACTGAGCAACAGAAAAAAAGGAATGATAAAACGGGACCATGGCAGGGTCTCCAGGATAGCGTACGTAATCGCCTCGGGGCCGCTAGATTGCAACAGGGTCAGCAGACCCTGGTGATAAAACTGGATGTGCAGCGTTGTGCCGCTGAAAATTGTGATCCAGCAGATGGCAAACAGGGAGGGCAATAAAAAGTTCATCACAATAAAGTCGCGAACTGTGTAGCCGTAGGCAATGCGCCCCAAAAACAGGGCCGTCACCGGTGTCCAGGCCAGCCAGTTGGCCCAATAGAAAACGGTCCATTGGCGCGCCCACTCGCCATCGGCTCCCTCGCCGCTAAAAACGCTGCGCTCGGCAAAATGAACCAGAAAATCTCCCAGGGATTCCAGGCCGAGGTCGAGCATGAACACAGTTGGTCCGGTTATTAAAACAAAAAGTATTAAAAAAATAAAAAACTTTACATTGAGATCCGATAGAATGCGGATCCCTTTCATCAGACCCGAGGAAGCCGAAATCACAAAGGTGCAAACGACCAGCCCAATCAGGCATCCATACAGCAGACTGCCTCCAGTTAGTTCCGGCAGGATATGATGCAATCCGCCAGCCAAAGCCAGGATTCCAGTGCCCAGCGATGCCGACATGCCGGCTACAAGGGTGTACAACGCGATGATGTCAATTAGCCAGCTCCAGCGTCGGGCAAAAGCATCTCCCAATAATGGCGCAAGCAGCGAGCCCAGGCTGAATGGCTGTCCCAGATTATAATAGGTGATGGCAAACATCAGGGCTGGCACAGCATAGAGAGCGTAGGGTGTAAACGACCAGTGCATAAACATGGTGGCCAATGAAAAGCGCATCGCCGAGTATGTATTCGGATTGGCACCGCTACCCTGCGTCGGTTGATTCAGGTGATACAAAGGTTCCGCCGCTGCCCAAAAGAGCACTCCGATGGCGATTGTGGTGCATAGAATAACGGTAAACCAGCTCCAGCGCGACAATAGCGGTTTGGCATCCTGGCCACCAATTCGAATCGAACCGAAACGGGTTAAGAATATAATGATGATCAGGACAACCATGCCAAACGCTGTAATGCTAAAGAGCCAGGCGCTCAGATCGAGCATTTCGCGATTGGTATCGGTGAGCCATTGCAAAAAGTCGCCGGGATAGAGCAGACTGAATAAAACGGAACCAAGGAGTAACAGGAACGGCGGCCAAAATACCCGATGACGAAACCCCTGCCGGAAGCGTTTTTCTGGATTGGTATTAATAACGGTGCTCCCGATCAGATTGCATTATGAAAGCAGTGGCTGCATTGATTCCGAATGGGGATGCCCGGCGAGCTTTTTGTCAAGCGTGATTTCTGTGCGCTTACGATGCCTGGAAAGCCAGGTGGATCAATAGTAAAATCGCAATCACCAGCAGTATTAGCAAGGCCGATAAACCGGCCAGAATCCGGGTCTGGATTCGATGCAGTCGACTGCGATCTCTCTGCAGCCAAAGTTCGCTTGCAGTTGATTGCAGTTGCTGGCCAGGGGCGGGCAAGCGCGCAATGGCAGTGGCGAGCCTGAGCAGGCCTTCCAGCAGGACCGGCATTGTGGCCGGCTGAAGCCGCTGCAGGGTAAAGCGGCGCCAGTGTAAACGCAATGCGTCGGGCTGGATTTGCAAATTTCGCAGTTCGTACCCGTCGATTGGCTGCAGGCTATCCATCAGAAAGGTTGCTATGCCCGGCTGGGCCACTAACTGGCGGGTCCACTCTGCATCGGCTGCATGGATCAACAGAGCGGAGTCCAGTAATTGATCCCCGGTGCTGATCTGCTCCTGACCCATCCAGCTGGCTATCCGGCTGCCTGTGCGCGATGCATTGCGAAAGGAGACCCTGGTAGCCGTTGGCGCTGACACGTAAATCTCCAGGCTGGGGCCGCGAGAATAATAAATGTCCAGTGATCGGCCGGACCAGTTGCCGTGATATTGACGGCCACGCAAATAATTCTGGCCTGACAGGCCCAACGGTTCCATCGCGGCATCGATCAAACGGACTTGTCGCCGGCGAATGAAGAGACCAATGGCAAGGGCGCTGCCGATTAAGAGTCCAATTCCGATCGCAGCGCTGATCCCCACCCACAGAAATGCGCGGGGATCATGGCTCTGATTGGCCAGATACAAAGGATAGAACAAAAAAAGGCCCAGGATCGGGATGACGATCAGACCGGCCAGGACCTGTACCAAACAGCCCCGACCCGCATCCCGCAGCCAGTTTTTTGCGATTCGATGGCTCACGGAAGATTGACGGCACCTCTTGTTGTTTTTGTCAAAGGAAAAAAGGCGGTCAAAGCATCCGGTCCGGGTTTGCGAAAAAAGCAGGCCGGGCAAACAAAGTTGGTTGACTAATTGTGAAAATTATCAGAATTTATGAATTGATTTTTTCATGGAGCATTATGATGCAAAATCGTTTCAGTTGGGGTCTACAAATACTCATCGCCTTGATCCTGGGCCAAACCCTTTTTTTTAAATTCGGCGGGGCCCCGGAAAGCATCTACATTTTTGAAACCCTGGGAGTCGAGCCCTGGGGCCGCTATGCAGCTGCTACCATCGAGAGCATTGCTGTGGTGCTGCTCTTGCTGCCGCGCTGGAACGTTTTTGGCGCCTTTTTGGCTGGCTGCAGCATGATTGGCGCGATTGCGGCCCATCTAGGCAAACTGGGCATTGTGGTTGCAGACGATGGCGGACTCTTGTTCGGTTTGGCTCTGGTGGTGCTCTTTTGTTCCGCTTTGCTCCTCTTTCTGCGCCGCCGGCTTGTCATGGATCTTTTGGGTCGTTTGCCAAACCCGTAAACATGCATCCGCAACGGGCGTACGGCTGCGGCTCTTACAAACCAGAGCAGGCCTTTTGTTCCCGACGGACATCCGAAAGTCTCTGTGGTGCACCACCGTTTGCTTCATCCTCGGCGTATAGGTGCCAATCGGCAAATTTTTAGGACTATACAGTGGGCGAGTCGCTCCATAATCGACAGTATGTCCAGTCCGGCCGAAGCTGATCGGGTCTATCGGTTTTTTGCCACGCAAGGCGAGTTGATGACCTTGCTCCAGTCTCGCTGGAGCGGACAGGGTATCCACGCCCTGCCATGGTGTGATATTCACGCCGGGGTTGCACTGGAATGCCGGTATCATCCCAAAGGCAAAAGCCTGCGACTTGGTCTGAAAAGTAAAAAACCGGGCCGGGTTTTCTTTCAGGGCCGCCCATCCCATGGTGCTGCCACCGGTCATGCCCTGGAGACGCAACTAGAGCTGCCTTTGGAAGGGCTGCTGCTGAGCATTGATGCTGATTATGCCTTGCTGACCAATCAACCCAGGGGGCGGGTGAAGTTGAAAATAACCTTCCAGGCGATTCAGGAGCGTCGCTTGCACTGTCAGATCGAGCTGTCGGGAACGGAATTGCAGATGCCTGCTGATGGTATTCAGTTCGTCAGTCCGAGTGACATGTGGCTTGCCTTCTCAGGCGTGATGAAAAAACTATAATTATGCAATTCTTGATTGAACTGGAACAGCTGCTGCAGTCTAGATATAAAGAACGCCCCGATGACTCTTATACGACCAGGCTCTTTGACGGCGGTCGGGACCGGATCCTGAAGAAAATCGGCGAGGAAGCGGGCGAAGTGATCATTGCAGCCAAAAATCCCGATCGCTCCGAGCTGATTTACGAATCTGCTGATCTGTTGTTTCATTTGCAGGTATTGCTGGTCGATGCCGGCATATCTATTGAGGAGATCAGCCAGGAGTTAGAGACTCGTCATCAGCCTAAAAAGGCTTGATCTGTCGTCTTGCGGCCAGAAACTGTCGGGTCAGCACTGTAAGGCGGTCTTACAGATTCAGGAGCAATTAATATGGCAGTACATCCCCACGAAGCCCTTTTTGCGGGCGAAAAAGAATTTCCGGTAATCCCCAGCTGTGAGCACTTTGCCGGCAATGAGAAAATGATTATGAAAGCCCTGGGCTTTCAAGAGGAAAAGGGACCGGTTTTTGATATCACCCAGGATTGTGAAGACGGCGCCCAAACCGGTCAGGAAAAAGATCACGCTGAAATGATTGTCCGGCTGACTAATTCTGAGCATAACAAGCACAATCAGGCCGGCGTGCGCGTGCATGACTACTCCAATCAATACTGGAAACAAGATGTCGATATCCTGGTCAATGGCGCTGGCGAAAGACTGGCCTACATCACAATTCCCAAACCCACTGCGGCCAGCCAGGTCAAGGAGATGATCGAATACATTCAGAATGTAGCCGCCAAAGCCGGGTTGAAACGCGAAATTCCAATCCATGTACTGATTGAAACCCAGGGAGCCCTGGCAGAGGTTGATCAAATCGCCGCTTTGCCCTGGTTGCAAGTTCTTGATTTCGGATTAATGGATTTTATCTCCGGCCACCAGGGCGCAATCGCTCTTTCGAACATGAAGAGTCCCGGCCAATTTGATCATGAACTGTTGCGCCGCGGTAAAGCTAATATGGTTGCTGCCGCGCTGCGTAATGGTGTGGTCCCCGCGCACAATGTAACCCTCGACTTGAAGAACTATGAGCAAACCAAAGCGGATGCCAGCCGGGCCCGCAACGAATTTGGTTTCCTGCGGATGTGGTCGATTTACCCAACTCAAATTGACGCGATTGTGGATGCCATGCAGCCGGATCACAGCGAAGTCGAAAAGGGCGTGGCAGTTTTAATGGCCGCCCAGGATGCAGCCTGGGGACCGATCCAGCACGATGGAGAGTTGCATGATCGCGCTACCTATCGCGGCTTCTGGACCCTTGTCCAGCGAGCCAAGGCGACCGGCATCGAGATTGGTGCTGAAGCAACGGCACGCTGGTTCAGTTAACCTGGTTCGTTAGATCATTGAGCTGCCAGGCAGCTCAGGAAGCACAGACCGCCTCAACTGGGGCGGTCTTTTTGTTTTTCAGTTGCCCGGGAGATGTTCTATGATCTGGCCGAAAAATCAATGGGGTCCGATGCAGGGCTCCGGGAGCCTCGGCCGTTCAGATCTGGTCTGAATATCGACTGCTTTCAATTTTGCAGATCTGAAGCTGCCAGCTATGGTACCAGCTGTCACAAGCGCGCTCTTTAGCCTGACGATGGACTGGATCCCGGCTCCAGCTGCGAATATGTTCCATGGACTGCCAATAAGAAATGGCTACTTCCTGCCCGCCCGCACTGAAGCTGATAAAGTCCAGGCAGCCGTACTTTTCCATTGCCAGCTGGCGCAGATTCGCGGCCATTTGGACGTAGTCATCATCTAAATGGTCCAGGGTGGCCCTGAATATGACAGTATACGCGGCTTTGGCTTTCATCGACTGCTTTATTTACTGGTCAGCTTGAATACGCCATTCCAGCCGCGCGGGGGCGGATTGGATTTCAGGTGCGCAATCCGCTCGATCAACAGCCGGGATGCGCGGTCGCCCTGGTTTTGCTTTTGGCAATCCTGAAAGAATCGTAGTGCTCTGGCCCAGTCCTGGCCAAAATAGGCCTGCAGGCCCTGCTCGTAATTATGAATCCATTGCTGCCAGTTCGCATCCGCCTCATCGGCGCTGCTGATGAGTTCATAAATCACAACCGGTTCTTCCCGGCCTTTGACGGTGATCTGGTCCAGCTTGCGGAAAATAAAATCAGGATGGCATTTTTGGTGCACGGCAGCCGAGACAATAATTTGCGTCCCGTACAGCTTGTTCACACCCTCCAGCCGTGACGCCAGGTTTACGTTGTCACCCATGACAGTGAAGTTGCGGCTGAATTCAGAGCCCATATTCCCCACAATGACTTCACCGCTGTGGATTCCGATCCGAAAACGGACGGTCGGCAGATTACGACGCAGACCCAGCAAATCCGGCAGGCGTTCATTAAAGGCCGGCAGGATTCTCTTTTGGGCCAGAGCGGCCCGACAGGCTAAATAGGAGTGCTCATCGGCCGGGGTAAAGGGGGGCCCCCAAAAGGCCATAATGGCATCGCCGATGTATTTATCGATCACGCCATGCTCGGCACGGATCGCCTGGCTCATTTCGCTCAGGTAGGCATTCATCAGGCCCACCAGGCTGCCCGGGGTCAGCATTTCACTCATGGGCGTGAAACCGGCTATGTCGGAAAAGAAGATCGTCATTGCCTTTTTTTCGCCGTCAGACAAAGGGCTGCCGTCGGCATCTATTAACTGGTCAACAATGCGCGGGTCCACGTACTGACCGAAGGTTGATTTGATCCGCTCTTTTACGCGCAGCTCGGCAATCATTTGATTGAAAGAGCGGGTCAGGCTGCCGAGCTCGTCACTGGAAGTGACTGGTATCTCGGTTTCGAGGTCGCCGTCACCAATCGCCCGGGTGCCATTCATTAAATTCTGGATCGGCTGTACCAGACGCCGGGTTGTGAACACCGCTGTCAGAATTGCAATCAGCGATGCCAGCAAGGTCGTGATGCTATTCAATACGATAACTTCGGTTTCATGCCGGCTGGCGCGGTCCGCGGCCAAGGCTGTAATCTGCTGGATTTCACTGCGCAGCTTGTCGATTTGCCGATCAAACTGATCCTCTTCGGTGTGTAGATCCGCTTCCAATAGACTGGCCGGTTGGTATTGTTGATTGCGCAAATGCTGCCAGATGCGTTTGGAATGGTCTTCAAAATCGGCGTAATCTGCGGCGCTGTTTTCCAGCATTAGCTGCAATCTGGCGATATGTACCAGTTGATCGGGTTCTGCTGTGATCTGGCGCTGTTGTTCCAGGAGATCAGCCGCATCCTGGAGTTCCGCGCTAGCTTGTTGGCCGCGCTCGGACCACTCCTTGTGCAGTGTTGCTGCTTTTTGGGTGTTGCTGTGATGAATATGATACTCCTCAATCATGCGCTCCAGAAATATTTCCTGCTCCAGGACATGCGCCCCGGCGTTTTCAATCCTGCGATCCAGCGGAAAATACACGGTCGTCAGGGACTGCAGTTCCCGGCTGACCAGTCGCGTACGCCAGACAGAGAGCGCCGCCACGAGAGCCATGATAAAAATCAGCGTAAGAAACAGACCCAGTATTTTTGATTGAATGCTTTTTAACACAGCGCCGGAACCATATTAACCGTTCTTTTGGTGCTGGATTTGGGGCATCTCACGAAACAGGAATTGCTTGTATTCATCGTGAATCCTGATGATGAAATTCAGCGAGGAGCAAAACTTGACAATGTTGCGAATAAAAATATACTTTTTCGGGTATTGCACACGGCCTTGTTCGTCTTTTTGGCGGCGCAACAACTGGCGAATTTTGCCAATGAAGGCCGATCGGACCTCGTTGTTGTAGCCGTTTTTATTATAGCGATAGGGGCTGAGCTCGCGGATAAAGCCTTCTGCGAATTTATAAAACTGATGGACATCGGACTCGATAACGGCCTGCTCCTCTGCAGAAAAGGTCAAAAGATAGTTATGCAGAATGGTCATCGCGGACGCTTTTTCCGGCCCGACCCGATCGAGGGCCTGCTGGTAGAATTCGCTGTTCATGCTGTATTCCACAAATTCCTGCCAGGTTTCGACGCTGGTTTCGACTGTATTGAGCTCTTCGATATTCATGTGCGCTATGGCCCCGCACCAATCAGCCTTGGCAGACCCTGAATGGCAAGATAAAAAAGCAGACTGTCCTCCGGGGGCGGAATTCTGCTTTACCAACATTGATGCGGATGGAATCCTGTTAAGAGGCTATGAAATCTTCATGATACTGATTTCCAGAGCAGCCCACAAGGAGTACAATTATGTTACAGGATGATATTGCCATTACAGGCATCCAGGCGCGGGAAATACTCGATTCACGCGGCAATCCAACCGTAGAAGTTGACGTCTACCTGGAAGACGGGGTCGTTGGTCGAGCGGCGGTACCCTCGGGGGCCTCCACCGGTGAACACGAGGCCATCGAACTGCGTGATGGTGATAAAGGCCGTTATTTAGGGAAGGGCGTGCTGAAGGCCGTTGAAAATGTCAATACCACGATCGCCAATGAACTGCTGGGGGCCAATGTGCTCGACCAACGTGCAAATGATTACCTGATGATCGAACTGGACGGTACCGAGAACAAGGGGCGCCTGGGAGCCAATGCAATCCTCGGAGTCAGTTTGGCAATGGCGCGGGCCGCGGCGGAATCCTCTGGATTGCCCTTGTATCGCTATTTAGGCGGTACCAATGCCAACCAACTGCCGGTCCCGATGATGAATATTATTAACGGCGGCTCTCATGCTGACAACACAGTTGACTTTCAGGAATTTATGATCCTGCCGGCCGGTTTTGACAGCTTTCGGGAGGCTTTGCGAGCGGGGGCGGAAACATTCCATGCCCTGAAGGCCATTTTACATGCCAAGGGTCTGGCGACTGCGGTTGGTGATGAAGGCGGATTTGCACCGAATCTGTCATCCAATGAAGAAGCCCTGGCGGTGATTATGCAGGCGATCGAGAAAGCGGGCTATAAACCAGGCGAAGAAATTCTACTGGGTCTGGATGTAGCATCTTCGGAGTTCTATTTAAAAGATGAGCAATGCTACAACCTGGCCGCTGATAACCGCAAACGGGATGCCGGCGAAATGGTGGCCTTGTATGCCGATTTGTGCAATAAATACCCGATTATTTCGATCGAAGATGGTCTGGATGAAAATGACTGGTCCGGTTGGCAGAAGCTGACGGCCGAGCTCGGCCAAAAAATCCAGCTGGTTGGTGACGACCTGCTGGTCACCAATACCAAACGGCTGAAACGGGCCATTGATGAATCAATTGCCAATTCGATTCTGGTAAAGGTGAACCAAATTGGCAGTTTGACGGAAACCGTTGAGGCTGTGCAGATGGCGCAGAAGGCCAAATACAGCGCTGTGATTTCACATCGTTCGGGTGAAACCGAAGATGCAACCATCGCGCATATCGCAGTGGGTCTGAATGCCGGTCAAATCAAGACTGGTTCGCTCTCACGCACAGACCGTTTGGCCAAATACAACGAATTGCTGCGGATCGAAGAAGAGCTTGGCAGCGCCGCCAGCTATCCGGGGCGCAGCTGTTTCTATAATCTGTAAACAGTTTGAAAGCTGTCCAGATCCGGCTCATTTTTCTGGCACTGGTCACCGTCATCGGTGTCAGCGTATACATATTGTTTTTTGGAGAAGTGGGCTGGATCGTTCAGCAACAACTTTCGGATCGTTTGGAGCGGCTGCGTCAAAATGTCAGCAGTCTGGAACGCGAGAATTCCATATTGCAGGACCGCTATTACCAATTACAAAGCCAGTCCGATCAGGCGCTGCTGAAAGAACGTCAGGAAAGCCGGGAAGTGATTATTCTGAAATTCCGGATGCCCCTGGGATCCGATGTGAAGCCGGATGCCAATCCGGAAACGCAGACTACGCCGGCGATCGGTCTTGTGGAAGTCCGTATTCTGTACATCAGCGGTTATTTTTTTCTGGCTTTGGTGCTTTTGACCCTGTTTGAGCGTTTGTACATAAAACCGCGCTATCAGACAGAGCATTTTGCCGCAATGCATAGTCAATGAACTGGATGCGGCCCTCTAGCCGGCTTGCCTGGGGCTGATAACGGGCGGGCAATGGGATCTGTGAAACGGGAAGTTCTACGGTTGTTTGTATGCATGGGTTTGGCTCCTGTGTTGCAAAAGGCGAAATTGCTATCGAAATTGAGCAATTTGGGAGCTCTGCTGTCCAATTGTGTTTTGCGTCCCAAAACCCACGGGTGTTTTGGATACGACTTCTAAAAACAACCTAGATTCGATCGGATTACATCCTGGCAGACTACAATCAAGACACACCCGGTAATGGGTTATGGTAATAAATCCGGGCCCTGAACTAACGCCCGATCGTAGAGCGCCAAAGATCCAGCACAGCCGGAGACAGGAATCCGGCCAGGCGGGAGTCCGGTGTGTCCGGATACAGCCAGACTGCTTGTCCAGCGCAGTCGGCAATTGCGTGCGGCGGGCCAAATTTTTCCCGTAATGCCTGCTCCTCCAGACGGCGGGGCAGTATAAATGTATAACGCGGTTTCGAGGAGCTGCCATAGTACCACCAAAAATTGTTCACCCACAGGTAGGGATTTACATCGCCGGTAATTTGGTGGGCCCGGATACCCTGTTTGGAAAACAGGGTCACTGATTTGGCATTCCAGTAGTCGCTTAAACCATCCTGGATCTGCCAGCGCTCTTTGTTATCATCCAGGCAGCGGGCCACTGGATCCAGATATAAGTGCTCCGCTCTCCAGGGCAATTTCTGCCGGGCGGCATAGTCCAGACCAAAAATCAGAATCAAAATGGAAAGGCCGCTTGAAAAGAGTGCGAGCAGGAGGCGCGGTAGCCGCACATTCCAGCCAGACCAGACCAGCAAGGGCAGACTCAAACTAAACAGGCCGCTCAGGTAACGGGCATGCCAGAGATCGCCCTCATAATATACATAGCCTACCATACTGCTGGCACCGATGGTGGCCGCCAGGCTGCCGGACCACAACAAGGCAAAATATTTTTTGGTCTGGCCATTGCCGGCAAAAACCGGCCCCTGGAGAACAATACTCCGGCAGAGACGCAGAAGATACCAGGCTGCAATACTGATGACCAACACAGCCAAAATAATTTCGATGGGGTGTGAGTCCCTCCAGGCCTGTGCGGGTAGCCGCACCAGGCTCGCAATATAACCGGCATCGAGCTGTTCCCGTTTGATTTTGAGCTGGCCAAAATACAGATACCCCGCACCGCGCAACCAATCAAGAGCAGCCTGACCCGTCCGGGCGGCTAGATAGACCGCGCCCAGGGCCGTCAAAAGCTGCTGCCAGCGCCGGCGATAAAAAGGATGCAGCAGCAGGACAAGGCTCAACGCCGCCAGGGGCGCCACCCAGAGGGGCCAAAAAAGGCGATCGGATGGAATTGTCAGCAATGCGATCAAAGCTAGTCCGGCCAATGATTTCCATTGGGCCGTATGCAGGTAACGCCACCAAAATGCGGCCGACCAGATCAAACAAAGGCTACTGCCATGCGGGTGCACTAACGAATATAAAGACGGGGTCAAATGGCTTTCCACTGTTACTGCGAGCAGGAATAAAACTCCACCCAGGGCAAATAACAATCCCAGACTTTGCAGGCGTTGATCGCGGCCCGGATCAGTCTCCTGAACAGTCCGCCATGCGTAGTATAAACTGAGCACCCACAAAAGGGACCACACCAGGGGATAAAGATAGATGGCCAGCACAGCGTTGGATAGCAGCGCCAGCGGGAAAAAAATCAGCAGATCAGGGAAGAATACCGGGGCTGTGGCCAGACTCCAGCCGCTCAGGGGGTAACTCTGCTCGAATAGATCCCGATACAACATCGGGAAATAGTAGGCATCCGCATTCAACCAGGCGGCTGGATGGGCGGAGGCATAGGAAACCCAAACCCACCAGGCCAGGACCAGACTGACGGGCCCCAGCCAGAACTGGAAGCGTGAAAATCCAGGACTATTCAATACCCTGACCTACATTGGGAGCGGTCTGGCGAACTGTGCTTTCCTGTGTGCCGTCTCCCGCTGAATCATTGACTTTGGTCGGCTTATTTTTGTCCTGAGTTTTCGTCTGGCTGCTTGTATCATTCGTTTCGATCAGCGGAGTTTCCGGGTTATTGTCAGCAGCGGTATCTTGTGTGTCCGCTTTCTGCTCAGCGACATTTGTCCTGGCGGCTGTGTCTGATTTGGAATTTTGCGCCGTGTTTGGCAGCTGATCTGTGTTTTGCGTACCATTCGCGGGCGCCGTATTCAGGGGGTAGCTATGCAATTCATTCTCGGCCTGGCGGCTGAAAACCGAAGAGGGCCGTTCCTGGATTATTTCCTGCAGAATCTCGCGGGCCTCGGAAAATTGTCCGCTGTCAGCCAATAGTCGCGCGGCTGTAAGGCCCGATTCGGCTCCGGTTTTGTGGTTACGAAATTCACGCCAGACCTGCTGATAATAAACGGCAGCGCTTTGGTTCTCGCCAGAGTCGCGCAGCGCGTCTGCGATCAATTTCAGAGCGAAGCGCCGATCCGGATGATCGGGATACAATAATAAAAAGCGTTCAGTTTCCCGGATAGCGGCCCTTTGATGGCCGTCGGCCGCCAATTCTCGCAAATACAAAAAACGGCGCCGCGCATCAGCGGCAATCGCCTCACGCTGCAATGCGGCCACCCGGCTGGCCTGGGTCGGCGCAAAAGGATCATCCTGGCTGCTGGTCCGGGTCTGGTTATCCGGTTGGGGATCCGCCTGCGCAGCGGTCTGGGCCAACAATCCAGCTGACAGGCAGGGTAGCAGCATAATGAATAGCAGCGCCTGGATTGTCCCCGTGGGAAAGCGCTGCGTTTTCAGCCAGTGCCATTCGCCAGTCATTTCACACCGTGGGGTGATCGGCTGAAAACCAGGTTTCATCAGGGCCTGCGGACATCTCTCATGAAAACTCTAACCGACGGCCCGTACATCCGTGATGGAGTTCAAGTGTTGGTGGTACCAATCGAGATCACTTTGGGTTAAACGTTCGCTATCCAATTGCATATCCGTGTAATACTGCAATAATATATATAAATGCGCGGACTCTTCATCACTGGCGTCCCAATCGGCCGCATCCTTGCCGTAAGCAGCCAGGCCATTGGCCTCTACAGCAGCGCAAAAGCGATCGTCTTTATCCAAAAAAATCTGAGCGGCGGCGATCAGATCAAAACGGACCGTATCCAGAATTTTCTTGAATTCGGTATCATCGGCTTCGAACCACGTACTGGCAAGCTCGGTTTGAAAGTAGTCTCCCCAGCTACTGACATTTGGTGCGGTACCAAAGCGTTTTTTTAGTTCGGCCATTTCATTGGCCGGCACATACTGACGGACAGCCAGCTGATCGACAAAAGTCCGCAGTTGAATCAAGTGGGCGATTTTACTACCGCTCAATTGCCCCTGGTTCAGCATTGTGTTTAGTTCGGGATTCAGGCCATTAATTTCCATACCCATACAATCGGACATAATGCGCTGCGAAGAGTGCTTTTTCCAAACCGGGACCAAAAAAATAATCCAAAATCTGCCAGTGTAGCTGGCATGTATGTATTGGTGTCTTTTTAAAGAAGTACAGAATTGAACCGATAGTAAAACCAGGCGTCAAAAAGCCGCATAACCGGCGGGCTCAGTGCATGGCAATCTTTCTGCATAAAAACTATCATCGAATCATCAGATCGTTCTTGCCTGGTGGACTGCTCCTGATGATTCTGGCTGGCGCGCTAAACTCTGGTCTCTGGGGCCAAAACAAAGCGCTCGAAAGTCCAGCCTCATCAACAACAGGCCAGCCAGGCTCCGGAAGGGGAAATAAAGCGAGCGCTGATAAAAAAACGACCGCCAGTCAATCGCCGCCAGCAGAGTCAAAATCCAATCAAGGCAAAACAACCGCGCCAAGCGGAGACGATGGTTCCGGATTGCAGACAGACAAGCAAAATGGCAGCGCTGATTCACCGGGAAAAAAAGAATCGGCTACCGGGGATGTAAGCAGTCCCGCAACGGATCAAAGGGCTGCAGACAGCGATGCCGGCGCTGACCAGGACACTCCGATTGAAAATCCCAATCCGCTGCTGGTCCGGGCCGAGGAGCATTACTTTGCGGAACGCTATCATATTGCCCTCAAGCTCTTGAAACGTGTTTTGGACGCGGAGCCTGAAAATATCCAGGCGTATTTGTATGCCGGTGATATCTATTTGATGCAGCAAAACTACGGGCTTGCAGAAGAACAGTTTCAAATCGCCAGAGAATTATCAAAGAATCCTTATAAAGAATGGTTTCGCCTGGGGCAAGTGCGCTTGCTACGCAAGGACGCCGATCAGGCTTTGGCTGCCTTTCGCGAGTCCTATAAGCTGCGGCCCGATATGCATAGTAATCTGTTTTATATGGGGATGGTTTATTATCAGCTCAAGCGTGACAAGGCCGAGACCATCAAGGCCTGGCGTGAATTTCGCAAACTGAGCCCGAATGATCCGCAGGGCCCGGCTATCGACAAGGCACTCGTCCTGATCGAGAAACCGGATTTTCAATTCCCGGCCCGGGATGAAGGACCGTGTATTCAGCTGAATACTGCAGCCGAAACCCGGCAGAGCTATAAGCCGGGCGAAAATGAAAAACCCAAAGAAAACAACCAGACCCAGGGTATCACAGAAGAAGATGATTTATAAGCAAAACTGGATGCAAGCCCATCGGAGGACGATTCAAGGAATATTGAATGCGATTATTCTAGTGCTCGCCGTTGTACTCGGGGTTCAGGTCCACTCCGCCTGGCAGCAATATCGCCATCCGACTCCGCAGTTCCCTTATCAAATCGACTCCGAAATTCATGAATTGCAGCAATTGGTCGCGGCCCATCCCGATAATCCGCGCTATCGCATCCTCCTGGCCGAATTATTTCATTTACGCGGTAAACGCGATGAGGCGGTGGCTACCCTGCGTTCTGTATTGGCCCTGGATACACTCGATCCAGACACTCGTTATAATACATTGAACCGGCTCTCCCAATTGCTACTCGAATACGGACTGCTGGATGAAGCCTGGGAAGTTGCCAGCCAGGCGCGCAGTCTGTTTCCCCGACGGGCGCGGGCCTACAACCGGCGCGGCGATGTGCGTTATGAAGCCGGCCGCAAACGGGAAGCGATCGTTGAATACAAGGCAGCCGAAAAGGTAGAACCGGATGACCCGGAGTCCTACGCCCGCCAGGCCCGTTTTTATGCCGACCGCGGTGATCTGAAAAAAGCAGAAGAGATACTCAAAAAAGCGGTTACCCAAAGCCAGCATAAAGCCCAGGCGTGGCATAATCTAGGCTTGTTTTATCTGCGACACCGGATGTATGACAAGGGTCTGGACGCCTTGCAACGGGCGGCCGGACTGGCGCCCGAGGATAGTCAAATCCATTATGATTTGGGCCGGGCCTTCCGTTTTAAGGGCCAAAACGAGGCTGCTCTCCAGAGCTGGCAAAAGGCAATCGGGCTGGATCCGAAGAACAGTGCCGCCTTTGCCGCCCTCGGTGAGTATTATTATGATCAGGGCGACTATAAAAAGGCTGCGGATTATTTTGCCCGTGGTCTGCAATACGATCCCGGCAATCTGTATATAGAAAGTCGCTACCGCCAAAGCATTGCCCGCCTGAAAGCAGAAGCTGCCCGTTCCCATCCGGGGGACCAGGAATTACCAGTCTCAAAAAAGAATAGCGCTGCGATTGAGGCCGGCAGTGATTCACTGGATCTGACCCGCACTGCACCTGACCAGACGAACGATGAGCAGGAACAGATCGCCGCCGAGGCGCGCAAGGCGGGAGTCAGTAGTTTCAAGAACGGTGACTACGCTGCAGCCGTGGTTTATTTCAAGAAAGCGATTACAGCCCAGCCTGCGGTAGCTGAAAATTATTATTATTATGGTCGGGCCAATGAAAAACTGGGTCAGACGGATACAGCCCGACAAGCCTACCAGGATGCGATTCAAAGAAATCCGCAGCTGGAAAAACCACATTTTTATCTGGCGCAGTCAGTTTATAAAAGCGGGGACTACAAGGCGGCGGCCCGCCATTTCCAGGCCGTAGTTGCGCTCAATCCGAAACACAGCAAGGCGCTTTATAATCTGGCGGTCAGTCAGGAAAAATCCGGCCATACCGGGGCCGCGATTCAGAGTTATCTGCGACTGTTGCAACTCGAGCCGGATAAATGGCAGGCGGCCACCAATCTGGCCATTTTATACAAGCAAAGCGGTCAGAATCAAAAAGCCGTGAGCCTTTTAAAAGCGTGGCAGGTGAAACAGCCAGGGAACGCGGCAGTTTCTTACCAGCTGGCCGAGCTGTATCAAAAAGAGGGGCAGTCGAGTGCTGCCTTGCGTGCATACCAGCAGGTAATTCAGGTAAATCCGCGTCATTTTGAGGCTATCTTTAACAGTGCTTTAATTTTGGCTGCACAGAAGCAATATTCCGAATCACTGCAATGGCTGGGCAAGGCCGCTGATCTGAAACCAAAGGATGCGGCCGTCCAGTATCAGCTCGGCCTGGTGCTCAGTCGCAGCGGCCAGATCCCGGAAGCGCTGGCCGCCTGGCAAAAAGCGCTGTTATTGCAACCCGGCCATGCCGAGGCCACGATTGAACTGGCACGCCGGTATGCCAAAGATGGCAATAAACTCGAAGCCTTGCGCGTAATGCAAAGCGGGGTCGGATACAATCCCGGGCATTACCGGCTGCAATATAATGCCGGCAATGTTTTCAAGAAATTCGGGGAGTTTGAAGCTGCTCGCAAGGCCTGGAAGCGGGCCATACAATTGCAGCCCAAATCAAAGGAAGCTTACTACAACCTGGCCTTGATGTACCGCGATAATAAAGAGTGGAGCCGTGCTGTGCGAGTCTACGAAACGCTGACTGCGCGACTGCCTTCCGAGGCGGTGGCCTGGCGTGAATTGGGATTGATTTATGCGGCCCAAATCAAGGACAACTCCAGGGCAAAGGCCGCGCTGCAAAAATACCTGCAGTTAAAGCCCCGGGCTGCAGACCGGCCTCGCATAGAATCAGTACTGCAACAATTGTAGCCTGTTCCGGGGGTTCGGCCAGTCAGGACTCTTTGCAGGCGTACAGACGGCTTAGAGCCGCCAGGCCGACATGCCCCTGGCCTTCGTGCAAATGATCGAGCCGGTATTCAATATGTCGGGCATGCCAGGGTTGCTGGTTGAACACTTCCTCCAGCTCGGACAAGGTGACCATCATGGCCGGATCCTGGGGGCCGCCGCTGGAATAGCCGTCGAGGCGCTGGCGGGGATGATACCATTCTGCGATCACGCATCCGCCCGGCTTGCATAAGGACGAAATGCACTGGTAGAGATCGTTTTTGTGTTCCGGGGGCATATGGACAAAACTCAGGATCACCATGTCGTACTCTGCCTGGATGGAGCCCTGCAAGATGTCGAAGATACGGGTCGTTAACTCGACCTGATTCGAGTCTGCCAGCGCGCGTGTTTTTTGCAGTCCAATATCGGCGACATCGGTCGCGGTGACGGCATAGCCCATTCCCGCGGCATAGACGCTGTTGCGGCCCTCGCCGCAGCCCAGCTCAATCAGTGTCTGATTTTCAACCGGACCAATTTGATCAAGGGTGTGCTGAATGAAATGGTTGGGGGCGGTGCCGAAATAATAAGCCTTGTTTTGATAGCGCTCATTCCAGAAGGAAACCGGATTCATGCCCATAAATAAATCAATTCGTTAAAGAGAGCAATCGAAAATCGGACCATCGCCTTTTATTGATTGAGCAGCACTGCCTGGGTGTAGTGTAGATGCGACGGTTTGGGCAGCGGCGCGGTGTAACCAATTTCGGTCGGCATGCATTACCGGTCCCGATTTCGATTGTATTGACGCTACTACGGATGAAGCTGGTGTCCGCATGACTGATTTGTTGACTCCTGAAAATAATTGTTCCCATCCCAGTGCGGATCAATCGCGAGGTCCCTGGCTTTCCTCGCCGGCGGTCCGTCGGCTCCTTAGAAGTCGTCCCAAAACCATCCGTGGTATTTGGGACGCAGAACGCAATTTGAAAGCAAAGCTCCCAAATTGCTCACACCTTGCTCAATTTCGAAAGAAATTTCGCAGGTGGCAACACTTCCTGTGTTGCAAGAGGCTGTTCTGGGACAGCCTCTTAATAGAATCGCGGGCTGCAAATCGATGCGAGCCGCAGTAATATTGGCGCTAGTATTGTCCTCTTGGAACACTGGTCTTGCAGCGCGTGAAGTCCCGCCCTTGACCGGTTCGATTGTAGATCAAGCCGGGTACCTGAACGCAAATGACCTTCAGCGCATTGAAGCCAGCCTGCTGCAATATCAGCAAAGCAGCGGCAATCAGATCGCGGTACTGGTCATTGATTCTCTGGAGGGTGAGAGTCTGGAACAGTTCAGTCTGCGAACGGCGGAAAGCTGGGCCCTGGGCCAAAAGGGACTGGATAACGGGGTTTTGCTGCTGTTGGCTATTCAGGATCGTAAACTGCGCATTGAGGTGGGCTATGGTCTGGAGGAAAAACTGCCCGATGCGCGCTGTAAGCAAATTATCGACCAGGCGATGGTTCCCCGCCTGAAACAGGGCAATTACCCGGCGGCAATCCAGGCGGGTGTAGATGCCATTATCAACAGCATAGGCGGTACTGATGAGATCCGGCCCGATTCGACTGCAGAAACGTCCGCCGCCAGGAAAAACCCGATCGGGCGGGCTATTGGTGAATGGGCCGGTATTTTGATTGGTGGAGTCATTATGTTGCTGCTCCTGTTCGGGTTTTTATCATTTTTATATTACTTGTTTCTGGCGTTTGTACGCACACGCGGCACCGGCACCTGGATCGCATTTCTGCTAATCGGGCCTTTGTTGATGCTGATACCCGCTGTTCTGATCATGGCATGGATCAAGGATGCCGACTGGTTCGTTTTTGTTTGGGGATTCTTGTGCGTACTATTTCTGGCCGTTCGGTTGATTGTGCAGTATTCCCGTTGGGGCAGTGAATTTGTGCAGCGCAGCTTTGATATGGGACCCTTTGAGGGCAGCACTGCTGCCGGGTCATCCTCCGGTAGTAGCTGGTCATCTTCATCCGGCAGCAGCTCATCCTATAGCGGTGGCGGAGGCAGCTTTGGCGGCGGGGGAGCCTCCGGTTCCTGGTAGGTACCGGGAGTGACGGCCGGCACCAGCGGGCACCGACCATAACGTTGGATAAAACGATGCGTTGATCAATTACTTACATTCTAATCGTCATCATCATCATCATCATCATCGTCGTGATGCTTTTTGGCTGTGGCTGTATTCACCGGCCGGTCTTTCGGGGAATGTTCCTTTTCCGCGTGTTCTGAGCCCGTTTCGTTTTCTGCTTCTGCTTCTGATTCTCCCAGCGGAATGGATAAGCTGGTGCCAGCCAGGTTTAGTTGCCCTTTTTGGGTATCCAGACCACTCCACAAATAGTAGCCGCCGGTTGCCAGATACAAGATCAGGATGATCGCTGCCAGGGGCCGGCTGCTACGAATAGCGTCTGTTTCGGCGGCTGTTTTACTTCCGCTGAACATCGCAGCCGTGTAGTTCATCTTATGCATCCACGATGCCAGGAGCACTCCGCCAATATGGACCAGTACAACTAACAGTAGTAATTTGGGCAGCACCTCATGTATCTCTGCAAATGGATCTTCTCCGACCAGACCAATCATCAAACCCGAAAAAACGGTCCCGAGGACCAGCGCCAGCATGGCCAGAATAGCAATTGCTCCACCGGGATTGTGACCGGCATAATAACGCCCCTGACCCTTGAACACCGCACTGAAGTATTCCAGGGTTTCGGCGGGACGAAAGAGCAGGGCCCCGAAACGCGAATGCCGGCTGCCCAACAGAGCCCACACGATGCGCCAGGCCACCAGCAGCAGCGCCATCAGCCCGCAAAAGATGTGCACATAAAAAACGGGTGAATCATGCGATCCGAATTCTCCAATTAAAAAAGCGCCGGCTACCGAAACAGCCAGGGCCCAGTGAAATATGCGAGCAGGCGCATCCCAGATTAATCTCTTCATAAAACTAGTTCTCCTTTTACAATCGCCATGGTTGAGAGCACCGGCGTGTATGCTTTGGATTAAACCCTGATTTCAGAATTTTGGCAATAGGTCATGTGTACCCTTCAACGTTTTCAGGATAGGTCATCTGTCCCAAAAGGGGCGCTCAGTACTAGCAGCCCGGGAGCGGACCCGGTGTGGGCGATCCGACTATGACAGACCAGGGGATCCGGGCTTTGTGTTGACCTTTCGCCGGACGGAAGCAAGAGACAATGGTCAAGGCGAAACGGATCCGTGGTTTGGGCCGCATTGCTAATCGCCATCGAACCAGCGATCCGCAGCGCGAACAGCAGCACCGCCCCTGAGTGTGCAAACACAGAGCCTCAAACATCAAGCCAGGATCAGGAAATCCGGATCCTCAAATTCGAGTCGCTGATAGGGCCGGTCCAAAAATGCGGTGCAGGCTTTCAGGGTGGAGAACACTCCCACCTTGTCGGAAAAGTAGGGGTCCCTTTGAATCAGAACGGCAAAGGCCGTTTCCGTGGGAGCGCCGGCCAGAATGGCCCAGCGAAATTCGGGGTCTGGATTCGGCTCGATCATAAACTCAATAAATTTTTTTAGTTCCTGAACAGGGAAACTGAAGACTGCGTTTTCAATATTGGAAATACACTTCTTGACGTGTTTGAAATCCGGATCACCAATTTCATGGGTATAAATTCCTTGCAGGT
This sequence comes from Leptospiraceae bacterium, assembly GCA_020441005.1. Lineage (GTDB taxonomy): Bacteria > Spirochaetota > Leptospiria > Leptospirales > Leptonemataceae > JAGRNA01. Next base: position 34,642 of record JAGRNA010000061.1, read on the forward strand.
CAGCGGCACTGATTTCCCCCTCCAGGATATCGACCAGCAAATCACGATCGGGGTAAATTTTGTATTTATAAGCCATGCGATCCCGGCCAACACCGGATTACAGCCGGCGGTCCGCCTGAATGAATCACAGAAGCGGCCAGCCTGCAACCGGTTTTGCATTTATCAGGGCAGCCAGCCGGCTGTCAGGGGACACCTGGCTGGCGCGGCGACACGCTTTGTGAACCAATCCAGACCACAACAGTCTTCAGGGGCGAGAGCTGTCAATTCATATTCTGTGTCTACCCGGCAGAGTGGCCCTTTCATATAAGTAAGGAAAAAATTGACAGCCAGGCGTTCCGGCGACTATCCTGCTTGCAGCGATGGCAACGATGACGAAAGGCCCTGACTCCGGTATTACTCATTTTCAGAAGCTGTGTTATGGCATGGGCGGGTTGGCCATGAACCTGACGAATCTGGTCATCTCGCAATGGATTCTAAAACGCTATGTGCCGAACGTGCAAGCAGCGCTGGTTCCGGTGGCCGTTTTTTCTGTTATTTTTATGGTCGGCCGAATCACAGATGCGATTACCGATCCGCTCATTGGCTACTGGAGCGACAAGCTAAGGCACCCCCGGGGCCGGCGCAATCCGTTTATTTTGTACGGTGTGCTGCCCTTTGCGATCATATATTTTTTGCTCTGGGTGCCGCCGGTGGATCAGATGCACTGGCTCAATAGTCTGTATGCATTTATTGTGATCCAGCTCTATTTCATTTTTTACACGATTGTGGTAACACCTTACCTGGCGCTGCTACCCGAGATTACGCGCGACATCACGGCAAGGGTGAATATCACCACGATCCAGGCCTATTTCGTTATGTTAGGCACCATTGTATTTGCCCTGATTGGTACGCTGATCAAGGAGTTTGGCTGGATCTGGCCGGGGCTGTTGGTTGCAGCGCTGACGTTGGTGTCTTTTTTGCCGACCCCTTTGAGTATCCGGGAGAAAGCGACCGACCGTTCAGCGGATCAAGGGCCAGCCAGTTTGCTGGTCTGGGTCCGCCTGACCTTTAAAAACCGGCCCTTCATTTACTTGATCCTTTCGACCTCCTTTTACTGGTTCGGTTTAAATCTGCTGATTATGCTAGTGCCCTACTGGGTGCAGGATTTTCTGGGATTAAATGAGGATTCGGTTGCACTCCTGATGGGACCCTTTTTGGGGATGAATATTCTGTTCTTCCTGGTTTTCAATATTCTGACTCGCAAGCTCGGCAAGTATTATATGTATATGCTGACCTGCCTGGGCTCGGCATTGGTCGTACCTGTGCTGACAGTCGTTGGAGCAACCAGCTTGCTGGACGGCTTTTTGGCCAAGCAAACCCAAAGCATCGTGGCCATGGGCCTGATCGGGATTCCAGTGGCCGGGTTTTTGATCCTGCCCTTTGCTATCCTGTCCGACATCGCCGATTACGATGAGCAATTGTCCGGAGAACGGCGGGAGGGCATCTATTTCGGAGTTCAGGCTATCTTTCAGAAGAGCATGATCGGGTTTTCGATTCTGATCTTTGGTTTCGTGGTTTTGTCCGGGACTACAAGCGTTAATCTGGCGGGCTTGAGTTTCTTGCCGCTGCTGTGTGCTTTGTCTTTTTTGGCGGCCTTTGTGGCTTTTTGGCGCTACCCGATTCGAGATAAAAACGGTGTCATTGCACTGCTGCAGAATTAGAGCGGATAGAAGCAGGAATAAAAAAATGCATACAGCATTACAATTCTGGTAGTAAATGAAGCCGAAGATTAACATTGCTCTGGTTGGCGCGGGTCGGATTGCCGATGTGCATTATCCCGGATATATCAATAATTCGCGGGCGCGCTTGTATGCAGTTTGTGACAGCGACGAGGCTCTGGCGCGGCGACGGCAAAAAGAGTGGCGCTGTAAACGTTCTTTTACCGATTACCAGCAGCTATTGGCGGATCCGGATCTGGACGCCGTTGAAATTTTGACGCCCCAACACCTGCACCTGCCCATGGTGGAGGCTGCCGCCCGGGCGGGCAAGCACATCGCGGTGCAAAAGCCCATGACCACCAGTCTGCCCCTGGCGGACCGGATGATCCGGGCCTGCCGCGAGGCAGGCGTTGTGTTCAAGGTGACAGATAATTATTTATTCTACCCGCCCTTACAGAAGGCTCGCGAACTGATCCAGTCCGGCAGAATCGGAGAGCCGAGCGGAGTGCGCATCAAGTTGATCAGCGGAGGCAAGGGCGGTTGGCCGATCCCGCCGGCGGCGTGGCAGTGGCGACTGGCGGAAAAAGAGCAGGGACGCGGTTTGCAAACCTTTGATCACGGCCATCACCTGTGGACTACGGCCTGGTATTTGTTAGGAGATTTTTATAAAGTCAAGGCATGGATTGATTATGCCGACGGGATTATTGATTGTCCAGCAACTGTTATCTGGCGCTATGCTGTTAGCAAGGCGCATGGTGTCTGTGAGTTTCAACACAGTCCGGAATTGCGCATTCCATCGCAGTACTATGCCAATGATGAATGGATGGAAATCACCGGCACGCGGGGTATTCTCTTTATCCATCGATGCACAGGCGAAATTCACCAGGGGCCTGTTTTAAGCGTCTTTGACGATCAGGGCATGCAGTCATACGACCAAATACCATCGGACTGGGTCGAAGGCTTCAAGGGCTCCCTGATGAACTTTGTGGATGCGATTGAGGGCCGGGCAGATCCGCTTTTGACTGGCGCTGCGGGTCGCCATATTCTGAGCTTCAGTTTGGCAGCGGGTCGTTCCGCTGCCCTGGGACGGGAGGTTTATTTGTCAGAAATGGATGCATTCTGGCCAGGCCTGGAATACCATCGGCAACGCAGCCGGGAAAGGCGCCGCCATCCGCGGCACCAGGCCAGGAGTCGTCTTTGGCAATGGTTTGGTGCTGCTGCGGACGCACGCTATGCCGATCAAGCGGCAGATTTAACCAGAGAACTGCTGGCGGCTTACGATCCCCACCAGGATCCGGACTGGAGTGCGCTGGTTGTTCTGAGACTGACAGGCCAGGGTAGTGTGGGCGATCAAATCTTTTGTATTCAGATTGGGGACGGCAAGGCCGGGTTTCTGTCTGCTGAAAAGAAGTGGCAGCCCGATCTGGAAATAGTTGTTCCGGCTGGTACCTGGGCGATGATTCTGCTGAAAAAAAAGCGGATCGAAACGGCGTTTCTACAGCGCAAGGTAAAAATCCTGACGGGCAAGGCGGAAGAGGCCCTCAAGCTGCGGGCAGTCTTCGGGCTCTAAATGACAATAATGCAGGCGGGCATGCAATGTTTTATCCCCAATACTTTTCATTATTTATTTTTGGCATCACGATCAGCATGTCCGGTCCGTTGCTGGGCCAGATGGAAACCGCTTTCCAGGTTGATTCCGCCGAGATTGGTCTATTGTTTTCTTTTTTTTCGGTCGGATTTTTGATCAGCGTGCTGCTGCAATACTTTGGATCCGCCAAATTTACCCTCGCCCGATCCGCTGTGGCCGGGCAGCTCTTGCATGCCCTCAGTCTGACCGGATTTTGTGTGAATCCGCAATATGAGAGTGCGCTCGCGCTGTATTTACTGGCCGGTTTCGCCGGCGGAGCCATTCAGATATCCGCCAATGCCATTGTGGCCCGGCAGGCCCGGGAAGGGCGGTCGTTTGCGTTAAGCATTTTACATCTGTGCTTTGGCCTGGGCGCATTAAGCGGCCCCCTGTTGGCATCCGTGCTGGTGGATCGTATGCTGTCGTGGCGGTGGGCCTATGGCCTGAATGCAGCGGGTGCCTTGCTGGCTTTTGTCTGGATCTGGAGCGCTTCCAGGGGGCATATTCAGCTGATGAACCCGGACCAGGAGCGCGAGGGGAGTATTCCCTGGAGCCAGTTTCGTAAAGAGCCGTTGATCGCTCTGATCGGCCTTTCAATTTTGCTTTATGTCGGGGTAGAGATGGCTATTAACTCCTGGGCTACCCTGTATATTCAGGCTCGCACCAGTCTGGATGCGGCCCTTGCCGGAACCGGAGTGAGCTACTTTTGGGCGGCTATGACCAGCGGCCGCCTGCTGATGGCCTATGCGAGTCGCAAGATACCTCCGGCACTGCTGGTGCTGCTTTTAACCATTTTCGCCGGACTGGCTTATTTTGCATTCTTGCATGCCGAGACCGGTTTTGGCGTACTATTGTGTTTGACGCTGACCGGTTTTGCCTTTTCGGGTCTGTTTCCCCTGTATTTGGGACTGGCTGGGGGCATCTTCCCCGCCCATATCAAACAGATTACGGCGATGGCTATGATCAGTCTGGGTATCGGGTTTATGATCTTCCCCTGGCTGGTCGGCCAAATCAAAGAGAGCGCAAACATAGGCCTGGCGATGCAAAGCCTGCTATGGCCGCTGGTGTGTATGATCGGGTTGTCAATCCCGCTGTTAGGCAAGCGGCACCGCTCCGCTGCGGCGGCCGGGTAGCCTGGAGCACCGGGAAATTTCTTCGCTGCAGACTTTCCGGGTCGGTAATCTGGTTCCCGGCCAGAACTGCCACTGCCGCTGACACTGAGCGCCAATGTATATAGGGCTAGCAAAGCACTCCATTCCAATCCTTTGACGGGGCGCCAAACAAATCTGCTTGCCGCAGAGCAGGCTCTGCCTGCACTATGTTGCATGGCTAATCAAGGCATCAGAATCACGGGCATCATTTTTTGGGCTTGTCTCGCTGCATATACGGTGCCCCTGACAGCCCAGGAGCTGCAAACCCTGCCGGATCTGAGCGGCCGGGTCGTTGACACCCGGTCGGTCCTGAGTGCGGAACAAAAGGCTGCATTGGAGCAAAAGCTGGCGGAGCTGGATCAAAAAACCAGCGCCGAGCTGGTGGTGGCTGTTATCGGGACGACGAACCCGGAAAGCATCGAAGACTATAGTCTGCGCCTGGCTGAGAAGTGGAAACCGGGCAAAGCAGACAAGGATAACGGCGTTCTATTGGTCGTAGCCTTGCAGGATCGCAAATTACGAATAGAAGTTGGATATGGACTGGAAGGCATATTAACGGATGCGCGCTGTAAAGATATCATTTCGGATGTGATTGTGCCACATTTCAAGGATGGCAATATTCCCGGCGGTGTTGCGGCCGGCGTGGATTCCCTTGCTGATTTGATCGAGCGCGGGCCCGAAATTCAGCGCGAGAACGAAGCCCTGAAACAAAAAGAAGCCGAGGTCGAGGAGCATTACCGTTACTGGTCCTTGCTCAATGATTTGAGCTATATCTGGCTGGTGCCCTGCGGCATTCTGGGTCTGATCTTGATGTACTTGAAAAAGGGAATAACGGGATCCGTTTTGCCGTCGGTGCTTTATGGGCTACCGGTAGCCTTGCTGGGTTTCTTCTTTGATGATTACTTCCTGGACGCCTTGTATGTTATACCAATCTATCTGGTCATCTTCTGGTTTCTGTTTTTGCTTGTGCACAGCGAGGGCGGCTCCTATTCCAGCGGCAGCTCATCGTCTTCATCATGGTCAAGCGGCTCCTCCAGTTCCAGCTCCAGCTCCAGTAGTTCATCCTATTCCAGCAGCAGTTACAGCTCCGGTAGTTCTTCTTACAGCGGCGGAGGCGGTAGTTTCGGCGGCGGCGGTGCCTCGGGCAGCTGGTAAGGCCGATGTAAGACGGATGTAAGGCCGATGAAACGTGGCCCGCCTAGGCCTTGCCCAACTAGTCAATGACTATTCTCGGGACTGAGATCCGGTACAAAGCGATTGTAGGCCAGGGTCATTGCGTAGGCAAAAACGGCTGTGGCGACCGCGATCAAGGCCGCGGGTAGCGGCGGCGCATTCAGAGCCAGTCTGATAAACAGGGTCACTACTGTGAAGATGGAATTCCGAAATGAAACATGAAAACTGGCGCTATAGCGTAATGAGATCAGGACAATCAGGATATCGGTAAAGATCAGTATCGTATAAAAAGACTCAAAAGGGTCAATTTCATGGTGCTGTCCAATAAAATCATAGATTTCCCAAATAATCAGACCGGCAAAGCTGAACAAAAGTCCCAGCGCGATCAATTTCTTGGCTGTAATAAAACTGATGCGGTCGTGACCGTCGGTAACAATCGGTTTGTGTTTTTGTTCCCGATAATAAAAGCCTAATATAATAAAGACACTCAAGGCGCCGATGGAGGATGAACTGATCGGCAGTAGAACATCGTATAGTTCCTGCCACAGAGATTCTTCATGCAAGTGCGAGATTTCCTTGAATACGCCCCGCAGCAAAATCAGGGCCAGTATCTCGAATTGTTTGCCGACCGCAGTGGAAACAGAGTGAGCCAGGCTTAAAATCAGACTGACGACCTCCAGCCCCAGGAGCAGCGTGAAAGCGAAATGGATGGCCATCAAATGGCTTTGGGGGATGTACTCGGCGATGTGTGCCGGCAGCCAGTCCAGGCGGCTGAGTTCGGTGAAAACGAGCGCGGTCAAAAAGGCGATCACGAGCATCGTGCCGAGGCGGCGCTGCCCCCGCGGACTGTCCCAATTTTCTTCAAATGTGTCGAAGGCTGTGTTGATCAATTGAAACAGTCGGTTCATGGCTGTCAGGTGAAAATTCAGGATAAACCAGACTCATACCGAAAGTTCCTGTCAAGCAGCTTTCGGCCGACTTTTGGCCTCACCACTCGTGCAAATGCATTTAGATATATTTTACTAAATCGGTTCCGTAGGTTAAAACGCTACCAGGGGATTGGTCGGCCGTCGCGATAAAATTGCCCGCCAGTCAACGCTGAGTGCAAAATGGTATCCAGTATACCGCTGATAGCCGTCGGAATGGATCTGGGGGCCGCTGGTCCGCCCATGTCGGTTTTGACCCATCCAGGACAGATACTGATCACGCGCTGCCCGGAGTGCTGCCGGTCGCGATTCGCGATGCGGCTATAAGCGTTCAGGGCCGCCTTGGAAGCGCTATAGGGATTGCCTGGCCAACCATGATGAGCAGAAAACTGCCGGTCCTGGCAGTAAGCCTGGCAAAGTTTTTCGAGCTGGTGCAATTCCAGATCCGGGCGCAGTAATTCTTTGACAGCCTTTTTAGAGAATTGGTCGAGGCTGCCCATACCGCTCGAAATATTGGCGATCAAGGCATTTTCTGGCAGCAGCGCCTGTACCCCGCTTGTCAGTTGCACAAGACCAAAGAAATTGACGGCAAAGATACGGTCAGGCTCGCCGCTATAGATGCCGGCATTATTGACCAGCATCTGGAAGCGGCTCTGACGGGTTTTGAGGGTATGAATGAATTGAGCGACTGCCGGCTGGCGTCCCTGGTCCAGTTCATGCCAGGATATGCCGCTTGTCAGCAGCGCCGGTTCTTTTTGCTGCAGGACTTTCAGGCTGGTGGTCGTGGCCTCCACCTGCCAGCCGCGCTCTAACATGGCCAGCGCCAGGCCGCGGCCAATACCCCGGCTGGCCCCGGTGATTAGAACACTCGGTACCCGGGTTGACATTAGTCGTAAAACTGATCTAAAACAGATTCGACCTGATCAGGCAGGTCCTCGTTATCAGAATTATCAAGGGCAATGAAAACCAGATCATCATCGAGGTCGATCCCCAGGTAGGTATTAAAGGCCACCCAGCTGCCGGTATGGTCGACCCAGCTGCCAGAGGGAACAGTATTCCAGCCAAAGCCGTAGTTTAGCTTTTGCCCGTTCTTTAAACGTCCGGAGGTAAACAGCTGCTGCATCTTGCTGGCGGACAAGAGACGGCCGCTGCGCAGGGCCTGGACATAACGGAATAGATCCGGTGCTGAAGAGCAGACATTGCCGTCGCCAACCATTCCGTCCACCCATTCCTCATTATAACGGATCAGCTTTTGTCCCTGGCGTTCAAAGCCAATCGCCCGTAAGGGGTCGTCTTGCGTTACAGTCGCCGGGCAAACATAGCTGTGCCGCATACCCGCTTTTTGAAAAATACGATTTTTTAAAAAGGACGCGTAGCTTTGGCCGGATGCCTTTTCAATGATAGAAGCGAGCACTACGTAGCCGGTGTTGCTGTACTCATGGCGGGTGCCGAGTGCAAAATCATTGGCGGGTCTGGCCTGATCGAAGTACTGCAGCAAATGCTGGTTTGTGGCGTACTGTATCTTATCATTTTCAAAGAAGTCTTCCATGCCGTCCATATAATCCGGCAGACCGCTGGTGTGATAAACAAGATGCTGAATTTGAATGCCGGGAGTGTGAATTTGCGGTAAATATTTGCTGACTGGATCGCTGAGTTTGAGCCGACCATCCTCGGCTAACATCATGACGGCCAGGGCAGTAAATTGTTTGCTGACAGAGGCCAGATTAAAGACTGCGTCCGGGTTCATCTTGGTACGCTCTGGTGTTTGAAAACCATAGGCCTTGTGGCTGACAATGCCTGCTTTGGATCCGACCAGTATGACCCCATTGAATTTCTGTTGTTGATACGACCGCTGGAAGCTGGTCTCAAACTTTTTGGCAATTTTTTGCACCTGGCTTTGGGCCTCCAGAGGCTGACTTTGCGGTAACAGGCATATGGCTGCCACGAGAGCGCTGGTCAAAATAGGGCTGGGTAACAGACGGATGAATGCATTCATACTGGATGTTCAATTTCATAGATGTGAAAATTGTAAAGCGTAAAATGATAAAAGCCGCCTTGTCAGCCTACTGTTTTTGGGAACCCGGCGCAGTCTCTGCCGGTGGGTCGGGTGCCGATGGCGAGGTGCCTAGTAGACCTTGATTTGATTACGGCCGCCGTTCTTGGCATTGTACAAGGCTTCATCCGCCTGGCGGATGAGCTCCATATCGTCAATCCCCTGCGATTGCGGGTAGACCGAGATGCCAAAACTGGCAGTGATTTTGATGACTACGTTGTCATGCCATTTGACTTCGTGCAGCTCGATCATCTTGCGCAGCCGCTCGGCCAGATCGACGGCATTTTCCTGCGAGGCGCCAATAAAAATGAGTAAAAACTCCTCGCCGCCGTAGCGGCACATTAGATCGCCCTGTCGGATGTGGTGATTGAATATCTGAGCCACTTCCCGTAGTACGGCATCGCCAGCGGGGTGGCCATACGTGTCATTTACAGATTTGAAGTGATCCAGATCCACCATCACGACCGCCATATGATCCTGCATGCGGTCGGCCCGTGAAAGCTCTTCTCGCAAGCGCTTCATGCCAAAACGGCGGTTATAGGCTCCGGTCAGTTCGTCGACCACAGATATTTTTTTGACCCGTTCATACAGCAGGCTGTTTTGAAAGGCATTCGCCAGCTGGCTGAAGGTGGCCTGCATGATGCTGTGGGTTTCAGCGCTAACCGGGCTTAGCGCCAGAAAAATAAATACGCCTAGCACTTCATTGTGATACACAACCGGGTGCAGGATCATCTGCCGTGGCCGCATGCGCAAACCAGGCAGACCGATTTCTATGGGAACATCAGCCGGGACATCAATCGTAATTGTCTTGTGGCTTTGCATGCAGCGCTGCAAGAGGCCGCCGTCCTTGCAAAGCTTTTCCGAATCGATCAGGTCGCGGTCAATGCCGTAGGATTCGAGAATTTCCCATTCCTCCCGCTGCAGGGTCATACACAATCCGGCTTCGATCGCCGATATTTTACAGAATTCACGGATTATCGAGACGATCAGCCCCGGCAGCTCAATGTGCTTGTTCATCAGCTGAATGAAGTTCCACATCTGGCCCTCAAAGAGGGTCCGCTGGCGCAGGGCTTCAATCAGGGCATTGAAGGAAGCCGCAGTATCGCCAATTACATCATTCGATTGGATGTGAACAAAGCATTCTTCTCCGGCGCACTGACCGACGCGGTCCTTATCGCTTAAATAGCCCTGGATACGGCGCATACGGCCAATCAAAAGTTCGAAGCGGTCGCCAATGACATGCTTGACCAAACCGTAGTTGATCAGGCCGACAATGGATCCGGCCGCAATGCAGCTGGCAACAAAGGTAATGCTGAAAACCTGGCTTTGATCCAGGTCCAGAATCAGCCAGGTGAAGGGGGGAAAGACCAGCCCCATGAACACTCCGAAGCCGAGCATCCAGAGCAAAAGGTCTATGAAAATCGACTTTGTGAAGCGAATATCCAGGATACGCGTGATCATGGTGGACACCGGTCTAGTATTATGTATCGATCCCTGCGCGGCCAGAAATAATCAAGTATTGTTTGAAAAATCCGGCCTTGACGGGCCAACTCGGGTTGCCGGTTTCTCCCGGAAAAAAAAGGCCTGTTGCCCAAAAAACGGGGTCTGGTTTTGTTTGTATTTGGGCAAACCGAATCCAGGAGTAAATTTGATGCAACTTGAAAATCTAAAAGCAGCCGAGAAGGATTTCCTCAAGCGCTATCCCGGCGGGTTTCGGCATGCCCATTTTGCTGACATGGAAAAAAAGCACAAGATGGGCAAGCATACCAGCATGGCCCAGGAAAGCTTTGCCAAAAGCCGATTCAAGGAACCGGGCCTGGTGCTTGAGAGCATTATCAAACTGGTGGGGCAATCCTCGATGGTCTCTGTGTTTGAAAAACCCAAATTCCGGGACTTCGCCCGCAGCCTGGGTCAGGCAGAACAAATTCAGTTCGTAAACGGTTACAAAAAGTTTTTGCACGATAAAAATCAAAAGGCCGGGTTTGAAATGATTTTAAATGTCCTCGACCAGGGCAAATTGGCCAAATGGTCGCTGATCACGATTATCCCGGCCTATTACCATCCGGATACCGAGGTCTTTATCAAACCAACGACGGCAAAAGGTGTTCTGGCAATGCTGGCCATGGAAGACTTGCACTATAAGCCGCGGCCTTCCTGGGAGTTTTACGAGGCTTACCGGGCGCTGATTATGAAACTTAAGCAGCAGGTCAGCGCTGATTTGAGCCCCAGCAATGCGGCCTTCAGCGGCTTTTTAATGATGTCACTGAAATAGTCGGCCGGATTGGCTGCGCGAGCGGTGGTGCGATGCTCTGGCGGCCACCGACGCTGGCGCGACTCCATGATCCGGACTGGTGCTGAATCGATCAATCATGAAGCAAGGCGGGGCTGATTGCAGGGCTGAGGAGCCCGAGTGCCGCTCCGGGTGCGGATATTTTCCATAATAAAAGTTGCTTTGCCTGTGTCCCTTCAAGCCAAAACTGACCAGTATCAAGGGCTCAGGGTACGATTCGGCCCGTTGCGAGTCCCGCATCAACAGGAGTACTTATGAAGATCCATGAGTTTCAGGCCAAACAGATTCTGGCCAAGTATAATGTGAATGTAGCTCCAGGCAAGGTAGTCGATTCAGCTGATCAGCTGGCGGCGGCCTTCGATTCCCTGAACGCACCGGTCGTGGCGGTTAAATCCCAGATTCATGCCGGCGGTCGCGGTAAAGGCACGGTCTACGACGGTGAAGATCCGTCAACGGCCGCCAAGGTGATGGACGGCGGAGTCAAGATCGCCAAATCGCGCGATGAAGCGGTCGAGTTCGGCACAAAAATGATCGGTAATTATCTAAATACGATTCAAACCGGCGGTACGGCCAAGAAAATCCTGCGCGTCTATCTGGAGTCCGGGACAAATATTCAAAAAGAATTTTATCTGAGTATCCTGCTTGATCGCGCTTTATCCAAGCCGATTGTGATGGTTTCTACCGAAGGTGGTATGGACATCGAGGAAGTGGCCGCCAAAACACCGGAAAAAATTACGAAGGTGGCGATTGAAAGCAACGGTCTGCAGCCCTGGCAGGCGCGCGAGATTCTGTTCAGTCTCGGCGTGCCGACGGAAACCTTGAAGCAGGGCTCACAGTTCTTGATGAATCTGTGGCAAGCTTACCAAAAAGAAGATGCCAGCATGCTCGAAATTAACCCGCTGGTGCTGACCGCGGATAACGAAATGATTGCCCTGGATTGCAAGTTTTCCTATGATGATAACGCCATGTTCCGTCATAAAGACGGCGCCGAGCTGCGCGATCTGTCCGAAGAAGATCCACTCGAGGTCGAGGCCTCCAAATACGGTCTGAACTATATCAAGCTGGATGGCAATGTGGGCTGCATGGTGAACGGCGCCGGTCTGGCGATGGCCACCATGGATATTGTCAAACTGGCCGGATCCGAGCCGGCTAACTTTCTGGACGTCGGCGGTAACGCCAGCGCCGAAACAGTGGCCAACGGCTTTCGCATAATCCTTGGGGATCCGCATGTCAAGGCTATCTTTGTCAATATATTTGGCGGCATTGTGCAGTGTGACCGGGTCGCGAACGGCATTGTGGCCGCGGCTAAAGAGGTGCACATCGAGGTGCCGCTGATTGTACGCTTGCAGGGTACCAACGCTGAACAGGCTCGCGAGATTTTGGCCAATTCGGATATCGATATTATTGTCGCTAATACGCTGGAAGACGGCAAGAACCGGGTGCAGGAAACCATGGCCAAGGTGGGCTAAGCCCCGGCCTGAATAAAGGAGAATAAAATGGCAGTTTTAGTAGATAACAACACACGCCTGGTCGTGCAGGGCATCACCGGCAAGGAAGGTGCCTTCCACACCACCCAAATGATCGATTACGGCACCAAAGTGATCGGCGGGGTAACTCCCGGCAAGGGCGGTCAAAAAAGCGAGCATGGTTTGCCGGTATTTAATACCCTATCCGATGCCGTCAAGAATGAAGGCGCCAATGTGGCCGTCATTTTCGTGCCGCCGCCCTTTGCAGCTGACGCGATCCTCGAAGCGGTAGGGGCCGAAATCCCGCTGGTGATCTGCATCACCGAAGGGATTCCCGAGCATGATATGGCCAGAGTGCATCCCATCCTCAAGGCATCCAGCACCCGTCTGGTAGGTCCCAACTGTCCAGGCGTGATTAGCCCCGGCAAGGCCAAAATTGGCATTATGCCCGGCTTTATTCACAAAGAGGGCCGTATTGGCGTCGTTTCACGTTCGGGCACCCTGACCTACGAAGCCGTGAGTCAGTTAACTGACCAGGGTTTGGGTCAAAGTACCTGTATTGGTATTGGGGGCGACCCGATTATCGGCACCAAGCATATCGACGCGATCCAGCTGCTGAATGCAGACCCGGACACTGACGGGATTGTGATGATTGGCGAGATTGGCGGGACGGACGAGGAAGACGCCGCAGCGTGGGCCAAAGAACATGTCAAGAAGCCAATGGTCGGCTTTATTGCCGGTCAAACCGCTCCTCCGGGCAAGCGCATGGGGCATGCCGGAGCAATCATCTCCGGCGGCAAGGGCACAGCCAGTTCCAAAATGGAAGCCATGCAGGCCGCCGGAATCTCGGTAGTCGAATCGCCGGCCGACATTGGCATCACCATGAAGAAATTGCTTGGATAAATAAACAAGTTTAGCCCATCGATTTCAACAGCCAGATCCCGCCGCGGCCGGTCCTGAATAGACGGTTGCGACGGGATTTTTTGTGCCTTGAGGGGCGGCCAGCCGCACTGCTGACCATCCGCGCCCAGAATGGCCTTGGTGCCGTTATTGGATATGCAGACGAAGTTGTGTATGGAGTTGATGTGCTTGACTGGCAAGAGCGGTGATGCAAGTTATTGTCTGTAGAAATTAGTGAATGGGAGGAATGGCCTATAGGTTGAACTGAGAGGGAACAGGCGTGGCAGATGGCTGAGATTTGATGGTAAGCTAAGCATGTCGGGGAGTTATGTCCCCAATAGTGCGACGGATGGCCAAACCCTTACACGCGAGCAAGTTCAAGATAACTTCAACAAAGAATTCAAAGACCTACTTTGGAATAAAGATCCAAAATATGCAATGGATCTGTATAGAAGAGCCAAAGAAGCGCAGCTTGATTTGAGCTATGCCGATGGCTTGATCAGAGTTGTCGAGAACCATGTAAGCAATGTCAATGCAGCTAAAGAGCTTGGTTTTACCGTTGAGCAATTGAAGCCATTAGCTAAGGCAAGGAATACTTCTGTGACGGCACTTATAGCAGAGTTGCAGGCAGCGAAAAAAACAGTAACCCAAGAGTATTTAAACAAACAGAAAGCGCAAGAGCAAGCATCTCTAAGCTTTGATTTAAGTTTTAAAAGGACACGCGCGCTCCTTAAGAACGTAATCAACAGTGAAGCACGGGGCTATCAAAGCACTAGTATCCTTGATGGGCTTAAGGGTTTTTTCACTGCAGACCAAGGCACCAAAGTTGGTAATGCCAGAACAACTATTTCCAGCTTTCACTCTTCGCTCCTTGCAGACTTGGGTATTCAGGTCGACTCAACGACAATAGAGCAAACTGGTAAAAATATGGGCCAGATTGGAAACATGGTAGCTGGCCCCGATGTTGAATCTGGTATTCGTGCTACAGAAAACTTTGAGCAGGGGCACTATTGGACAGCTGCAGGGTTTACGACTCTTGCTGTTGGCGGAATTGTATTAAGTAAGGTTAAGCTGGGCGGCAGAATCATGCAGGAAGGCGTTGAACATATGGCTCCTCGCACACTCGCTGTTGCAGATCTTGGCGTTAAAGGATCTATAAAAAGGTTAGAGGGTACGTTTTCTATTGTAGACAATGTGGGAGTTGCAAAAATTGATTTTATTCAAGGAGCCATTAAAAATCCATTTGATATTATCAAAGGATTGTCAAGAACGGCATATAAGAATGGCGCAAATAGCCTACGCATTGAAGCAACGCTTGCCAATGAAAAGCTCTATAATATTCTTACTAAGCGTTATGGCATGATTTCAGAGGGTGGGCGTGATTTTATTAACGTAATGTTTAGGTAGTAAAATGAGTGCAGCATTTAGAAAGATAAGAATACTAAAACCACTAGTTGGTTTTCAGGCTGCAGATGACCAAATGGTGCATGAAATTTCTGACTTAATTGAATTAAATGATGCAGATGAAGTGATTTTAGGAATCTACAAAAATCATGCAAGCTTATTCAATAACGCAATTCTTATTACTACTAACGCTTTGTATCTGGTTAGTGAACATTTGGAAGTCCAACCCATACAATATAGCTCCATACAGGAAGTTCAATTGGAGGGCTCAAAAGATTCACCCACTGGAATAAGAGTATTCTTAGACAATAAAGACAGCGTAAGCATGGCAATCAGTGGATGCAAAAACTACAAGCATTACGATGCCTTTGAATTTTTAAGATTTTTAATGAGAATCTTGGATGGACAATAGCAGCTACCGTTTCGCCTAATTTCTGAGCTAAGCGAAGTTGGCCGGTTAATCCCGGCCATTCTTTTGTACGACGAGTATTGCCGGCCAATTTCCCGGAGGGCCGGGGCACGGCAGTGTCAGTATGTTTGGGTGCTTGGCTGCTGGCCCGGAGCGCTTAGCGTAAATTAGGCTAAACGGGATGATTTATAAGGTTGCAAGGATAAGTGGCCAACGGACTTGGCACTGCTCTCGGGGCAATGTGGGGACCACTTGATCCGCGCTTTAACCAGATGGGTTCTTGGGAATATCGATTTGCCAACACCTATTCTAAACTGCCTGCTTTGGGAGGGGTACTGATCAATGATAGAAACTGGTAAGGATAGTATCCCCGACGATCAAGAATTCGATACTGTCGTTTGTAAAACAACGCACCACCAAGGGTGGAAACATGCTATTAGTGTAGTTTTGTTAGGAGCGGGTATAATAGTAGCTTTGTATGCTATAGCTTTTCTAAAGCCAAAGCCCGGTGAGCCAATAATCTTCAAATATATTGGCATTGCTATTTTAATAGTCTTTTTTAACTGGGCTATTGTACGTAGTATGCATGCCTGGTTTGCAACAGCATATGAGGTGATCATTACAGGTGAAAAAATCATTGCATGGAATCTATTCAGATATAAAAAAGAATTTCAATTAGATGGATTACTAACACTAAATACACAGCGTGTATTTGGCACCCTGTATTTTAAAACAAATGATGGAAAAACATTATTACTCAATCCCAGCATTGATTTTTATGGATTCCTGATGGATTGGTTGCTTTTTCATGCACCAAACTGCCAGGCTGCGCCCAAGGTTCAAGAGGCACTACAGAAAACCAGAAATGTTGGCTGGTATTGGGCCTATTCAAAACAAAGGCCATTTGATACAAAATACGAAGAGGGGTATCTGGAATGGTTTGTGCCGCAAGTAGAAGCACAATTGGCTGACTTGCAGTCCAAAGGCATTTTGTCCACTGAGCAAGAGTACATTTTGAACATTGAAAATACCGAACCAGCTTCATTTTTCTTCCCCTTCCCCAAACAGAGCAATGAAAAGAAAAACAACAACTGAAAACAATACTATGGAAATGGAATCTGTCCCGGAATTCTACGCCAACGCCAGTATGGTTGGCGTGTCCGCCTTTGAGATCGCTGTCCGGCATGTCCTGCTGGACGCGGGCCAGGAAGTCAAGGGCGCCATCAATGTGCGCATGAGCTGAGCGGGCCGTGCACAACAGGCTATTACAGCTGGACCTCTATCAATGTTGTCGGGGACGATTCGGGCAACGCCTCCAGCTCGCCGAAGGGTTGCAGTTCGTAGCCATTTTCGGCCGCGGTGTGCAAGAATTGATCCACGCCCTGCGGCTGAACAGCAACCAGGAGTCCCCCGGATGTTTGCGGGTCAGCTAGCATATTGCGGGCCGCTGCAATTGTCACTGCGGATTCGCCGACCTCGTTTTGCGCCTGGCCGCCGCTGGTAAAGGTGACCTGGTGGCCATAGCTTTGCCAGTTGCGTTTTGCGCCCCCTGGAAAACAATCCTGACGGACGTACTCGCTCAATCCATCAAGGAATGGAATATCGTTGAAGCGCAGGCGGGCGCATAGCCCGCTGCCTGCACACATTTCAAGCAGGTGCCCGAGCAGACCAAAACCGGTTACATCGGTCATGGCCCGCACTGCCGCTAAAGCGCCGAAATGCGCGCCGACCGAGTTCAGGCGGCACATCAGACGAATCGCCAGATCCCGATCCTGTTCACGCACGATCCTTCTTTTTTCGGCAGTGGTGATGATGCCGACCCCGATGGGTTTGGTCAGAAATAGCAGGCAGCCGGCCTCTGCTGTATCGTTACGTTTCAGGTGGGTCAAGGGCACTGTGCCGCTGACTGCCAGGCCAAAGACCGGATCGCTGATGTCGATGCTATGCCCGCCGGCGATGCTGATACCGGCCTCGGAGCAGGCCTGGCGGCCCCCTTCGACAACCTGTCTGGCTACAGCGGCGTCCAGCCGATCGAGCGGCCAGCCCAGAATGGCGATGGCCATCAGCGGACGGCCGCCCATCGCATACACATCACTGATCGCGTTGACTGCCGCGATGCGGCCAAAGGTGAATGGATCGTCGACAATCGGTGTAAAGAAATCGGTTGTACTAATCATTGCGTTGCCGTCGCCGGAGTCATAGACCGCGGCGTCGTCGCAGGTGTGATTGCCCACAAGCAAGCGCGGGTTGTCTAGTGGCAGTTGATTTGATTTGAGGATGGAGTCCAGCACCTGCGGCGAAATTTTGCAGCCACAGCCGGCTCCCGGGCTGAATTCAGTCAAGCGGGGTGTATTCATTGTTGTTGGGTGAATTCTCTGGCAGCGTCGCGGACGGCAAGCACACTTTCCGGAGCGCTTGGATTGGGCAGCGAGAGTCGTTTGATCGGCCCCTGGTGTTTTTGCGACACGGTGTAGCTATATGTGCGATCGTAGTAGTCGAGCACGGTTGCCACAGCTTCCGCATAGCGCTCCTCGGCAATAGAGTCCAGGATCGCCTGGACGCGCTGGCCGCCCAGGCGTTTTTTGATCTTGAGGGTTGAGGCCTGCAGGGCGTTGGCGCCATAGGTCCGGTATTCCTGCGTCAGTCGTCGCACGCGCTCAGCTTTGGGGACCTCAATCAGGATCATCGGTGCCTGGTTCATGTGCTGAAACAAGGCATCGGGTATGTAATTGGTGCCAATCCGCTGGCTTTCATCTTCCATCCAGACGGGTAGACGGGCATTGCAACGCCGCCAGCTCTCCCCTAAAAGATTTTCAAACTGTTCATTTGTGGGTTGCGGCCGCTGACCAAGAGCGCCAAAGGCCGAGCCGCGGTGCTGCGCCAGGCCTTCCAGATCAATGACCTGTTCCCCTTCGCGGGCGAGAGCATGCAATAGATCGGTCTTGCCGCTGCCGGTTAGTCCGCCCACCAGAATCGCTGGTTTGGGGCTTTGCAGGGCCGCATGCATGTAGCGGCGATAGCTTTTGTAACCGCCGGCCAGGCTGCGCACATCCAGCCCGCAGGTCGCAAAAAGCCAGGCCATGCTGGCACTGCGCATGCCGCCGCGCCAGCAGTGCACCAGGAGTCGGCCATCCGGGGCCAGGGTGCGCGCCTGACGGCCAATCTGTTCCAGCCGCGGTCCGACCAGGGCCAGACCGTTCAAAACTGCTTCCGTGCGACCTTGCTCCTTGTAGATTGTACCCACAATTGCACGCTGTGCATCGCTGAAAAGCGGCAGATTGACTGCATCCAGGATGTGGCCGTGCTGGTATTCGGCGGGCGTGCGGACGTCAATTACCGGGATGTGCGTGGCGAGTTCTAAAAACTGCTCGATCTCGATTTGGGTCGCCATTCGGATTCATCTAATCTGCATGGGGGTGCAGGTCAAGGGCAGCCTGATTCTGCCGGCTGTAATTTGACGCGCGGGGAGCCATTCGAGGCGACGATAAAGGCCTCGGCGTGGCCGGCGCGTAAATGATCGGAGCGGCCGGCAAAATAACGGTCATACAGCGTAGCGGCGGAAACAAGCTCGGTTGTCTTGAATCCCGCCTGGCGGGCCAGGTCGTCCATTTCGGCGGGAGTAAAGAGACTTTGAAACGGGGTGTGTGACTCGGCCGCCCTTTGCATTACAAATTCCATCAGGGCGCGTTCCTCGCCCTCCAGTTCATCCAGCGCCAGCAGGAAAGTCATTGCCAGGGTCGAACCGGCAGCGCACCGGGCGATTGTTTGCAGCGTCTCGGCGTTGGCGGATTTGCTTAAATACATGGATACCCCGCTGGATACAAAAAAGGCCGGCTGATCCAGCTGTAAACCGGCCTCAGACAAGGCGCGCAACCAGTCCGGATTGCTTTCAAAATCCAGACCAATGAAATGCAGATTGGCGGGTGGCGGGTGACCGATGGCCGAGAGCCGCGCTTCTTTCCAGCGCAGGGTATCGGCCTGGTCGATCTCGAAGATCTGGAGCTTTGCTGCCAGATCGGGCCTGCGCTGGGCGCAGGTATCCAGTCCAGCCCCTAGTAGCACATATTGGCTGACACCCTGATGAATCTGGCTTTCGAGCAGGTCTTCGATGAAACGCGAACGGCCGGCAATACTGGCGCGCATGGGCCGCGAAAACTGCAGATCCATGTCGGGCCGGCTGCGCCAGTCCGGCTCGTCGATTAGCTGGGCGCCAATCAAATCCCTAAAAACAGGATCGGGGTCAACCAGCGTGTGTAGAGCGCGCCATAGCGCTACCCGCAGGGCGGTATGATCGGGGGGCGGCGCTGCACTGGCCGGGGGGCGCTGATTTTCAGTCATGGTTGGTTGATTGTGAGTAAAAAACCGGCGGTCTGACCGACAAGCACTACTGCGGCGATGCAGGGCTGGTTTTTCCGTTGCTGATGATCGGGACCACTTGTGTGCCAAAGCAGCCGGCCGTCCCGGTTGGATTTTAGATCCGGACGATCACCAGTTCTCGCGCGGGCGGATGCGGTGAAAACGAATCGAATTGGTCTCTTTACCCTGGCCCAGGGGGATGGCGCCGACGACAACGACGGTATCGCCGGCCCGGCCCCATGATTGCTCGAGCAGGACATCATCGGCCAGTCGAATTTGCTCTTCCATATTGGAGTTTTCCCGAATATGAACCGGAAAGACACCGCGCAGTACATTCAGGCGCCGCAAAGTGGCCTGACCGCTGGAAAGAGCCAGAATCGGAATCCGCGGCCGCCATTTGGAAAGCAGCAAGGCCGTCACATTGGAACCGGCCAGGGCCACAATAGCCCGCGCCTCCAGCCGCTCGGCTGCGCTGACAGCTGCTCCGGCGGCACCGGCGGCAAAGCTGATAATGTCGGCCTCAAAATGCAGCTTGCCGCTTTGATCCAGGCGATCGACCTCGCCCGTGATTCTTTCCATGGCAGTAACAACCAGCGCTGGATGCTGCCCGACTGCGGTTTCCTCTGAAAGCATCACAGCATCGGCACCGTCGATAACCGCATTGGCCACGTCCGTTACTTCCGCCCGGGTGGGCCGGGACTGGCTGACCATCGAACGCAGCATTTCAGTCGCCACGATGGCCCATTTGCCGCGCACAGTGGCCCTTTGCAAAATCTGCTTTTGAATCCCCGGTACACGCGCGAAATCCATTTCGACGCCCAGATCTCCGCGCGCCACCATGACTCCATCAGCGACTTCCAGAATAGCGTTCAGGTTATCAATGGCCTCCGGGCGCTCCAGTTTGGCCAGCACTGGTATGGGCCTCGCGCCCAATATTTCGCGGGCCTGCTTGATATCGGCTGCCCGCCGGACAAAGGAAACAGCGACAAGGTCGAACTCATTGCGGGCAATAAATTCCAGATCCTGGCGGTCTTTGGCTGTCAGAGTCTCGACACTGACAGTGGTGCCGGGCAAATTCATACCTTTTTTTGAAAACAGCTGACCGCCGTGCAGTACCTTGCAGTGGACGTCCTGGTCTGCGATCCGTTCGACCAACAGCTCAATACTGCCGTCGGCCAGCAACACCCGGGCACCTTTTTGCAGATCCTGAGTCAGATATTCATACGGGGAGTGGACAGCGCTGGCACTGCCATCAATTGCTCTTTGCGTAAGCACAAAAGACTGACCATCCTCCAGACAGACACCTGCTTCTGGCAGTTTGCCGATCCGCAGCTTGGGGCCCTGGACATCGGCGAGTACGGCGACGTAACGGCCCAGCTCGTGTGAGATCTGGCGCACCAATTGCAGTGTTGCCGCATGACTCTCCTGCGTGCCATGTGAAAAATTAAGCCGGAAGCAGTCGGTTCCCGCGGCGATCAGACGCCGAATCTGATCGGGGCTTTCGGATGCCGGGCCTAGCGTGGCGACAATCTTGGTATATTTAAAGGGATTCATGTAGCAGTGTGCTGTTTGTTTTTGACCGGAACGCCGGGTTGATCACTAGAGCAAGTAAGGAATAAAGCTGATTTTGGCAAGGTATCTGTGAATTACGTTTTCAATACTCCCGGCAGTTTTGCTGGTCAAAGGCGATATGCCGGCTGAAGCATTGACAGCCGGTTTTTGATCGACGCCAAATTCAGGCCCTGTACGCCTGCTCCAGCGGACCGCTCCAGTCGGTTCTGCTCAAAAGAAAAAAGAGGAATGCCAGACATGAAACAAGTAGTAATCACATTGGTGGCCGTAAGCCTGTTATTATTCACTTCCGCCTGTAACAAAAAAACCAGCCAGAAACCAGCCAAAGCGGATGAAGTGGCGGCCTGCGTTCAAGCGAACGCGGACGAAGGCCAAAGTGCAGCCGTTCTGGAGAAATATTGCGATTGCATGTGGGACAAATGGCCGGAAGAAAGCGAAGCCAAATCAATCACCGATTGGGAAAAAACAGCCGCCGGCAAGGACGCCGAAGATGAATGCGATCAGATCTCCGGCTGGCAAACAGAAGCTGAGGACGAGTAAGATCTAACACCAGTCCCGGTCAGCGCTCGCGCGGCATTGCAGGCATTCAGGACCGTGTATACAGATCGCGGCTCTGAATGCATTTTTAGACCTTAAACATAATCAGATTGGTTTGCGAAGTCGCGAGCAATCGCCCGCGGGCATCATGCATTTCGCCGGCCATTGCCAGACTGCTAAAGCCGCGCGCTACCAGCCGGGCAGTGACGCTCACCTGTTGACCGGTTTTAACCGGCCGGATGTACTGCACATTCATATCGATGGAAGCCGTCGGCTTTTTGGCCAGCAGGTAAGAAAAAGGACCATAGGTATTATCAAAGGCTGCTGCGATATAACCGCCCTGCATAAATCCGGCCGGATTGCATTGGTTTTCGAGAACCGGAAAAGAAACCACCAGCGCGCGCGACGGCTCGTAGCTTTCAAAGCGGGCCTGCATGTCCAGGAAGCAGGCTGGCGGGATTTGCAATTTGCCGGCCCCGCGTTGTTCCAGCGAACCCATATCAGCGCGCAGCAGCTCAAGGATTTCATCCGCATTCACTATTGTGTTGCTCATCCAAGCAGGCTGCGGCCCGAAGGCGCGCGGTCAATTCAGAATTCGGGCAGCGGTCTGGTTTTCGAGTGTATCCAGGTTAGTTCGTGCTTGTTGTAGTACAAATTCCAGATCCGGGAATTCGGGATGGATTGAAAGCGCTCTAATAGCCGCAGGTCGGACTGGCCTTTCATTTTTAATGTGCAGACAAAGTGCTGACAATCAGAATCATAAAGCCAGGGCTGCAGGTAGCGCCACAACCGTTCCGGTTCGCAAATCAAATCAGAAAAAAACCATTCGACCGGGTGTATATCCCCGGGTTGAACCTTAAACGCGTCACCTTGCCGAAATCGGATCGCAGGCATATGCAGCAGATCCTTGCGCAGCGGACTGCGGTCCCAGGCATCGACTTGCATGTCCAGGCGCGCTAAAAACCAGGTCCAACCGCCGGGACTGGCCCCGATCTCCAGCGCTTTTTGATCGGGTGTCGGCTGCCATTGCAAGCGTTGGAAAACTTCCTGCAGCTTGTAGACGGCCCGGCTGGGAGCTTCAGGCAGGTCTTCCGCTAAGGGCGCGTCGATTCCAAATGGGTTGGAGTGTCTGCGGCCATAAACGAGCTGCTGGTGATCGAGCACTGCAAAGACCGGACGACCTGGTTCCGCATGTTTTGTCAGGTCATCTGCGGGCTGCCCGGCCGCCGCGGTCCGGGCCGGCTTTAGATGGCTTTTGATCAGCTCGCTGCGGCCATAATGCAGCCCCGACCAGTTTTGCCAGCCCCGCTCCAGTTGATTCAATTGCCGGGCGGCATCCTTGATCGAAGAGTATTCCAGAATCCGGGCATCAATCAAGCTGTCCAGGGCCCACCAGGCAGTTGGGGGTGTGGCAGCCGCGGTTGTGTTTTCCAGACAGGTGCCAGGCAGATAGAATCCATGGCCCAAATCCTGAAGCTGATCGCCGCAGTCCGGGAAGCGATGTTCCAATTCCGCCTTGAGCTCAAAGAGTGTTTCGGCTTTGCCGAAAAATGCCGGCATGATCAACCTTTATCACGGATCAATTCCGCCAGGCTGCGGCCCTGATCCAGTTCGGTGTATACAATGCGCCAGCCCCAGGCCGGCCAATGTCGCGAAGGACGCCCGGCGTGCCAGTCGGTCAAACATTCAATGACGGAAGGCAGCAGAGCTACGCGAAATCTGATTTGGCGCTGCATGCGCAAGTCTGATTGTTCCATCGCGCTTGTCCGGGTAAAAAGAGTAAATTGTGATAAATAGCGATTTAATTCCTCAATCAGGTCGTTAAAACAGGCTTCAAATCGTTCTTTATCTTTTTCACGCAATGCCTGGATTTCCATAATTTCCTGGTCTTGTAAGCTGCTGCGGTTGCGGCTCTGACTGGCTGCTTCATGGTGTTCTTCCAGATCAAATAGATCATGATCCTCGGATGAAAAGTCAGGTACCGATTCAGGACCTTCTTCTAACAGGGCGAGTTTGTGGGCAATTTGACGCAATTGGCGTTCAATGGCATCCATAGAATTACAATAAGTTCTTGAAAATCGTGCAAGTAAAGCGGGATTACACCTGTGGGGACAGAAAACACCTTCGATTCGGTTTCATCCTTGTTGGACCAGGAAATTCGCGCTGCTTTTGAAAAAGGGACCTTCTATGCCGCTTTAATTGGTCTTTTGTGCGGGGCAGTAATCCTGGCGTTAAGCCTGGGCGGTATGCCCGGTATGCTGGTTCCCTGTCTATGGTCCTTTAGCGGCGGACTCTATTCTGTATTGGTCTATTTTCTGATCCGCAGCAGCTTTCAGATTCCCAATTGGCAGTATTATCTATATCTGCCCTTTGTCAGTTTCCCGACTGTTATCTTTTTATTGTCCGAGCTCTTGCTGCCGGCCGGCAGCGCGACCTACTTTAATGGTCCGCCGCTCTTGATGTATTTTGTGCTGGTAGCACTGAGCGGTATGCTCTTTGACCGCGGTCTGTCGATTGTATCCGGTGCGTGGGCCATGCTGCAATACCTGGGCTGCTGGTATTTGGCCCGACCGGAATTGCATTTTATCACCGCTCCGGATCCAGTCATGGAGCAGGATTTGCGGGCCGACCCGATCTATTTATTCAAGGCAGTAATGCTGTTGGCCATGGGCTTTATTATTGGGGTGTCTGCAGATACCGCACGCCGCTTGATCGAAAAGGTGCTGCGGGAGCAAAAAGAGCGCGCAGTCGTTGACCGCCTGTTTGGCGAGTACGTCAGCCCGGAAGTCAAGGACAAGGTACTGCGCCATCAGCAGGCGATGATTGCCGAACGAAAACAGGTTGTTGTTTTGTTCAGTGATATACGGGGCTTCACCAGCTGGAGTGAGAACTGCGAGCCCGAAACTCTGGTGAAACAATTGAATGCATACTTTGAAGAGATGGTCGCCTGCATCACAGTCCAGGGCGGTCTTGTGGACAAGTTTATCGGTGATGCGATTATGGCCGTTTTCGGCGGATTGCGCGAGCTGGAAAAGCCTGCCGAAGCCGCTTTTCAGGCTGCGATCGAAATGCATTCCAGGCTGGATACACTGAATCAAAACTGGCATAACCAGGGTCAAAAGACACTGCAGATGGGAGTTGGTCTGCATTTCGGTTCTGTTCTGGAGGGCAATATCGGTTCCCGGGGCCGCAAGGAGTTTACGGTGATTGGTGATACCGTAAACACTGCTGCCCGGCTGGAAACTGCTACCAAAGAAATGGCTGTTCAGGTGCTGGTCTCCGCGGCAGTAGAGACCCAATTGAGCCCTGCAAGTAAAAGCCTGCTTACGGAGCTCGGCAGCATCCAGGTAAAGGGCAAGTCAGACGCCTTGTTGGTCTATGGCTGGTCTGGGGCTACTCGATAGTGGATCTGGTCCAGAACCTGGATCTGGATGCTGTCTGGCATTGTTTCAGCGATCGAGATCAGGTCGTGGTCGGTCAGTAGCGCGGTGGCAATGCCGAAATTGGCGGCCCAATCCAGACCCCCCTGGAGCAAAGCCGCCAGCAGGGATGATCTGTCATAGGCCGGATGCGTGACCGGATGCTGGATCACAGCGTAGGATCCGTGTAATACGCAATGGAGTCCCGCAATGATTTGACCGGCTTGATGGATCAAGGCCCAGCACTGCCGGCTGACAATAAGCGAGCGAGAAACTATGGATTCAACATACAGGCCCGCTGAGGTCTCTTGCCAACGATCAAAAAGCTGGCCGGTCTGTCGATCGAGTCCGGTTTGCAATTCCAGATCATAATCAGCCATACGCGATCGGTGATCCGGCGGATGAACACGGCTGGCCAGCGCAAGCCTTGCAGCAGCCCGGCGCTGAAAACCCCGGTCTGTTAAAACCCGGTCCAGGTCGGCTGGTTCCGTGCATTGATCAATCAGGAAGGCGGCCTTATGGCCCATCGAGTGATAAATGGCGCAGACGGTTTGAATGCGCTCATGCAAGGGCAGATAGCTACGCCCGGGCGTCAGGATGCAATTCGTAAGCGGTCTTTTATCAAAACCAAAACGCAGCTGCCAGCCGTCGTAGAACATACTACTGCGCGCCGGATTGGCGTTCAACAGGGCTTCCCGGGCATGTAGCCGGCAGGCCTGGGTTTGGCGCTGCGCTTTGGAACTGTCATTGGCGACTGGCATGCAGTTGATTGGACGAAAAGAATTGGGTGATTCCTTACATATCGCCAGGGAAAAGGTCTGATTTAAGAGCGGGGGGCGGCTTTTCACTTGTCAATTCACTGACGGCATTAAAAATCAGACCATGGATCGCCTGAAGGCTGCTCTCCTGGAAACCGACAAGGACTCGGGCAAGGTTGTCAAGGACCGCGTTGAGGTCGTCGGTTTGAGCATCGCGTCTTGCTTGAACAGGGCTGCGGAATACTTGAATCATGATTTGAGCAATCTGGACTATGAAATTCTGGAACGCGGGCGCAAGTCGTTTTTTAAATCCGAACCCTATCGTATTCAGGTCAGCCTCTTGCCGGAAGAGAACCGCTATTCCGATCTGGAAGATTTTTCATTGAAGCTGGGGGTCGGCACGCGGCTTTTGGACGAAGACCTGGAGCAATACGCGACTCCCAAACATCTGGATGGCAGCGCCATGGTGCGTCATTATCGCCGCGGTGTCTTTCTGACTGTCAAGGCTCCCCTGGGAGATGGCAAGCCGATCAGCCTGGATGAAGTGCTGGTCAAGATTCAGCACACCGGCATCACCAATTTTGATGAGTCCAAAGTGCGCCAGGTGACGACCGAAAAGGGCGGTGAGGCGATCAAGATCGGCAACTATGTGCCGCGACCGGAGGCGGACTCCAGCGTCAAGATTGAAGTGACGCCTGATGAAATGAAGGCCTACATGAAAGTCACCGCTCCCCGACCGGGTGGACGTCATCTCGAGGCCATTGATGTGGTTACTGCCCTGAAGGCCCACGGCGTTGTCTTTGGCTTTAAAGAGGATGATATTCACAATGCCCTGCTGGAGGACCGCTATATGCAGGAAATACTGGCGGCCGAGGGGCAAGCGGTGCAGCATGGCAAGGATGCCGTAATTGATTATAAAGTAAAAATCAAAAAAGAAATCAACCTGGAAGAAGATGCGAAAGGCCGTATAGATTTCAAGCAGATGAATCTGGTGGAGAATGTTGTTGTTGGTCAGGTGCTGGCCGAGCGCATACCGCCGCAGCCGGGCAAGCCGGGCCGCACGCTCACGAACCGCATTGTGCCGGCCCGCGATGGCAAGGATGTGCAACTGACCCAGGGCAAGGGCACCATTTTGTCCGATGACGGTTCGCGCCTGATTGCCGAAATCAATGGGCAGGTGGTGTACTCGCACAATCGCATTTCGGTGGAGCCGGTCTATCGGGTGGTGGGTGATGTGGGTCCCAAAACCGGTAATATTATGTTCCTGGGATCCGTGGTGATCGGGGGGAATGTGCTGGACAATTATGAAGTCAAGGCCGCCGGTAATGTGGAGGTGGGCGGTTCGGTCCAAAAGGCGCGCATCGAGGCTGAGGGTGATATTATTGTGCGCTCGGGCGTGCAGGGATCGACGATCGAATCGACCGGTGGTTCGCTCTTCGCCAAATTCATCCAAAATGCCGAAATCAGCGTGGCCACCGACATTGTGGCGGGAGAGGGTATTTTGCATACGCACGCGGAGGCCGGTAACAATATCCATTGCAATGGTCGCCGGGCCCAGATTGTGGGCGGTAATATTCGGGCAACCCGTGAAGTACGGGCCCGGATGATCGGCTCCCAGGCGTATACGGCAACCGAAATTCATGTTGGTACTGATCCGCGCTTGCTATCGCAATCGGAGGAGCTAAACACCATGATCAGCGAAGCGGCTGAGAAACTGACGCGCACAGAAAAAACCCTGGCTACCCTCCAGGCGCGCCAGAAAGCCGATCCCGATGGCTTTGATGATGCACAGCTGGAAACGCTGGAAAAAACGGAAAAAACAGTCGAAAAACTGCGGCGCAAGAAAGGCAATTATGAAGAAGAGCTGCAAAAGCTGGAAGAGCACATGTCCGCCATTGGCGCCGAGGGCAAGGTGCACGCCGAGAAGGAATTGTTTCCGGGGGTCGTGGTCACTATACGGGATGCCAGTCAAAACATTTCCGATCAGTACAACGCGGTAACTCTGAGCTATGATAACAAATATGTGAAAATTGACAAACTGGAAAAGGCCGAGGATCCGAGCAAGCGCACCAGCCGGCGGCGTTAAGGGCCGGGCGCTTATAACAGGTGCCGAGCCTTGATTCGCAGATACTCATTGATCAGGTGTACGCCAAGATCAGCCGGTAGCGCGCTGGTGGCCAACACCTTACGGTTTTTCAGACGCTGGATGACTTCGGTCTTCCAAAACAGAAAGTCAGCGATGGCTGCCTGGGTATAGAGCGCCTGCTGATCGGCGGGCGGTTCCATCATATAGTTATTTAGCTCCGGCTGCTCCAGCAAGACGGCGAAGGGCAAATGACGGCTAGTCAGACTGGCCAGGTAAGAATGCAGCTGATTGGCATTCATATGATCGTTTACATTTGTCAACAGCGTGACCAGACTTCTTTTACGACATACCTGGTGCAGGTACTGGAAAGCCAGATCAAAATTGGATTCTGTATTGCTGGCCTTGACATTGTAGACCGCCTGGACCAGCCGCCGGTGATGCATCTTGCCGCTGCCTGGCGGCACATAAGCCCTGATTTGACCGTCAAAGGCCAGAAGCCCCACCTGGTCTTTTTCACTTAAAGCTACCCAGGCCAGCATCAGCATGCTGGACAAGGCATGATCGAGCAGGCTTTGCCCTTGATGTTCCGAGCTCATCATCCGGCCGCAGTCCAACAGGAAAAAGATGGTCTGATTGCGCGTTTTTTGGTATGTGCGCACCATTAATTCGTTGGCCCGGGCGGACGCTTTCCAGTCAATGTGCTTGAACTCATCGTCGCGACCATATTCCTTGAGTCGTTCAAAGTCATTGTCACCGCCGATTTTGCGCAGTTTGCGCACACCCATCAGTCCCAGCCGGGATCGGCGGGCTAACAGGGCGTATTTGCTGATGGCCTTCAGGTCTGGATAGACCTGGATTCTGGTCTGACAGGCGATCCGGTAAATACGGCGCGACAAGCCGAGCCAGGAGTAACAACTGAGGTAGACCCACTGTTGTTCGTACAGGCCGCGCTCGCTCACTCGCAGGCGGTAATCGATAGTATTGCGCCCCCGCCGTAAAATCATTGCATGCTGGAAACCGTCAGTATGCATATGTTCATGGAGGTCATCAAATATTTGGGTCCGTAGCCTGCGGCGCAGAAAACCGCGCCAGTCAATATGCATTTGCACGGGGTGTGGATAGCCGATAGAGAAGGTGCGAATCAACTGGCGTTCGGCCCGGAAGCGTCGCCGGGCGGGGATGGTCCAGCTGTCTAGTAGAAACAGGATCAACAGGGCCAGGTTCAGGCCGCCCAGATATTGCCATGCCCGATCAGAATCAGCCAGCACAAGGCTGCGGCTCGTCGGCCAGATCACAACAGCGACGCAAAACGCCAGCACCGACAGCAGTAAGAAAACAAAGCGACGTGCAGGCCAGGCAATCATTGCAGTCCATCATCAAATTGGACTGGCTCAGGCTGACAAGTCAAAACCCTCCCGCAGATTATTCTTGTAAAGGCAGGGCGCTGCTTTATTTTCGTGATATTCAGCATGACCCTGCAAAACAGCAAAAGCGGCCTCGTGACTTGTTTGTACATTGAACCGGATGCCGATACAATCCCGATTATCAAGAAACAGCTCGAAGGCTGGTTTGGCGGGGAACTGATCAAAATCCTGCATTCTCCACAACTAGAGCCTGCCCTGGAGGCCTTGTCGGTCAGGACATTTGATCTGATTATTACCGATATCCATTTTCAGGGCAGCGGTTTAACACCGGCGGATGTGGTTCGCAAGATCCGTGCGCATCCGGCCGTGCGCGAAACGCCCCTGATCGCGCTGACAGAGTTGGCCGCCCCGCAAATCGCCAGCCAGGCATTTGAGGCCGGAGTGGATGAATACATCAACCTGGCCAGCGCGACCATGCAACCGCGCGTGGTCTATCATCGGATCGCCAATTTATTAAAACGGATCTGGCGCGAGAAGCTATTGCTGGATCACGCCAATGAATCGATCCGTCTGATTGCAGATTTTCGTGCCGAGGTCACGCCTTCCAGTCGACCGGTGGATTTAAGTCTGCGAGTCGGTGAGCTGGAACTGGAACTCGAGAAATCAGAGCAGAGCCGCAAAAACCTGGAGAATGAGAATAACCGTCTGATGCGTTCTTTCAGTATGTATGTGGATCCGGCGGTGATTAAAAATGTTATTTTAGGAGAAGAGCAGCCCCTCTACAAGGGACAGCGCCGCGATATTACCCTGTTGTTTAGCGATTTGCGCGGGTATACGCGCATGTCGAGCGGCCTGTCCTCCGAAGAAATCGTCAGTTTTTTAAACGAATACTATACCGCCATGACCGAGGTCGTTATGGGTTACCAGGGCATCGTGGATAAATACATGGGCGATGGCATGATGTGTATGTTCGGTGCGCCGCTGGACGATGCCGAGCACGCCTTGCATGCGGTGGAAGCAGCCATTGAAATGCAAAATGTCTTTGAACTATGGCAGGCCAACTGGCAGCGCAGCTATGGGATCAAACCCAATCAGGGGATCGGTCTGGCTTGCGGCAAGGCGGTAGTTGGCAACCTGGGTAGTTTCCAGAAGATTTCCTATACTGCGATTGGTCCGGTAGTCAATCTGGCAGCCCGGCTGGAGTCTTTGGCCGAAGCGGGCGATATAGTGATTTCATCCGATTTGCATGAGCGCGTGCAGCACAAGATCAAGGATTATCAATTTGAAGCCCTGCCGCCGATTCCCATCCGCGGGATGGATGGCCGCCATCATACCTGGCGTTTGACAAAAGAAATTGACCTGGATGAGGTTTTGGTCGAGATTGAGTAGTCACAAGGCCGGGATGCAGATGCCTATGTTCTGCGATTGGCGAGCATGGCGGGCATGAAACGTTCACCAATGGATTGGCCGGCCTTTGAAGATCTGGCCCGCATACAGCAACGCATCGAGTTCGGGACGGTCATCGAAGTTCCGCCGATTTCTGCCCGCCAGCTATTCGATCAGCTCGGGCAGTCGCACAGCCAATACTCGATTTTATGGACTTATGGCCCCCAGGCAGGTACTGTGGCCGGATTCAGCGTAATGAGCGTGCAGCCCAGGGCCCTCTTGCGCGGCAATCAGGGGCGTTATCTTTTTACACCACTGGAAAGCAGTCGAAGGGACCGGGTGTGCGAATACTACCAAAACCCGATTCAGATCGCCAGAGGTATCCTGGGAGCCGAACCGGGGACTGCGACCAGGGAACCCGTCTTGTTTCGTGGTGGCGCATTCGGTTACTTGCATCGCACGAGCATGTCCGCTTTGCCGGGCAAACGAAATACCGGGCTTGAACTGCCGGCCCCTGACGAGGTCCTGCTTGTTTTTAGCGATGAGGTGGTTATTCTACATCCCGGCGGGAACTGGATCGAGCTGGTGTTGCAGTTGCATCTGCCGGATTTTATGGATCCCCGGGCGGCCTGGTTATACGGTCGTGAGCGACTGGCCTGGCTGGCAAATAGATTGCAAGGGGATCGGCCGGCCGGCACTCCATCCCGCGATCAGGCGGACGTCTGGCTGGCGCGGAACGGAAACATCGCTGAACATCCAGGCCCTGATCCAGATCAGCATGAGCCCGGCATGGGTAGTCCAACCAAAAGAATTGCGCGGGCGCCAGGGGAGACGCTGGAATTAGCGCATCTAACCGCCTGGGGGACGAATGCTACTTATTGTCTGCTTCGACTGGGTGCGTGGCAGATGGCCGCAACCTCGGCAGTGAGCAGGGATCGTCTGCGAACGGCTGATCTGCTACAGGGTTGCAATCCCGTCATTGCTGAGGACCGCGGCCTGCCAGGGGACTCTAACCACCAGGCGGGCATTGCTTTACTCGCATATGACGGGGGGGACTGCTGCCTTGGTCCGCCGATCGACTGCATCGCCAATCAGGATTATCTGTCGGTTTTGTGTGACTCAGCGATTCTAAATTGATTGCTGCTGTGGAGCGTATTGAGCAAGCAGTGGCGGACGGACTCGCCGCCGGGCGCGCTACTGGCCGGCAGACCACAGTCTCTATTCTAGCTGGCATAGACCTGTTTCAGGCATCCAGCAGGATCACAATTGTGCCGCTACTGCTCAGCATGGACTGCAAGTTGGCCTTTGACCATTTCAACCAGGGGACTTGTAAATAACTCATCACCAGGCTCCAGTTTGCCGGGCGGTGCATCGAAAAGCGATCTGTTAGAACCAGACGGACCGCCAGGTGCAATTCCTTGACCCGGTCTAAAGAGGCCAGGTTGGCAAGCAGGTCTGACCAGAACCAGGCAAGCAGGGCCAGGCCATTGCGGCCCAGCACAAAACCGGCGGCATAGGCCAGCAGGTGCCCGGTCGGAAGCTGTTTCAAGACCCTGTTCGGGATCCGATGACCCTTGATTTCTGTAATTCCGGTGGAGCGGATTTCAGAAAGCAAAGCATTGGGCAGGGCATTCAAAAGCGCAGCGCTTTGTCGGACTGGATTTTCTAACAAGCCTGGAACGGATTGCGCCCGCAAAGGCGTCCACGGCCGGAAAGGATAATGGTGCCGCGAAACTTCCCGCTCAGGAACCTGGACGCAAAACCAGCGCGCTTCCATTGCGGCTGTGCTGGCGGGTTTGAGCCGGGGCAGCAGGGTTGGTAGCTCTGTCAGGGACTGGATTGCAAAGCTTTGCACAAACAGGGGAGCATCGTTGGACCAGACAGCCAGACCATCGCGCAGGCACTCCAGATGACCGATCTGATTGCCGGGTCGCCGGGGAGTTAGAAAACAAATTGAACCCGGCAGCAAGGATTGCCAGTGCCAGGCTCCCAGGCTGCTGATCTGATTTCGGGCGCCGGTTATCCAGACCATGGCAGTTGTTCCGGTAGCGCGAGAATAGCCGCACGCCGTCCAGATGGGGTTCCATTCTAAAGGCCTGGGCGGGTGCCCGGGGCTGCGTCCCGGGTACCGTCGGCCTTGCTGGCTGGGCGACAGCAAATTCGATCCAAAAATTCGTTGCATGCCATGGTTGTTTAATAATTTTAATAAAAATTGGCGCCCGTCCATAGTCTGCTCTGAATCGCTCCCGAAAGCGCTGTGACCGATCCTGGGTCAGCATTTCAACCGAAAAATCCTTGTCCAGCCCTTCGACAGGCACAGGACGTCCCGGCCCGACCATTTGCCTGGAATCTTGATTGCGGCCAGGCACGGCCGTGTGAAAGTTGAGTGCAGGAGAGCGCTATGAATAAACAGATTCGGGTCTGGATGAACCTCGACATTACTGCCGTCCAAAAACAACTGCTATTTATTGACGATTTGTATGGTGTTTGCGGCAGCTGTAAACAAACCGGCTTGAAATATACGGAACACCGGCAGTGTCCGAACTGCAAGGCGCAGTTTCGTTATGCTGCGACCAGTAGCAATAGCCCGGCTGTTATTGCCCAAATGCTGGCCCGGATTCAAAAAGATCACATTCCACTGCAGTTGATCGATCGCGCCGATTATGAGCAAGCTGTGGCCAAAAACGCCGCCAATCAATTGTTTGCCGATTGACAGATAAGGCTTCCATGATCGACACGCAAATGGTGCGGCAAAAAAATCAGGGATGCAGCCTGGCGGCCTGGGCAGTCTTGTTGGCTCTTTTTAGTCTGCTGTTGTCTGGACCGTTAAGGGCCGATACCCTGTTCCTGAAAAACGGGACAAGCCTGGAAGGCCGGATACTGTCCCAAAATCGGGAGCTTGTTCGTTTTGAAACCCTGAATGGCCAGCGCACAATCAAAAAAAGCACCATCAACAAGATCCGGTTTTCGCCATGGAGTCCTGCCGATGCCCGCAAGGCGGAAGAGGCTCGCCAGGCGGAAGCAGCCCGCAAAGCCGAAGCAGCCCGCAAGGCGGAAGCAGCCCGCAAGGCCGAGGAGGCTCGCAAAGCCGAGGAAGCCCGCCAGGCCGAGGAGGCTCGCAAGGCCGAGGAAGCCCGCAAAGCCGAGGAAGCCCGCAAGGCGGAAGAGGCTCGCAAGGCCGAGGAAGCCCGCCAGGCAGAGCAGGCTCATCGCCGGCCGCAGTTTTATGTCGGCATTGAATCGGGCGAGTATGCAAGCGAGCTGGAAAAACGACTGCAATCAGACGAACTAGGTACTGCCTTGCTGACGAATGGGGTCGCGCTGAGCCCGCAGTGGCGCAACCGTGAATACTCGGCGCTTGTGCTGGGTGGTCTGTGGATCTGGAATGGTTGGGAGTTTCAGCTAGAACTGGACAGCTTGAGCAGCACACCGCAGACAGAATGGCTGACCAGCCGCAATGCAAATATTGGCGGGAACACAATCGAGGGCTATTTGTTCAATCAGTTAGAGTTTGCGGCCCAGGAGCGCAGTGAGCTGGAGCTCAGGGGCCGCTGGAGTCTGTGGCACTCCGAACAGCATAACTTTTTAATCAGTCCCACACTGGCTTTTGTTTCCATGCGTGTCGAGGCCAGTCAGCAACAACTGGGCAATCTAAGTGTGAATTCCCAGCCGATCAATCTGCTCTCAGTCAGCTTGCAAAAAGAATTTGAACACTCCCTGCGCGCTCCCGGCCTCGGGCTCGAATACCGTTACGAGTGGGCCCGACAGCGTTTAATTGCCGGCCTGGATTTGCAGCTCTTTAGTGGTACTTTTCAGCGCAATGAAATCAATGTACAGGCTAGCCAGATTCTGGCCACCAATGCAGTGATTCCGGCAGTCAAGGGGCTGACGGAGAGCGGTCAGTTTGCGCTGCGGCGTCGCACTCTGCATCTGGGTTGGCGCTACGGCTTCAATGATGACTGGTATATTGAAACGGTGCTGCGGCGGGAAAGGAGTGTCGCCACCGATAGCAGTGTCAGTCAGTTGAGTTGGGACAGCTCCAATAGCAGTCTGTTGGTCCCGTTGGTATCGGCCCTTTTATCCTGGCCGGGCAGTAGTCATGAGGAAAGCGTTGACGGGCTTCGGATCAGTCTGGTCTATCGTTATTGATGCACTTTTGGTTTAGTTGGACCCATTGGACAAATAGCGCAGGCTCCGGGCGGCAAACTGCCATTCGGGTGTGACCAGGCTTGTCGTTGGCAGATCGTACCACTCGGACTCTGGATGGGCCGGATTTTTTAGCACATGCATTTCCTGGGCTGGCATGTAGCTTTGGAGCAAGAGGAACTGCTTTTGGCCGCTGGATTTATGGACTGCCAGATCTACCACCAGGACGGCGTGACCTGGAAATCCGCCTTGAATAAAGAAGTCGCCAATTTGGATTTGCCGTAGTGGTCTGGGACGGCTGTCACGAGCCAGTGAATAACTGCCTGCGTAGCCAAAGATATTATTCATGTAGCGCCGAAAGCCGGGCCAGCTTGAGTCTGCCGGGCCGTGTTTGGTCCAGTGAACCTGATTGCCCTGGATATGCGGCCGGTAACCCGCCCGCCAGTGATCAAAATCGGCCCGAAAACCGCTGGTGTAGCGAAAGGCAATGCTGCTGTATTGTTTGCGGGAGAAATGATATTCGGCCTGTAGCCGCAGGATGGCATCAGCGCATTGCTGTAGATCCCGCTGGCCGGTGTCAATGGCCACAACAGCCGCATGCACATCCTGTCTGTTCTTCAGCTGATTGTTGTATAAATGTACCGCAGGCCGACCGGGCAGCAGGGGCAGGTGACGCAGCCAGTCCGCATAGCTGCCCGCTTTGACCGTGATTCTGGCATAGCCAGGCGGGGGTAAAAAGCGGTCCTGGATTGAGGCAAAGTCCCGCTGATCCGGGTAGCCAAAGCGCAACCAGGGATATTGGCTGTACAAGTCCCGGGAGCGGATCTGCATGGGCAACGCGGCTAAAAGCAGCACCGTCGCCCACCGCCCATAGGCTCGAAAACAGCTAGTCATCGCTAATTGGACTGCAATGCTGCTGATTTGTTCGTGAAATAGAATTTGAGGGGCTACTCGCGCAGCGCTGATTGGTTTCCCGCCCCAGGGACCAGCCTGCAGGCGGTTAGTCTTCCTTGATGTTCAGAAAGGGGACTGCGCCCGAGGTCACTCGCGGCAGAATTCCATTCCATTTCTCAATGGCTTTCAAATTGGCTTCGATACGGCGCAGTTCCAGCACCTGATTGGTGGTTACCGCACGCTGCAGCTCCAAAGCCTTGGCCTCGGCGCGGGCCAGCTCTACTTTCTGCTTGGCTTCAAATTCTACCCTTTTCAGATCTTGTTCGGCCTTTAAGGCTTTTTGTTCGGCAGTCTGTTTGTCCTCAATCGCCTGGGTGAACTGTTTGGAAAAACTAAAATCGACAATCGAAAAATTATCAACCTTGATATGATAGGGGGAGATCTTTTTACTGAGCAGTTCCTTGATTTTGGCGCTGACTTCCTCGCGGCGGGTAATCAGCTCCTTGGCGGTGAACATGGCCGTGACGGCCTTGACAACTTCCTGTATGCTGGGGTCAATAATCCGGGCTTTATAGGAAAGGCCGATGTCCTGGTAAATTTTATTTACTTTTTCGGGCAGTATATGATAATTCAGGGCGATAGTGGAATGGGTGTCTTGCAGGTCCATTGTGGAAGCCGCTGCCTTGGTTTCAATTTTATTGATTTTCACATCCATGGAGTGCACTTGTTGCACGATGGGAATCCGCATGTGCAGTCCTTCATCGAGAACATAATCCTGCACGCTGCCGAAATTGGTAACTACGCCGCGTTCACCGGCATTGATGATCACAAAGGGATTCAGGAATAACAGAAAAAACAATACCGCGACGACAATGCCGCCGATCAGGAAGGCCTTGCCGCTAAATCTGGTTTTCAGGTCATCCATCATATCTTCACTATTCATCGTAAACCTCGGGAATTGATACTGTGCCAGACAAAGTCCGACCGGTGCATACAGGCACCAAGGCAACAGTGTACAGGCATTGTGTTGACGGCAATCATAAAAAAGCCACAGCCAATGATTGCTTCGCTGCCGACGGGGCACCTGCCTGGAGAATCATATTGGAATTGGTTTCGCCAGGCAATCAGGCAGCAAAATCATCTTGTCGGCCGCCAGCGTTTCTACAGCCTGTAGTCAGACCGCACGAGCCAGATACCGATGATCACTTTAGATTCCATCCAAAAGCGTTGGCAGGAAATCCAGCCCTTAGTGGACCGCACACCATTGATTGCGCTGCCGGTCCAGGCAAACGAGGGCGGTCAGAGGTGCTGGCTCAAACTAGAGAATTTTCAGCGCACAGGATCTTTCAAGGCCCGGGGAGCGGCAAGTAAACTGATTCATTTGCAAAAGTCATCCCCGGACAAAACCGGCGTGATTACCGGTTCTGCAGGCAATCACGGGTTGGGTCTCAGTGCGGCAGCCTCCGCGTTGGGAATGGCCGCCACGATTGTTGTTCCGCGCAACGCCGCGGCACCCAAGGTTGCCGCTTTACAGCGTTATCCGATCGAACTGATTTTGCAGGGCGCTGATTATGACGCAGCCGAAGAGCTTGCCCGAGAGATCGCCCGCCAACGCGGACTGGAATTTGTGCATGCTTTCAGCGACCCGGAAGTGATTACCGGTCAGGCCAGCCTGGGTCTGGAAATCCTGGAGCAATCAGCCGCCGGCGGAATCAATATAGATACTTTAATTGTACCGGTTGGCGGCGGCGGGCTGATCGCCGGTGTGGCTGCAGCAGTCAAACAGTCCCGTCCACAGATCCGGGTGCTCGGTGTGCAATCAGCCACATCGCCAGCGATGTTCCAGGCGCTTGCGCAGGGCCGGGTAGTCGAAACTCCGATTGGTGAGACCTGGGCCGATGGGCTGGCCGGTCGTTTTGTAACCGATCTGACCCTGGAATATGCGCGTCAGTATGTGGATCAGGTGTTTTTAGTGAGCGAAGAAGCTATTCGCCGGGCCATGCAGGTGTTGATCCGCACAACGGGTCTTGTAGTGGAAGCGTCGGCAGCCGCATCACTGGCCCTGGTATTGGATCAGCCGGCCGTGTGCGGGTCCGAGACGGCCTGTATTCTGACTGGCCGCAATGTGGATTTGCAGCTGGTCAGGCAATTGATTTCGGACTAGCCGGACGGATGGGAAGGGCCGGGAAGTGTTCGGCCCAAAGCAAAGGTTGAACGAGCTGCCGCTTGTGAGCCAATTGGGTCTTTCCAATCGTCCAGGCAGCTGCTACCCAACTCACTTGACTGTCATGTGTACGGAGCCATTCCAGCTGGTATCTGGAGGGCTGTGGATCAATCGATTACATTCCTGAATACAGCGGCCGGCGATTGTGTCGGACGGGTTTTGATCCAGAACCCCTTGAAAGAGGGCCTGTGCTGTCTGGAAATCTGCCTGCCGCCAGACCTGCGGGGCCCCCTGGAATATGGCCTGGGTAATCAACTTTAGCTCGCGCTCGAAGCTGGCATCTGGTCAGTAAAACAGTGCAGAGCTCAGGTCCCGGATTCTGCCAATGCTGCAATAGCCGGACCGAGCAGCCGGTTTTCAGGGTATATACTGGCATCCGTCGCCAAACGTTTGCAGATCGGCTTCCTTAAACTGATATTCCAGGTTATTTGTGGCAGCTTCCTTTTCACCAGACCCATCGCTTTTGAACTGCTTGCCAGCAAAGCGGAGTGTCAGCTGAATTTGATCGCCTCTTTGACTCCATGTGCCGCCTTGCAATTCGAGCAATCCCATCATGCCAGACGAGCTGCCCGTTCCTTTGATGCTGCCATCTGCCTTGAGGCTGATTTTAAACATTGTTTTATCTACCACGTCTCCGGCTCTGCAGATTTTACGACCAGCGAGATTGTCAGTAGTGGAATTGCTCGCCTGCTTTGAAGATTCAAATGTAGAATAGATCAACGCATTCAGTTCGGCAAAGCCCGGAGTCTGGCGCACACGCCTCAAATCAGAATCACTTTGCAAATAAGCAAGCAGCTCGGGGTCCTTTTCCGTCTGGATTGCCTGCTTCAGGTAGGCAATCGACTGATCGGTATCACCTTTAAGGGAGTAGACACAGCCCAGTTGGTAGAGTGGCCGCCACCAGGTCTGGTCCGCCTGATACGCCTTTTCATAAAACGAGATTGCTTGAGCGTAATCTTTGGTTTTGGTATGCTCGTGCTTGCCTTGCTTGTAAAAGGCCTCGGCAGCCGGTCGGTCTGCCGGTTTGGAGCCGGAGCAGCTGAGGGCACCGGCAAGAATAAGAACGAACGAGATTAGTTTTATTGGATTTATTAAAAAGGATCTTTCCATCGGTTGTCTCCGTAATTATTACATTACTTTATTTCCCAGGCATCAAGAGCATTTTGATTCACATCCCATGTCTGCATGCAAGTATAAAAGCTCTGCTCACTTATGAATTTCAAACGTGTAAACTCATTGGAGCCATTTAGTTCAAATTCTATTTTAATTGGATTAAAACTACCTTGACTCTCAATTTGTCTGGATTTCATGTCTTTCGACTCATAGCTTCCCTTCAAAACTATGAATCCATTTTCTTTTTTCCATTCACCATTGAATGTCTGGTGTTTGGGATCGGATTTCGACAGTGGTGTTTCGCTGCAATGCATTACAAATGTATCATCTGATTTTAAACTAAATGTAGTAAAGGGGCCATCCTGACATTGAGAACAGTAGGATATCACTTTATTTAAAATAGGAGTTAAATTTATTTCGTTAGCTGCCTCGGCTTTTTTATCACTCAAAAATCCGCCAAAGACCCATCCTTCCTTGTCTACGAATTTGACTTTGGCCCACTTGCCTGATTTGCCGGACAACTGGATCTCCTCACCACTTTCTTCAAGCACGATTACCTGAGAGCCGTTGGGTATGGTGACGACTTTGGCAGCACTGGTATTGGCTGCTGCCCGCATGCGCAGGCCACCATTCGCTTCTACATACATAGTGTCATTATAAAGGCGGCTTGAGTTTGCCTCCTGGCTGTCTCTGGATTTGCTGCAAAACTGCAGCACTGCAAAGGTGCTCAAAATAACGATGGTTGATGTGATTCTATTGTGCTTCATTTTTAATTTACCCTGTATATCCAAAATAATAACCCTGGTCTATATGCATTCTTTATGTAGCAGAGCCTGAAATCTGCCAAAGGATGATTATATTTTTTGTGCAATATAAAATCCATAGCTGTAATACTCACCGTACTGCTGATATAAGCGGATTTCCTCTTTTTCAGAATCGACCAGGTTCTGTGCCGCCATGGAGTTTTGGTTTCTGTCCAGAAATTCCGCGAAAAGATCGACCGCTGTGATCTGCGCATCCAGATGCTGCGCCAGCAGCAGCGAGGAGGCGCCTGTACCGCAACCGATGTCGGCGACCTGCAGACTGGACTTGCCAGCCAGATTTGTGAAGCCATGCGCGCGCAGGGTGTCCGCCTCGCTACCCGGTCCGAGCCGGGTAGCCTGACGGTGAAAATCGATCAGCAGTTCCAATTAGCCCTGATTCATTTTTGCCGGCAGTTCACTGGCCTGTTTTTCGATGTCTTTGAGTAATTCCGGTAACAGTTTTTCGGGCGCGAAGGCCTTAACCCAGGCCTCAATTGATTTGCGCTCTGACGGGCTCACCGCGGGCACATCTTTAGTCATGGCCTTGCCAAGCGGAAACCAGGCGTGTCCCACCGGTTGCCAGCTTTTGGTTTCCATGCTGGCTGGCACAATACAACAGCTGCTACGTTCCATTTCGTGCGGCAAAAAAGCTGTGCGCAGTTCCAAATCGGCGGTTTGCTTGTTTATGTGCCAGGAGTAGGTGCCCACCACTGTGACCGCGAACACCATATCCTGTTCCACGACAGACATATCCGGGATTTCGATTTCAAAACCCAGGATCTTTTGCTTTTTGACCGGGATATCCGGCACAACAAAGGTTTTATTCGGAAAGCTCTTCTTTAATTCAGCAGCCAGTTTTTCAAGCACCTGACGGGAAAGTTTTTTGTCAAAGGGCATACGCGACCCCTTTTTTTCCAGGGTGTAGATATCCTGCGATGTGCGCGACTCCATTGATTCTTCCACTTGAATGCCGGACTGGGCGCTGAGCACCAGGGCCACAGAGCGGGCCGGGCTCATTTTCTCGCGCAGCAGCGCCATGTCTCCGGAACATCCCCCACTAAAAAGAATTTCCATACCGACAATTAGCGGCAGAACTATTTTGATTGTTGTTTTC
This sequence comes from Leptospiraceae bacterium, assembly GCA_020441005.1. Lineage (GTDB taxonomy): Bacteria > Spirochaetota > Leptospiria > Leptospirales > Leptonemataceae > JAGRNA01. The sequence goes on from JAGRNA010000061.1 coordinate 75,510, forward strand.
ATTTTTTCCTCTTTTTTTATTTTTTAGATAAGGTTAACATCCTTTTAAGTATGAATATAGGGCGTGCCACGTGCGGAATTCCCGGATGCCTTAGCTGTTTTTTTTGCGGTAGGTTTTGTTGATCTTTGCGACTTCGATCAGGTTGTTGGGATCTTTGATCTGCAATTCCAGGCTTGCTGTGCCATAGAACCGAAAACGAAATTCGCTGGGTTGTGGATAGTCGTTTGCCCGGCCAGTTACAATAAATACTCCGTGCTCTGCTTTGATATCCAGGACTGTGATCGCATAATAACCGTGTCCGGCATCGAAATAAATTTGCACAATATTTTGATTCGTTGTACGGGACTTTGTTTTGGTGATATGAATTGGCAATTGGCATCGCTTCGGGGCGTTCTCACCCAGGCAAAAGGTAGACCAGTAGTTCGCAGACCAGGCGACACCCGTATCGTAGTCTGGCAGCAGGTTCCAGAATTTAGTTACGTCAGGGTTGGTGCTGCTTAAAAAACCGCCAAAAACCCAGCCGGCTTGATTGTTGTATGTAACCTGGGTCCAGCGTCCGCTGCGCTGGGCAATGGTAATCGTCGATCCGCTGGTGGAAAGAATGGTGACCGGGCTTCCATTCGGGATGGTGGTCAGTTTTTGACTCTCGAGACTGGGCTCGGAGCGCATGCGTAGCCCACCGTCAGCGTCTACATAGCGGGTATCGGGAGTGACTTTTGCCGATGTTGCAGTTGTAGTCTGCATTACAACTACTGGCTGGCTAGCGCAGGCCGCCATAAGCCCCAGCAGGCTGCCAAGGATTAGTTGAGATCGAAAGCTGCTTAAAACCATAGAGTTGTGATTCCCGGCTATACTGTCGAGATGCCTTTCAGAAAAAACGACATCAAGATGATAGTGTCAAATACCAGCATGGCTGTCAAATTTTCAATACAAAAAAGACATAAATGACTTTTTTTTAGCTTTGGGTTCTCAGGATGCCCATCAGGGTTTTTGCGCCTCGGCAGGGTCTGCCGCTTGCGAGCCAATTGGGTTTTTGCAATCGTCCAGGCAGCTGCTACCCAACTCACTTGACTGTCATGTGTACGGAGCCATTCCAGCTGGTATCTGGAGGGCTGTGGATCAATCG
>JAGRNA010000062.1 GCA_020441005.1 Leptospiraceae bacterium
AATTTGAACCAGAAGATATGCCATACGAAGACAAAAAATAGGGTATAATTTACCCTTGTGGAAATTATTGGTGGATTTAAAAACGAAAAGTAAAAAAGGGTTATCACGAATAAAAAAAACAGTTGTTTCGAACCGAGTTTTTATATATGAAGGATTCGGCGCTCTTTAATAACATACATCGCCAGATCGAGGTCTATAGCGAGCTTTTAGTCGAATTGGGCGATAAGCCGGTCACCTTCCGGTTGCTCGACACCAGTCCGGAAAAGCCCCTGCTGAGCGCCAGTGGTATTCGCGATCAGCACCTGGCCGGCATCCGTTTCTTGCTGGCCAATCCCAAGCTATTACAAAGCCAGATCCGGTCCATCCTGGAAGCAGTCTGGATCAATCGCGAGCGCACGGCGCGAGTGCAACTGATGATCCCAATGGTTTCCCGCGCTGAGGAACTGATACAGGTCCGTGAAATTCTGCTGGATACGCGAGCCGAAATCGCTTCCGACCACGATATTCCGCTGCCCAGCTTGCCGCCCGTACCGCTAGGAGTCATGCTGGAAACGCCCGCAGCCATTCTCATGCTGCGCGAACTGGGCGAGCACGCTGATTTTTTCAGTATCGGATCGAACGATTTGGCCCAGCTAGTCATGGGTATGCCCCGCCAAAGCCAAAGCCTGACCGATGACCACATCAGTTTTCAACCCGCTCTGTACCGTATGATCCACCAGGTCACCCTGCACGCCAAAAAGGAGGTCACAATTTGCGGTGAAATCGCGGCCCGCCTGGATATCATCCCCCTTTTATTGGGCCTCGGGATCACCAAATTAAGCGTCGCTCCGGCCCATTTAGCGCAATGTCACCAGTTGATCCAGCAGCTCAGCCTGCCGGAATGTCGTCTGTTGGCGGAAAAAGGATTGCACTGTAGTTTTGCATCCGAGTTACACCAACTCTTGCACGACTTTCAGGCCCGCTTGTAGATTGGGCGCCGCAAAGCAAATACGGCGACACCGGCACAATCCCGCGTATTCAATCGGGCTACGGACAGCCAACCAGTCATCGCGCGCACCCGGACCAGAGAGTGGCCAGGTGTGTACCGACGGCAAAGGCTGGCTGCTTAGCTGCAAGAAATGACTTGAACGCCAGCGAATCATCTGAGTACCTTACCGGAACAGGCTTTGGCATAGTTGGCATGAGAATCTGGATGCGTACACAACCCGGCTGGCTGGCCGTCTTATCCCTGGTGCTCTGGATGGGCCTCGCATGGCCCGCTCGACCAGCCGTAGCGCAAAGCATCAGCTCCTTTAATGCCGAAAAAATGCCTCAAACCAGAGACCCGCGGTATATTCCACCGCTCTTTAGCACCGAGATCAGTCTGGGCCAGGAAGCCAGCGGCGCTGCCCTGCTGCTTGGCAATGGGGATAATCTCGGTGAATACCTGCAAAGCCAGCAGAAGGAAGCAATTCAAAAGCGGCTGGAGAACAGCCGCTATGTAGAGCGCGAAACCAGACGCATGCTCAAACGGGGTGCTTATCAAAGCCTGCTCGAGCGGGAACTGATTGAGCAGGTTGGCAAGGCCGGGTTTGCCCCGGACGCCGGTCAATACCCGTATCAGGAAAGCAAGGCCCGTCGTTTCACTATCGTATTCCTGTTGGCCCTGCCGATCACCGGTGGTCTGTCCTTTGGGGCCATCAGCCTGGCCAGTGGTGCCAATCAATCCAGTTTTAGCGGTCAGCAAAATCTGATTGGCGGCCTGTTGGCCCTTGGCGGTGCTCTGGGTGTGGCATGGTATGACCAAAATCGCGTGGCTGCTCTGTTAGAAGAAAAAGAGCGTGGCCAAAGCTGGCCGCCGCCCCTGGAAACCAGAGATGGATATATGCCTCCCTGGACCGAAAATCAGGGGCAATCGCAATCGAATGACCAAAGCCACTACCCCCTGGTGCAATTCACGCTGACTTTCTGACTACCATGAGCAGTTAGACCAGGCGACGGGCCATGAAAACAGTCTGAACCATGCCGGGCGTTTTAATGCCTGGAAACACCGCCGTCGACTACGATCGAAGTCCCTGTTATATAAGAAGACGCCTCCGAGGCTAAAAAGATGGCCGGTCCCAGCATCTCGTCCGGCCGCGCCATCCGTCGCAGGGGAATCGATTCAATTAACTTGTCACTGTAATCCGAATTCTGGCGAATTTTGGCCGTCATATCGGTCTCGGTAAAGCCGGGACACAGCGCATTTACCCGAAAACCACTCCGCGCCCATTCCAGCGCCAGCGATTTGGAAATCTGAATTACAGCGCCTTTTGTACCGGCATAGGCCGACATCAGGTAACCGCCGACCAGACCAACAACCGAAGCTACGTTAATGATATTGCCGCCCTCTTTGCGTTGCAGCTTGTAATAGGCTTGACAGGCCCTGAACAAGCCCTTGAAATTCGTATCCACCAGGCTGTCCAGATCAGCCTCTTTGATTGCCGAGGCCGGCACATCCAGTGCCATTGCAGCGTTATTCAGCAGGCAGTCCAGCCGGCCATGCTCCTGATGAATGGCGGCCATGGCATCTTTCATCGCGCTTTCTGATCGCAGGTCCACGACCAGGCCCTTGATCGCGCTGCCCGCCGTCCAGGCGATTGATTCGCTGCGAGTCCCGGTACCATAGACAATCGCCCCCGCATCGGCAAAGCCTTCGGCCAACGCCCGGCCAATCCCGCGGGAAGCGCCTGTAATCAGCACTGTTTTATCTTTTACGCTAAATAAATTCATAGCGAGTAGCTTTTTCGCCGGTATTTCCGGGGCAAGCAGAATCGATCAAGAGACTATGGGAAAACCAGGTCAGCCATACCGATCGGGGTCTTTTTTGATTGCCATACCGAGCACGCGTAACAGGCTTTGGCCATGAATAGGGCCCTGCGAACTTTCATCTCCGGTACCACAATCCTGTTTGGCTTGACCCTGATCGGCCTGCCCGGCTGCGGTGATCCGCGCGAAAAGTTATACGATATGTACCATGAGCAGGTTTCTTCCGTCGGTGATTTGAATGACGAGATGGTCGTTAAATATGTGCGTACCTATCGCAAGCTGCGTGAATTTGGCATCAAATTTGAAGAATACATCGGCAACAACCCCGAAAAGAGTCAACAGGCCTATCAGGACATTGAGAAAATAATCAAGTCAGGTGGCTTTGCCGATTTTGCCGAGTTTGTGAAAGTCAATGCCAAGATTGCCTGGGCCTGGAATATGAGTCAAGCCCGGATTGGCATGGATAAACAACAGAAACTCCAGGACTGGGGTCAGCACACGATGGACCAGGGGATCAAAACAATTCAGGAACAAATCAATGATCCTGATGTGCCCGAGGAAACCAAAGAGAGTCTGCGAGAAACTCTGCGTGAATTGCAGGCCGGCAAACAGGAGCTGGGCGATACCTATGCCAAAAATCTGAAATGGGCCAACTGGGCGATGGAAATGACCAAACCGCTGACCAATGATCAGGACATGGCGGTAATCATGCGCCATGAAAAAGAACTGATGGAAGTTTTTACCGGTTTGAGCGCGGAGCAGCTGGACGCAATTAACGATCATACCATGCAAATGCTCGAGATTAAATAAGGACAGCTGGATGGACCGGTTTGTCCCTGTCTGCTTGTAGAAAATCGACGACACTGATGGCTTGCTGGTAGCAAAGCATCTGAATACATTTACCCGCATAAGCATTGCCATGACACTGCTGGCGATTTTGTGCCTGGCGGCGATGGATGCGTTGTTGAAGCAGCTGAGCGATCAGTTGCCCTTGATGCAGCTGCTGTTCTTTCGCTATGCCTTTGGCATAGTGCCAGTACTCGCCGCTGTTGCATGGCGCGGCAACTGGCGATCGCTTGCCTGGCAGCGTCCGGGTATTCATGTGCTGCGCGGCCTGTTGGCATTCGTGGCCTTGAGCAGCTTTGTCACTGCGATCCAACACCTGAGTCTGGCAATGGCGGTGACGCTGTTTTTTTCCGCTCCATTGCTGTTAACCGTTTTATCGACGCTGCTATTGAAGCAGCGGCCAGGCCCGTTGGTGATCTTTGCTGTATTGCTGGGCTTGGCAGGGGTGATGGTAGTAATGCGGCCCGGCCCGGAAATGTTGACCCGTTGGTCCTGGCTAGTGCTGCTGGCGGCTTTGGCCTACTCTCTGGCCCAGATACTGGCTCATAAGGTTCGCGACACCGAAAGCGGTGCCGCCTTGACGGTATCAATGAATCTAGTGGCCGGTTTCATTTGCCTGGTCGCAATGCTGCCGAACTGGCAACCCCTGGAAACGAAGCTTTGGCTGCAAATGCTTGCCATGGGAGGGATCGGCGGTGTTGGCTTGTATTTACTCACCGAGGCGATGCGGCGGACAAATCCGGCATTGCTGGGCCCTTTTGAATATTCGGCTATTCTATGGGCCAGCTTGTTCGACTATTTCTTTTGGCATCTGTTCCCCCGACCTTTGACCTTGCTCGGATTTGTGCTGATTGCCGCCGCTGGCAGCCTGGTTTTCTTTAGCCGTAAGCGCATGGCCGGTGGATCAGTTTGAGTGTTGCTTGATAAACCCGGTTATGGTCGCCCAATAACGCTCTGCGTCCACCGAAACAATATCATTGTGACCGGCGCCAGGGATCAATAGAAACTGCTTTTGATTGGACGGTAGTGGGCTGGCCGCAAAAAGACTGCGAGCCGAAGGCAGCGGCGTAATCTGGTCACGGTCGCCCTGAATAATCAATAAAGGCGCCTGTATCGAAGCGATTTTGGCTGCAGAATCAAACGCACCCCTTGCGGCCCACGCGAATGCACCGAGACCGGTTTGCCTTGCCACGTCATAAGCACTGGCAAAAGGAGTGATGAGAATCAGCGCAGCCGGCGGATACTCGGCAGCCAGATCAACTGCAACTGCGCTGCCCAGAGAACGCCCCAGAATAACAATCTGTTCGGCGGGCCACTTTTCGGTCTGGAGCAAAAACTGCCGCGCTGTACGGGCATCCTGGTAGACGCCCGATTCGGATGGTTTGCCGGTGGAGCGGCCATAGCCGCGGTATTCCACCATCAGGACACTGTAGCCGCGATTAAATAATTCCCGGCCATAGGGCAGTCGATGATAGACATGGCCGGCATTGCCGTGAAAGTAGAGGATCAGGGGCTGACGACGGTCCTTTTGTTGCAAGTAGAGGGCATGTATGCGAGTCCCGTCCGGATTCGTGAGGTCCAAATCGACCACCGGCGCAGGCAGATGGCCAAGCTCATCCGCATCAGCCCGCATGGGATGAAAGGCGAACTGATTTACCAATACAGAACAAGACCCAAGCACAACGCCGATCCAGATCGACTGCGCCAGTTTTGTCAAGCGATTCAAGTTCCTGGTTCCGATTGTGGATGGCCTGATCATTATTATGCTTCCTCAGCTGCCTGTTTGCGCCCTGTCCTTGCTGCGACGAGCGATCTGTGGTGACCGAGCAGTCCAGCTACTGGAACTGGATGGGCTGTGAACCGACATCCCCCGGTCGTACACGCGTTCTATTGAGCCAATAACGGCTGCCGTCTGAGCCGTTATTGCGCAGATTGAATTTCAGGAAGCTCAGACTGAAAAAGATGCGATTGTCGTAATAGGTTACCAATTCAAGGCTGGTATTACCGGCGAACATGCTTTTTTGACTCATCTCGTAACCAATCCGGTATTCGAAATCTTCCACATCCAGTATCAGGGCCGTTTCGAAAGAGGCCACATTGAAGACCGCATCCTCCCTTTTTTGACGACCATTGAGGCCCAGACCATTGGCAATATCGCGCGTGAAATTGACATGGTTGGAAATGCCGTCCTCGTCTTTGGAACTGCCCGAATAGCGTTCAATATCGGTGGCCCGCGATTCCAGCTCCATTTCCAGGTAGCCCCATTCCCAAAGCTGCAGATCCAGTTTCATCGAGTAGCGCATATGATCCAGAGCGGGATCAAAATAAACATGGTACCAATAATAGCTGAATTCCAGATAGCGCAGCCTTTCGAGCAGCCACAGATCAAAGCCGCCCATTTCAAACGTCACTCCGGCCACGTTGCTATGGTCGCGTTTGTAAAAGGGATCATAGATATAATCATTAGTCAAATGCAGCTGCAAAAAGTGGATTTTGTTGCGGCTGAGCAAATTCTCGCGGCGTTCCTGCGCCGGATTCAAAAAATCGTAGAAAATGTCCGAGCGAAAAATTGGATAGGACCAGCGCTCACGGCTTTCAATATCGTCCGTGAATTCACGATGATCGTAAATTGCGTTCAGACTGAATTGGGTGTAGAGCCAGGGTTTGGTCTGCAGCTCGAATTCCGTTTCATTCGTTTTCTGATTGCCGGTAAAACCGGTAATATTGACGACCGGGGCATCGTTTTGATCCTCCTTGAATGAATCTTTCAAACGATGGGTCACACCCAGGGAAAGCTCGTCCGGCCCAAAGGTCAGCTTCGTTTCGGAAAAGACATATTGATAGGAATTCTTGCGCGCTTCCAGGGTCTGGGTGGTGTCATCGGTGGCGCTGCCAGTCAGATTTTGGGGGATTGTCTTTTGAATGCCATAACCCACCCGCGGCTCGAAACTAATCCACGGATACAAAGCGGTATAGCTGTAAAACGCGGTTTCATATTGATTGTGGTTGTTGTTCTTGAAGTCCTTGCCCAGCGAGTATTCACGGGTCAGGTCGGTGTGGACAAGGTGCGTCCAGTAGAGCGGCATTTCGGCGACCGGCAGATGTCCCAGCAACCACTGATGACTGATGTCGACCTCCGGAGCCACATCGCTCACCGGATCGTACTCGCCGTCATCATAGTATCCGGTCTGCACATTCCAGGTCTGGTTACGGGTTGCGGAAACGCGCACATTCAAATCACCACGCGTTTCATTGTATGTCAACTGCCAGTTCGTGTTGGTATGCAGTAAACCCCGTCCCGCCTCGCTGTTTTTATACAAGGCAAAGGCCGTATTGTCCGGTTCATACCGGCCGCCGAATTCATAGTCAAACAAGGGGTGGCTGTAGTCTTCGAAGCGCAGATACAGATTGCGGGTCATATCATGCTCCCGGTTGTTCATCCGAAAATTCACCAGTGCAAAGATCTTATACCAACGGCGTTCATCGGCACCAATGGTGCCATCGTCGCGCCGTACCTGGTTGGTCACCGCAATATTATCACGTTCGCGAAAATCACCAATAATCTCATAGCGTTTGAAACGAGCCACATCCAGATCAATAAAGTAATTCAAATTTGGAGAATAGCGAAAGACCTCGATACCGAATAATTCGCCCAGGTTTTCATGCCAGTCAGCCTTGAATTTCCAGGAGCTGGGCCGCCAGCTGGAATAGACGGCATCTGGATCGCTAAAGCGGTAGGTGTTTTCCCAGAACCACCCCTGGACATCGCTATGGCCGATCTGCGAGATAATACCCGTGCCCCAATCGGAGGCGTACAAGAACGGCAAGGGCAGCAAGGGCACGCCGCCCACGTGGTACCACACACCGGCGGCAAACACGGTGTTGTCTTCATACAGCCAGATGCGTCGGGCGGTAAAATGGTAGTGCGGAATGCGGGCCGCATTGCTAGTGAACCAGGCGTCGGACGCGGTAAAACGATTCTCTCGTATTTGACGGATACTCTTGCCAATCACAAATACGGGATTAGCGATGCCGGCAGCATTATAGATAATTCCGTTATGCAATTTTTTATTGTAAATAATCCTTTCGGCGGTAATCGTGGCCCGCTCGCTTTCAAAGACCACATCCCCCTCGCCATAAATTTCCTGGCGCTCGGAATCAATGATCACCAGATTGGCCTTGAATGTGCCCTCCGGGGTGCGGACTCGTATGCGACCCTGCAGCTTGAGCATGCCGCGCCCATCCTCGGCCCCCTGGATGTATTCGCCTTCGCTTGCATTTTCAATCGCGATGTCGCCCGCTTTGGCTGGCGCGGGGAATTCGGGCTTTGCGACCAGACCAAGGGCCATTTTCAGCCGCAGGCGGCGAGCGATCAGGTTGCCGGATTTGTTCAATCCGAGGCGTTCCAGGCTGTTGGTGAGTTCCGCGTCCTCTAGTTTGTCAATCGCCTGATTCAGAACCGCTTTTTGATCGGCGCTGAGCCCATCCTGTTGGCCAAATAGCTGCTGGTAGAGCGGATTCTGGCGCAAGGTCTCCAGTTCCTGCAGACGTTTTTCGAGCTCGGCAGTCTGATTCTGGGCCGTCAGCGGTGCTGCCAGACATAGACCGCCCAAAAGGAGCAGTCCAAACAGACCGCGTCGCAAAACGATTGGATGGCCGCTGCCAGGCATTCCTGTATCCGGGGTCTCCGTTGTAGCACTAGCGGTTGACATGCTGGCGAGCTGATTTGATTTTGCTGCTATCCCTTTGGTAGTCAGAACCAAAAAAACAGGCTATCAGACTGTATCTGACAGGGACGAAGAGCGGTAAAGTGAAATGTTAATCCTTGATTTCTACGTGGATGAACCGGCCTGTTTCGGAGTACCGCCCTATTTGTCGCCCTACTGTCGTTATGTGGCCGGAGCCCTGGTGCGCGGCGGCGTGTCAGCCCATGCTATTGACTATCTGACGGTCGATCAGTGGCGTTTGCAAGCCAGGCAGTTGCCGAAAGAATACGAACTGATCGTTGTAATCGCCGGCGCCTCGGTGCCCGGCAAATACCTGGGCGGAAAAATTGGCACTGTGGCGGAAATCCTGGAACTGCTTGCCTGGCAAAGAAAACATAACCCGCGCGGAGTGACCTTGCTGGGCGGTCCGATTCGTTACGCCAGTCCCGAAATCCGACTGGCCCTGCAGACCGCCGGTGCCTGGCTGGTAATGGGCGATGTGGAGTGGTACGCGCATCAACTTGCTCGCGCGCGCGGCCAATTAGCCACATGGCTGGCCAATCAAAAGCATCAAAGCCTGGGCCAGCGCCGGCAGTATAGCGGCGAAGTTGATGAATGGGCGGTCGCCGGCGCCTTTTTGAGCAATCTACATCCCAATTTCCCGCTCTTGATTCTGGAGCTTGAAACCTATCGCGGCTGCACCCGGGAGGTTTTTTGCAGTTTCTGCACCGAGGCATGGTACGGCAAGCCCCGCTTTCGCAGTCTGACAGCCATCGCAGCCGAGGTCCGGGAGTTGGCGCACAAGGGCTGTCGCTACTTTCGTCTCGGTCGCCAGGCCGATCTGATGACCTGGCAGCCCGATATGCAGGACTTTCAAAACAGTTTTCCGCGGCCGCGGCCCGAACAGTTGCATCAGTTATATGCCACCATCCGCGCGAGCTGCCCGGACCTCAAAATGCTGCACCTGGATAATATCAATCCTGGTTTGATCGCCACCTTTCCGGTCGAGTCCCGCCAGATTTTGCGGATTATCAGCGAGTACAATACACCCGGCGATACGGCGGCAATGGGGCTTGAGAGCGTAGATCCGGTGGTAATTAAGGCTAATGACCTGAAATGCACGGCCGCGGAGGCCCGGCTAGCCATTGAGCTGGTAAATGAATTTGGGGCCCAAAGGCAATCCGGTCTGCCCAGGCTGCTGCCAGGCCTGAATCTGATTCAGGGTCTGCCAGGCGAGAGCGATGAGACCTTCGCCCAAAATTATAACTTTTTAAAACAGATACTGGATGATGGCCTGATGCTCCGCCGCATCAATATTCGGCAAGTGGTCAGCTTTGAAAACACCAAACTGGCCCGCATGGTGAGCCATCACCCGCCAGGCTCCCCACACGCTGCACATGATGGCTCACCGCCAAATGGCGGTTCGCAAAGCGCTCCCCGGCGATCTGGACACAGCGGACAGCGGAGCAGACTACAGGAACGCTTCCTTTATTACCGCGATTTAATCCGACGTGATATAGATCAGGTGATGCTGGCGCGAGTATTCCCGGTGGGCACCATTCTGCGGGAGGTCATTCTGGAAGCTCGCAACCAGGGCTTTATCCTGGGCCGACAACTGGGATCCTACCCGGTGACCATCAAGCTGCCGGATGATGATCCCCGAGCCCTGAATGCCTGGCAAGCCGATGCCAGGTCCGACCGGGCCCTGGATGTGGTCGTAATCGGGTTTGAAGAACGCAGCTTACGAGCGCTGAGTCATCCGGTTGATATCAATCGCCTGGGCCGCAAGGCGCTGCAAAGCCTGCCCGGTGTGGGTAAAAAGCGCGCCCAGCAAATATTTTTACATCGGCCCCTCAAAAGCCGTTCGGAGCTGTATCAGTTGATTGAGTCTGACCTGGCCGAGTTAGACCTGATTCTTTAGACGACAAGGCTGTGGCTGACCATAGCTGATACGGCGCCATAGGCATTCCAGCGGCCCCATGCGAAAATAACGCAGCCAAAGCGGGCTGATCACCAGCTGCAGAATCCAGATCGCGAGTACAATCAATAGCTGCAGTGAGCGATCCAGTCGGCCGTAGAGTCCCAATCCGTATCCATAGAACAAGGTCGTGCAGATCACCGATTGTAAAATATAGTTGGACAAGGCCAATTGACCGCAAGCCTGCAAGGCGCGGCGCAACCAGCCGCAGGCAGCACTCCGGGACCACAACACGAGGGCAGCCAGCCAGGCCAGAGTCAGACCAAAGTCGGCAATGTATTTCCAGAATGCCACCTTGAAGTAGCCTGTAGTTGCGGCAAGGTGCGCATTTCCTAATCGGACAACCGCCCACAGGGCCAATGGGAAACCAAACGCCAGACCGGCTGCCCCCATCAGCCAGTAAAAACGACGACTGCGTCGGGCATCAGGAATACCATCCTGCATCATAGCCATGCCGAGACACATCAGAGCTGCATTGCTGGCCAGTTTGCCCTGACCGATTGTTACCTGGCGGAAATAATACCAGGCATCCGCCAGGCGATAGGTCGTGATGCTCCACCAGTCCGAGCGAAATATGCCGAGCACAACCGCATTCGTGTTAGCGCTACTCAGCCAATAATATTCCCGCCAAAGGGCAAATTGATCGGCCGGCAAGGCGCTAATTTGCTGAAAGTGCCAGGCTTTCAGGATCGGCTCGATCAGGAACAGCAGTGCCGCCAGGCCATAAAGTTTTCTAGCACCCAGGTGACTAAGGGGCACCATGATAAAGCCGCATAAGGCGTAGCGATGCAGAATATCGCCGTCCCATAGCAATACCAGATGAGCCAGACCAAACCAGAGCAGCGTCCAGTTGCGCCGGCGCAGTAGCAGCCGCTTCGTGGCGGCCGGGGCCGGCTTTTGCATTACCAGCCAGATGCCGACTCCAAACAGCATTGCGAACAGGTTTTGCATTTCGAGATAGAAGAACAGCTCCGGAATTACCCAGGACCAGTAATTTGCGCCCTTCAAATCGCCCCACGCCGCTGGATTGGCGTAAGCCACCCAGGGGCCGCTAAATCCGCGAATATTAATGATCAATATGCCGAGCACAGCGACACCGCGAATCAGGTCCAGGCTGGCCAGACGATCAGGCTCCCCTGGTGCGCTGATTGGTCTGGGCTCTGCTGCAGTAGCTTTCATCAATACAATGTATACCGCGCCTGGACCCTGAGCAGGACAGCCAGCCAGCAAAATATGTGTTGCCACACCACCCCAGCCTCTCAGGAGCAATCAGGCAAAGGACCGGTCAACATCTTTCAATATAATGCGCCCCGCAATCCGTCCCAGGGCCCCCCCCGCGGCGGTTCTCAAACGCTCCGCTCTCCTCTAACCGGCCCCTCGCCCGGAGAGTGGCTGTTTGGGGATCGATTCGCTGAATGTGAATGGCAACCTGATGCGGAGCAGAAATCCGGCCATCTAAGTCATTAATTGCGCTAATTTTTTTTAAGGCCAGCCAAAAAAACCATGACTCATGTCCAGGACTCTGAAGCATCGCAGTATACTGATTTAACACAGAGGTAATCATGAAAAAACTGTTCTCTATTGCCATCGTATTCATGCTCGCTAGCGCCTGCTCCAACGGCGATTCATCCGCCCAAAGCCAAAGCGATCTGTTGAATATCATTATACTGGCGTCCAATCCTTCCTGTTCAGTCGACAGCACGGAAAGCACAACCAGCGGCTGCACCAGGGTCACCACCAAATGCTGCCAATCATCAGACAGCAGTACCTGCACTTACAATGTCAGCACCAGCTGTAATTGAGGTAATCTATGAATCAAATCCGAAATCTGGCCATTAGCGAAACGGGCTTTGTTTTTGATCCATCCAGCGGCAATACATTCGTAATGAATGAAACCGCTTTGCGAATCTTGCGGGCTTTGCAGGCCGATGAAGCCACCGAGTCCATCATCCTGGATATCCTGGAGGAATACGATGTGGAGCAGGAACAATTGAAACGCGATTTCGCTGATTTTCGTATTCAATTAAATGAATTAGGGATTGCCATATGAAAAAAGTGCGCGTTGCCGTAACTGGCATGAATGCGGTCGATAGTCCCGGCCCCGGAGTGGCCGTCTTGCGCTGCTTGCAGGACTACGGCTCGGATCTGGAGTTGATCGGTTTATCGTACGACGTTTTGGAACCGGGCAATTTTATGGGAGATCTGATTCATTCCAGTTTCATTTTGCCTTATCCCTCGGCCGGTCCGGAGGCCTTACGGGAACGCTTACTGGAAATACATCGGGAGCGTTCCATTGATATCATTTTGCCGACCCTGGATTCTGAACTGGAAAACTATATTGACCTGCAAACCTTCCTGGAAGTGGAGGGGATCCGGGTAATACTGCCCAACCGCAGCGCGCTGCGCTTGCGAGACAAAACCCGACTGGAAGAGAGCCTGGGCGGAGCCCATGCCAACATCCCGCGCACCATCGTCCTTGGCGACCTGGCAGCCCTTGACAAGGCGATCGAAGAGCTGGAGTTTCCCTTTTTGGTGAAAGGCGTCTATTATGATGCCCATCTTGTCCATAGCCAGGCCCAGGCCCAGGGATACTTTCACAAGCTGGCTAGCCAATGGGGACTACCGGTCATCGCTCAGCAATGGATTGATGGCGAAGAACAAAACGTGGCCGCTCTGGCCGAACAGGGAAGCTTGCTCGGGGCGGTGGCCATGAAGAAAATGTTCCTCACTGACAAAGGCAAGGCCTGGTCCGGCGTAACGATCGCTAACCCGGCTATCATGGAAGAATCGGCCCGCATTCTGGACAGCATCCACTGGGATGGTGCCTGTGAACTCGAATACATTGTAGAAAAAAAGACAAATAAAGTTTATTTAATAGAGATCAATCCCCGTTTCCCGGCCTGGATCTACCTGAGCAAGGCGGCCGGACTGAATCTGCCGCTCCTGGCCCTGCGCCAGGCCCTCGGCGAACCGGTGGCGGCCCAATCCACCTATCAATCCGGGGTGGTATTTGTCAGACATTCCTGGGATGAGATCGTCCCGATGGAGGCAATCGCCTCCCTGTCCGCGCGGGGTGCCTTGACCCCCAGGGCTCTGGAAGCGACTGTCTAAAGCGACTGAACACGCCAATTTATTAAGGAGACATTCTATGAGTACACAAGTTTCACCGAAAAAAACATGGGTCCGGCCAATTATCCGCCGGCAGTACATGGGCAGCGCCAATAAATTTGGCGGCTTCAGCGCTCCGGATTCCATCACTGCCATTGACGGTGTGGCCATTGAACAGCTACGCGAGTATGGATCGCCGTTATTTGTCTTTTCCGAGGCCACCCTGCGCAATAAGGTGCAGCAGTTAAATCAAGCCTTTGCTAACCGGTATCCACATTTTCAGGCCGCCTGGTCTTACAAAACCAACTACCTGGATGCGATTTGCAAGGTTTTCCACGACGAAGGCAGTTGGGCGGAAGTTGTTTCCGCTTTTGAATACAAAAAAGCCCGGGCGAACGGCATCGCCGCCAACCGCATCATCTTTAACGGTCCCTACAAACCCTATGCGGAACTCAAGCAAGCCGTTGCAGAGGGCGCCCTGATTCACGCCGACCACCTGGATGAATTGCAGGATTTAGAATCGATTGGCAAAGAATTGGGCCGCGTGGTGGAAATTGCCATCCGGATCAATCTGGACACCGGGATGTATCCGGCCTGGAACCGCTTTGGCTTTAACCTGGAATCAGGCCAGGCAATGCAGGCAGTCAATCGCATTGCAGCCTCGCCGAATCTGGCCCTGATCGGGCTGCACTGCCATATCGGTACCTTCATGCTCGATGCGGCCCCCTACCGGCGCGCAGCGACTAAAATGGCCGAATTCTGGAAAAATATCGAGGCCAAAACAACAGAGCGTCTGCGCTATATCGACATGGGCGGCGGCTTTGCCTCCCGTAATAAATTGAAAAGTCAGTACCAGGCGGGCAATTCAGTGATTCCATCCTTTGAAGAATACGCCGAAGCCATCACAGCGCCCTTGTATGAAGCCTTTCGCAGCGATCAATTACCACAGCTATTTGTTGAAACCGGACGCGCCCTGGTCGATGAGGCCGGCTTTCTGGTCAGCACGGTGGTGGGATCCAAGACCATGCCCGACGGCAAACGATTCCTGGTTGCGGATGCCGGTGTCAATCTGCTCTATACAAGCACCTGGTATGATTTCAAGATCTCGCCAGCCAAACACTATAGCGGCACTCTGGAAGATGTAACCCTTTGCGGACCGCTATGTATGAATATTGATAAGGTGCGTGAAAATTGTCTATTGCCCGATATGCGCCGCGGCGACCAGGTATTGATCCATCCCGTGGGAGCCTACAATGTCACCCAATGGATGCAGTTTATTGAAATGCGTCCAGCGGTGGTCCTGATTCAAACTAACGGACAGGTTAAGGTCATCCGGGAAGCCGAAAGTATGGAAACTCTTAAACGCCAGGAACAGTCCTGAACTTGCGATCAGAGGCAACGCAATGGAACAAATGAAACGATTCCTGTATGCGACATTGAACGGCTATTCGGCCATTCTGTTTAGTGATCGCAAAATGGCCGGTCTGGTTTTGCTGGCTGCAACCTTCTTTAACTGGCAAGCCGGTCTAATGGGTTTGATTGCTGTTGTCGCAGCCAATGCAACCGCCATTCTGCTGGGAGCCAACCAAAGCAAAATCGAAAAAGGGCTGTATGCCTTTAATGCCCTGTTGGTCGGCTCCTCCTTCAGCCTGTTCAATCAAATCAACATTGCACTGATCATATTGTTGCTGGTAGCAATTGTGCTCCTGTTCTTTGTCACCCTGGGCACCGACTATATATTCGGCTACTATCTGGGCTTGCCGGTGCTCTCCCTGCCCTTTGTTTTTGTCAGTTTTGGCTGCTATTTTGCTTTCTATAATTACCCCAATTTTCAGGTAGCGGGATTGCATACCTTTTTTGCCGACCCCTGGTTTCCCCACCAATCGGTCCTGGTGCTTTTTTACTTCAAAAGCCTTGCGGCAATCTTCTTTCAGAGTAGTCCCTGGGCCGGCGTGCTGATTGCCTTGGTGCTGTTCAGTTTTAGTCGCCTGGCGGTTGTGCTGTCGGTCACTTCGTATCTGATTGGCATTGCCTTCCATTTCTATCTGGGTGGATCAGACGCTGATTTATCTACTGGAGTTTTGGGCTTCAACTCGATATTGACAGCCATTGCCATTGGCGGGGTTTTTTTGGTACCCAGCTGGCATTCCTTTGCATTGGGTTTGACCGCATCAATAATCAGCGTGCTGACAGCCTCGTTTCTCAAGATCTTTCTGGTAAACTTCAGTATTCCGGTCATGGCCATGCCCTTTTGTCTGGTTACTCTGCTGGTTCTATTTGGCGTGCGCTTGTTGCATAATCCACGACTGCCAACGGTCGATTTTTTACCCGGTTCACCGGAACAAAACATTGATTATTTCAAAACCCGCCTGCAGCGCTTTGGTCTGGAAGGCATCGAGATCCGATTGCCCTTTAGCGGTAAATGGATCGTTAGCCAGGGATATCATGGCGAACACACGCATACCGGACTGTGGGCAGAAAGTCTTGATTTCATGGCTGTTGATGAGAAAGGGGAACTGCGTCGCGGAGCGAACAATGAGCTGGACGATTACTACTGCTATGGTCTGCCGGTGTTGGCCTGTGCCGGCGGTACTGTAATCAAAATCGTCAATCATATTGCCGACAACCCTATCGGGGAAATGGATGTGCAGCAAAACTGGGGCAATCTGGTTTTAATCCAGCACGGGCCGCTGCTTTTCTCGCATGTATCCCATTTACAGCCCGGTTCTGTTACTGTCCAGGAGGGTGACTATGTGGTCGCCGGCGACAAGTTGGGACTGGTAGGCAATTCCGGACGCAGTCCCGAGCCGCATCTGCATCTGCATTTTCAAAGCACGCCGGAAATCGGCAGCCCGACCCGCCGGGTCAGTTTTTCGCAATATGTCAAACACAATGGACAACGCCGCATTCGTTTTAATCAAATACCGGCCGAGGGAGAAGTGATTTCCACTTTGGAAGGTGATTTTGCGTTGGCCAATTTCTTTCGCCTGGCACCTGGCATGCAGTTCCAGCTGCAGTTGGCACAAAAGGGGCAGCTACGCGACGAAAAATGGCAAGTCGGCATTGACTTTACCGGATCGCGATTTATTGAAAACGATACCGGCGACAAGCTCTTCTATTATCAGGCATCAGACTATTTTGCCGGCCTGAACTATCGTGGTTCGCGCAGCAGCGCACTATTCTGGTTTTTCATGGCCACCTACCGGATACCCTTCGATCGCCAGGACTATACCCTGAGCGATCCCGTTTCGCACCGCTTCTTTTCATCGCGCATCATGCAAATGTATCGCGGGATGCTCTTGCCCTTTACCGACAGCGTGCTATGGAAGTGGTACGCCGCTGTCAGCCATACGGAAAACGGTATCAGCCTCGAGTCCTTTGTCTCGCTGCAAGAGAGCGGCCGCCAACCCTTTCAGGTCCTTTTAGAATTACAACCGGCCTTCCCGGGCAAGCTGATCGTCAAGCGTCAGAATGAAACAATTACAATAACAGGTATCGCATGAAAAACAAAAAGACAATCGTAACAATTCTGATGCTGATGGCATCGCAAGTCATGGCAGACCCGGCACTCTATAAACGGGTAGAGCAATTGATGGCGCGCGGTCAATACCCGGAAGCCGAACAGGCCTTAAGCCGCTCCGGTCTTCTGGAGCGTTCAGAAACGGCTGCCCTGAACTACATGGGCTACGCCGCCATGATGCAATCGCAGTTTGCAGCCGCCGAATCCTGGTATCGCAAGGCCAACCAAAGTCGAGCCAATCTAGTCTCGCTGGCTGGATTGCAGTGGGCGCTCCTGGCTAATGAAAAATACCAGCAAAGCATCCGCTATGGCGATGAGATTTTGCAAGACAGTCCGCGCCATTATTACGCCCGCCTGCGCAAGGCAGCCGCCTTGCTGGGCTTGCAGCGCAACAGCGAGGCGCTGGGCTTGTATAGCCAATTGACGCGTGAATTCCCCAAAAGCGGTGACGCCTGGTATGGTGCCGGTTTGGCCAACGAGGCCCTCGGAAATAGCGATCAGGCGACCCAACTTTATCAGCGGGGTCTCGAACAGGCACCCGAACACCCCGGGCTGCAATATAAAACCAGGTATGCCACTCCCTGGCTGAAAATCAGTCCCTTCGCATCCTACACCAGTTTTGACAATAGCAGCACCAAGGACAATTCCACCAAGGTTGGTTTGGGACTGATCTGGGGTATGGATCCCAACTGGATCCTGGACGCCAGCGTACAGCAAACAATCACCGAGCGACCAGATGGCATCAATGCCGATATTACCCTGGGTGTTTTTTCGCCGCCCGCCGGCGCTCCAACGGGGGCCCCATCGCGATTGGGGGTGGTTTTTAGCCTGAGTGAGAATCCCGGGGGCCGCTATATCAATGATGTCGGCTCCCTGGGCTTGAGTTACCTGACCGACAGTCAAAGCCTGATGCTAAGCGGACGGGCTTTTATTTTGCAAAGTAACGACCCTAATGGGGATGATGCCGGCGCTCTTTATAGCAGTCTTTTGTGGGGCACGCCGGACCTGGGTCTGGAACTGGGGGCAGCCTATCTCGGTTTTCAAAGGCACACGGCGAAGCAGGGAGTCATCGGTCTAAATTGGCATATCTGGGGACCGTTCTACTCCAGCACCCAATTGATCGGGCAATCAGTGGATCACCTGGAATACTCGGAAAAAAGGTCGGACACCAACAATGCCGTCTCGGATTATGAGCTCAGTTATGTCAGCTATGATGCATGGTCTCAGGACCTGGGGGCGGCCCAGCAAACCCTGAAACTCGTCTTTGAAAGCTGGCAACTGGGTATCTACTATCGTGGTGGCGAACTCTTCACTCCCATCATGGGTAGTGGCACTTCGATCGTTTACAATTCGGACCGACTGGATGAGGGCTACGGGGCATTTATCGGGATCAGCATCACAGAGGCGCTGGAAATGACGATCGGCTACGACCAGGATAACTGGACCACAACGAGCGGCGATACGCCCATTTCGCAGCAAACATCCCTTTCCCTGAGCTACCGATTTTAAAGGGGATGCAGATCAGAAATCGGATTGACACCCGGAAGCGCAGTAGAGGTCAGCTATGAAACCAGGCACAAACATGCGGGCGTTCGTAATCATATTAGGCCTGGCGAGCCTGCCCGGCTTCGCCTGTGTATCGCTGGCCGCCAATGAAGTCCGCCGCTCCTATCAACTGGAGCAGCGCGGCCAGTACAAAGAAGCCTATCTTTTGATGCATAAGTTGGCGGAATCCAATCGACAACATTATCTGGCGCACTTGCGGGCGGGCTGGTTAGCCTACAAGAGCGGTTATTACAAGGCCGCTGTCTACTATTATCGCAAAGCAGTCGTTTTGGCCCCGACAGCCATTGAACCTGGCCTCGGTCTGATGCAACCCTTGATTGCTCTTGCTCGCTATAAAGAAGCTGAAACCGTGGGCCGCGCGGTGCTGGCCAAAGATGCCAAAAATTACCTGGCCCGGTCGCGTCTGGCATGGTCTTTGTACCTGTCCGGTCGCTATAGTGAGGCGCAGGCCTACTACTATTACCTGATCGTGGACTATCCGGCTGACGGCGAAATGTATATCGGGATTGGCGATTCCCTTTGGGCTCAAAAGAAATACAAGGATGCCTGCTACTACTATTACTACGCAGACACGATTCTGCCCGGGGATCCGCGGGTACTCAAGGCTCAAAAGCTTTGCAGTCCGGATACAGGCTCCTGAATAGGCCGAAAAAAGCTTGTTGCAGTTACGAGAGTCTCTTATTTTACCCAAATGTCGATTTGGGGTATAGGACCAGCGCTGGGTCTGGGGACATGTTTGCGGGCTGGTCTCATGGTTGTGTTGAGCTACAGTGTTTTCCCCCTGCGTCTGCATACATTTGAAACTGTTTGGCCATTCATTGGAAGCCTTTTGTTCATTCTGCCTGGTGCCGACGATTGCCCGCTTATGGCGGCCCTTGCCGCCAGTACATTAATCCTTGAGCTGTTTTTCGCCCAGCAGTACTTTTTGGCGCTCAAGACGGTTCAGGAGCATCGGGTAGTATTTGCTCAAATAGCGGTCTTTGGGACGGATCTCCATAGCCTGTGACCAGTAATTTTCTGCCTTACTGTAATTCCCCAGCGAATAATGGGCCCGGCCGGCATATTTCAAAGCTGCAAAATAAGCCGGTTTTAACTGGATCGCACGCGATAGATACTTCAGGGATTTCAGGAATCTTTTTTCGCGAATCAGACAATAACCGCGATACATCAGAATCTCGGGGCTTTGCTTTTCAGAATCACCCTCCATCAATTCCAGGGCTTTCTGGAAATTGCCGTTTCGAATAAAGCTGGAAATCTTTAACTCATAAACCAGGTCATCCGGCAGGGTGTGTTCGGCCTTGTGATATCCTTTTTCCTGCCAGGCGACGCGCATCAAGGATAAATCATCCATGGGCTCCGCTGTGGTGTACAAGGATCGCACAATTTGCCGCAAGCGTCCCTGGCTATCTTCAATAATACCAAGAATCATACTATAATCATAGTTTATATCCGGCGTGGTTGACTCCGGTGCCAGGTTCAGGTCATCCTTGCCGTCTGATCCGGCAAAAAGAACGTCTCCACCTTCTAGTTGGAAGCGCTGTAATTGAAAGCCCATTTCGGACGGGCTGCCAAACTTGCGCATTGTCAATTCTTCGTCAACAAAGCGCGCCTTGCCCGCGCGATACAAAATCAGAAAAGGATGCTCGGCATTCAGATACAACAATTCTCCGGTTTCCTCATTGATCAATCCCAGAATACCGGAGAACATCATCGCACCATCAAAAGATAAAAACAGAGTCTGGATCTCATTATAGGACTGCTGCAACCAATCGCTCGGTGTGATGGAGAGATCGTTTTCTAACCCTGCAGAACGACTTAGAATTGAATTCAGGACTGTGCCCATAACCAGTGCGCCCCCGGCGCCCTGCATCGATTTCCCCATACCGTCACCGTTGAAAAAAAATACGTGACTCTGCCCCTGGAATCGTATCTGACTGGTGATATTTAAATCTCCACCCAGGTGATGGAACTTCTCTTTGAAAAGGAATGCTTTTTTCTGGATCAACACACTATCTGTATGCACATATTCGCTGCGATTGCGCTCGTTCATGAGCGGTTTCATCAGCAGGCTGGTCAGAAAATAATCGCCATCCTGCCCTCTTTTCAGTTGTTTGATTTCATCCAGGGAGACTGCGAACTCGGTTTGCAGATTATTCAGTTTTTCGATTGTACGCATCAGGTCTTTGCCGTACTTGCGGTCAATGTAGAGTCCGCATTCCATCTGCTTCATTTGAGAAATCAAATCGGGGATCAAGTGACGCTGAATGATCGAACCATGCTGGGGAGCGATCAAATCAATGTCCAGGGCTTCAATTTTGCGCAAGGCGTAATTGAGGATATCCCGACTGGGCATATAAGCCATATGAAAGCCTTCAATATGGGTAAAATAATTTTCGTCAGCCAGAAAATGCCACGATTCCTCCAGACCGCCAAAGATATCGCCCGAAAACAGAACCCGCGCATCCTGATCATAGGTAACAAAAGCGCCGGGCGAGTGGCAATAAGGCGTCGTATAAAACTGTAAAACCTTGCCCCTGGTTTTCAGCACAAAATCGTTCTCATCAATATTGTAGTAACCGGACTTCATACCGTAGTGCTTGATCAATACGGACATACGGCTATGAGTGACGATCTCCAGGTCATCACGGTTGATCAATTGTTCCAATAGTGGAACTGCCGCACATAAATCAGGATCCTGATGGTGCAAAATAATATAGCGAATATCTTTCAGGTCGCAGGCCGCCTCAATTTTGCCAATAATTTGCTCATGTTCCAGCATCGAACCGGGATCAATCAGAATGGATTCGCTGCCATTGCGGATCACATAAGGATGACACTGAAAAGGATCATTCTCCAGATACACGCCAACCCAATAAATCCCGGGCGCTACCTCTACCGGTTTGCTAAAATCAAGATCGGTGGCATCCAGCAGGGAGTTGGCAGATTTGGCGGCAGACTGTGGCCCTGCAGCGAGGGCATTTTGTTCGAGCATTATTCCAGAGTTTGAAATATGGCTGCAGGATCAAGTCTTCCTTTTTTTGTGCATATGGTACCCGGGGAAATATGCGACACAGTACCCGCCGGCCAAAGATCAGCTGGCGTCCGATGGTCACCCGGATCCAGTCACTGGCAAAAGCGGTGCTCCGGAGCTTATTCGAAATAACCCGGACACTCTGCTTTGGTTTGTCGATTCAACGAAAGCAGTTTACAGCCCAAAAACCGGTCAGCGGGCCAGGTGCTTTACCACTGTGCAGGGCGGCGTGCATTTTTCCTTGCTCGCCTTTCTCGCCTGGAAAAACTGGGGTATGAAGAACGCGCATCCACTTGCCAGAATGTCGCCCATCCGCCGGACTTTTATTCCAGGCTTGCTGCTTTTGGCCGGCTGTATGAGCCCCAGAATAGTCCACAATTCAGCCCTGCAGCCGGACTTGCATCGCAACATTATTGTTTTGCCCGCCAATATGCAGCTTGATATTGAAACCAGCACACTGCAGAGTCTTTATTATCAAATGCAAGCGAATACAAATTTGCACCTCCCTCTCCCTCTAAACAGTCCGGGTCAGCCACAAAGGCTGTCGTACCAGGCCCGTCTGGCGCAGGTCAAGTCTGAATCCAAAGAGAACATGACGCGCACCATTCGCAGCTTTATCAACAGCACTTCAATCAGTAAATCCAATCAAATGTTGATCAAAGCCGGTTTTTCACCCCTCGATCATAGCGCATGGAAACGCAGTATGCAAATCATTTACGATAGTCAAAACGGACTGTTTGACCCGGCCACTGTCCTGAAAATTGGCAAAATGGCCAACGCGCAGTCCATTCTGGTACTGAATTTTGATATCCGTGTACATGAAGGCATGGTCCAGGATGCCGCTGATATTGCCATCGATGCAAAGATCATAGACACCCAGCGCGGGGTTTTGCTGGCGATTGGCTCCGTTCAAAACGAAAATTTACCGTTGAAACGCAAATCAATAGAACAGACCCTCGAGCTGCTGTTCGCCAATTTTCAGCCCTTTTCCTGAAAATCCGCGACCCTGCCTGACAGGCCCGACTTCCCCAGGCAAGCAGCAAATGTGCCAGCCGCAGCGCCTGTAATCCTGAACCAGTCCGGCCTAATCCAGGCCAAAACGCGGGTTAGTAATCGCGAGTTTTTCTACAAGACTCTGCTTGACCAGATTCCAGACTACGCCATCCCGATTATCCAGCCCTTCAGAGCGAATCTTTTGCGCCAGCTTTTGATTTAAAATAACAGCTTGCTGCATCCGCTCATAATAACCGGGCTCTGGTTCGGCAGTCCGCTCATCGCCAGCACGAATAGCAGTTTCTGGCGTTGCTCCAACGGCATCCGCTGTCTTGCTTTCTGGTGCGCTGTGAGCAGCACCGGACTGTGCCAATGCTGGAGTCGGTGAGTCCAGGTATTCTTGCAAACGCTGAATCTCGGCGTTCTGATACACAGCGCCTGATTTTATTTCACGCGCGATTACGCCCAACATGTTCCAGCTAACCAGAGTCTGATAAGCCAGAAACTCGTCTGCCTTGACGCGCGGCATGATCTCTTTCATCAAGAGTTCCTGAATGGTTTGCAGCAAATTGGCTGCGTCCGGTTTATCCTGCATTTTCAATCAACCTCATTGCCTCGTATTCCATCTCGGCACAGCGGCGGCCGATCGCGGCCAGCTCAATACCCTTGTCCTTGCCGGACAAATGCCGCTCGGCCTGACCAGCGGAACCAATCGCCCAGCGCAGATTGCCGATCACTTCCCAAAAACGCACCCGTTCGGGGTCCACCGCCTGACCGCTATGCTTTTCATACACAGAGTAAAAGTCAGCCCGCTTGCTGATACCGCCAGCCTCCAGGTTATGTTTACCAAAGCGCCAGTCGCGCATGCAAAGCCAGGCAATGTCCTCGGCCGGATCACCAAAATGAGCGAACTCCCAGTCCAGGATGCCCTCGAGGCCATCTGCCGAGACCATAAAGTTCCCGGTTCGAAAATCACCGTGCACCAGCTGCAGTTCACTGACTGCCGGCTGGTTGTTCAGCGCCCAGTTGAGCACCAGTTCCATGGCCGGATGCGGATCCGGCAAGGCGTCAATTTGGGGCCGCAAAGCTCGCAGCGTGTGCTCCACATAGCGGGCAGGGTCCGGGGTGCCGGCCAATAGAACCTGTTTCAGACCCGCATCTCTGCAATCAGCCGGTGCGATCGCGTGAATTTTAACCAGATTGGCAGCCAGTTCATCCGGCAGGCTGGCGCGCACTTTTTTTAAAGACGGATCCTTGACGATGAAGCGGCCGTTCGCCTTGCCGCCGATGCGCTCCATAAGAAAGAATGCATTGCCGGTATGTCCCGTATTGGTCTCCTTCCAGTAGGGCCGCGGGGTGCGCACACCGTTTTGCCAGGCCAGCTCGGTGACGCCGAATTCATCCTGTTTGGAGATACTGGCAAACAAAGAACTGCCTTTATCGGTCCGCAGCACCAGTGCATGCTCGCCCTCAAACTCGCCCCGGTCTACCTGCAAGTCCAGGGCGTAATTATCCTGGCAGGCCCCGCCGCCACCGCTGAGCGAGACCAGGTTTTGAATCTCGACTGCTGCCTGTAGCCGTTCGCCCAGGTATTTCTGTAAATCTGATTTTAGTTTCATAAACTGTTCTAACTATATCTTTGAGTCAATGAGCGGCCGCAACTACACTCATATTTTTTATCGTCAATACGACGCGGATTTTCTAAAGCGTCGCAGCATCCCGGACACCCAGATACCGAAACACAAAACTGAGCGCAAAGCGGGCGTAATCATCCACACTGATTTTGCGCGCTCGATACTTGTAACGCTTCAAATACCAATCCTGAAGCAATGATTTTACCGCACTGGCAGTCATACTCACGTCCACCGCCTGAAACTCCCCGCCGTCCATACCTCTCTGGATAATCTCTTCAAAATAAATTTCTGTGGAACGCTCCAGAGCCACGGCTTTTTTTTGATCCACACCGCGCAAATGCTTGCCTTCCATGAAAAAGAAATAAAAAACATGCACTAATGCCTCGCTCAGATACAGGTGACAACATACAGCCTGCATCAGCTGACCTGCTGCGGACTGTGAACGGGCGATCCAGGCCGGCAGCAATTGATGGATCTGCTTTTGCCCCTGCCGATAAATCATCTGCAAGAGTTCTTCCTTGCTGCCGAAGTAGTTATACAAGGCGCCCATACTCAAACGGCTTTGCTGGCTGAGCTGCCGCAAGCTCATCCCGTGAAACCCCTGGCGCTGGCTAATAATCAAAACCGTTTTTACGATTCGCTCCAAATTACGGACTGCCAGATCCTCTTTTTTAATTTGAATACTCTGGCGATTGTCTGCAAGCATATCCCGACACAACTCCGTCAATCCAATTGATTCCACGGCGCGAAATTCGGCATATGTCAGCGGCAGTGCCAGCATCAGACAATCAACCCAATCCTCCAACCATTCTCAAACACTTTGGCGCGCCACTTTTTTCGCTGAACGCAACACATGCTTGCCCAGCGAGGCCTTATGCACCTCATCAGCGCCATCGTAAATCCGCGCAGCCCGCTCATGACGGTAGAAGTAGGCCAGTATGGTGTCATCGCTCATGCCCAGACCGCCATGCACCTGCAAGGCCCGGTCAATGACCCGCTGCATCGTATTGGCCACCACAAACTTGATCATGGCCACCTTGTCGCGCGACTTGCGCATGCCCAGATTGTCAATGGACCAGGCCGCCGATAGAGTCATCAAACGCGCCGCTTCAATCTCGGCGGCAGACTCAGCCACCCAATGCTGCACAATTTCCTTGCCAGCCAAAGTCGTACCATCCAGCTCGATGACCCGCTGATTGGCCCGCTCACACATCAGATCCAGCGAACGTTGGCAGATCCCCAGCCAGCGCATGCAATGATGGATGCGACCAGGCCCCAACCGCTCTTGCGCTAGCCGGAAGCCGTGGCCTTCTTTGCCCAGTAAATTCGACTGCGGCACCCGGCAGGACTGGAACAAAACCTCGCCGTGGCTGTTATAATCACTGCCCTTTTCGCCCATAATAGAGATATTGCCCGCTAAATTAAAACCTGGATTATCACAGGGCACGATGATCATACTGCAACGCAGCGAGGGATGGGCGTCCGGATTGGTTACCATCATCGCAATTGCAAAGCTGGCCCCGTCGGCTCCGGTAGTATACCACTTATGACCATTCAGGATGTAATCGTGGCCCTCTTTGACTGCCGTGCCTTCCATCAGCAGCGGATTGGAACCGGCCGTATTGACCTCGGTCATCGCAAAACAGCTGCGGATATCGCCATTCACGAGCGGCTTTAGATACTGCTCCTTCTGTTCCGGTGTACCGAACATGTGCAGAATTTCAATATTACCCGCGTCCGGTGCCTGGGTGCCAAAGATATAGTGACCCAGCGGCGAGCGGCCCAGCGACTCGGAAATGAGGCCATGCTCCAAAAGGCCCAGCCCCATGCCGCCCAGCTCAGCCGGATAATTGGGACCCCACAGTCCCATTTGCTTGACCCTGGCGCGCTTTTTTTGCAGCTCGGGCAGCAGATCCTTGAATGAATGATGAAAAAAATCGGCCTCAAAAGGGAATACCTCGTTGTGCATAAATTCATCGATGAGCGTCAGGGTAGCCTGCATTTGGTCTGATATTGTAAAATCCATTTGATCCTCCGGATAAACCTGTTTATTTTATTTAATGTTTATTATACAATGGCGCGCAGGGGGTTTAAAAACAGCTCATCGCCTGGTTGACCCGCAGCCTGACGACCGATTGAGAACCTGGCACATGTCCGTATTCTGCAGCGCCCGGTAAATTGCGCCAGGATCCGCATGGTCGCTGCCCCCTGGACGAAGCGGCCTGTCATCAGTAATCAACTACGGATCCCCCCATCCACTCGATAGACCGAGCCGGTTATAAAACTGGCTGCGGGTGACGCCAAAAAAACAATTAAATTCGCCACTTCCGCAGCGGTGCCCAGGCGGCCAATCGGCACCTGAGCGGTGATCGTATCTTTAAAGCGGCCGCTGCTGTTATCCAGGATCGCTGTATCAGCCCATCCCGGACAAACCACATTAATACGAATATTCTTTTTCGCGAGCTCTAGCGCAGTCGTCAAGGTCAGCTCGATCACCCCGGCCTTGGCCACCGAGTAAGCACCCAAAGTCGGCGAAGCGCCCATGCCGGCAACCGAGGATACATTCACAATTACCCCGCCCTTTTTATCGTCCAGCATCGCCTGGGCGGCGTATTTGTGGCACCAAAACACACTGGTCAAATCGATCAGAATCAGCCGGTTCCACTCCTCGGTGGACAGTTTGTGCATCATGGTGGGCTTACTGCCAATACCAGCGTTACTAATCCAGATGTCCGGGCGCCCGAGCTTCAAGGTTTCGGCCACCAGGTTTGCTATCTGGCTTTCCTGACTGACATCGCAGGCGACAAAATCAGCCTTGCCGCCCTGCTCCTTGATTTCGTTGACTACCGCTGCCCCTGATGCGGCATTCAGGTCCGACACAATCACCTGCGCCCCCCGCCGGGCCAGCTGCAGACTGGTCTCACGGCCAATACCGGCCCCACCGCCGGTAACCACAGCCGTTTGATTTATCAGATCCTGTTGCATGGACACAGTCACGCACCACCCCGGAAACTGTCAATGCATATAGCGAACGTTCGCTCTTTTTTTTATAATTTCAAAACAGGAATTCACCAGCAGAGATCCAGCTGTAATGCTTGCCAGCTGGTCTGCGGACCCGGGGATGGAACTACCCGTCAAGCTGCGCGTTTTTGCCGGGGTAATAAATTGAATCAAATGACGACAATCTATCTCATACGACACGGTCAGGCTTCGGCCAATGCTCCCGTATATGATCAGCTCTCTCGGACCGGTTACGAGCAAACACGGGAGTTAGGCCGCTATTGGGCTGCCCGACAGCTACCCATAGACTTGATTGCTTGCGGCACATTACAGCGCCAAAAGCAGTCGATGCAAAGCTTCCAGGAAGGTTTGCATTCTACAGGCGGCCGGCAGGATGAGACCTCGCTTACCGGCAAAACGGCCTGTTTTCCGGCCCTGGACGAAATTCCGGAATCGACCTGGCGTGCTTTGGGCTCCGAACTACGGTCCAGTGATCCGCGGCTAGAACGGCATTTCCAAAGCTGGCTGCAGCTGCGTTCCTCCGGCTCGAGACGCGCTGGCCTGTTCTTTTCGAAAATCACCGCAGCGGTTCTGCTCTACTGGTTGGAGGGTAAACATCAACCCCATATTCCGAGCTTCGCGGATTTTCACCACAAAGTGCTGCAAATCCTGACCGAGATCAGACAGTTTCAGGAGCAACAGCATATTGTTCTGTTCAGCTCGGGTACTCCCATAGCGCTGCTATGCGGTCAGGCTCTGGGACTAAAAGCGGCCCAAAGCCTGGCGCTGGTCCGCACGATCCGCAACTCCTCTATCAGCATCCTGGAAATGCACCGCCGCCAGCTGCAGCTGGTGTCCTTGAACTGCACACCACACTTGCAGCAGCCGGCCGGGATCACCCTGGTTTAGGGATCGTGCACCTGGCTCGCTGCTACTGAGCTGCCAGGCGCGCCGCATTCAAGCCGCCGTGGTTGCCTGCCGGCCATGCTTGCGGCTGAACACACAAGGGTGATAACTGATGACCGCGATCCAGTTGCGATTGACAATGCCGACCACATTGATCGTCTCACCATTACGCGCATCCAGCTTGCTTGAGATGCGAAATATTTGGCGCTGCCGATTTTTGTCATAATACACCAAATAGGCGCGCCCCCGACTGTTGCGTTTGTAATTTCCTCTGATTGCAATTCTTTCCATAACACCAAAGAAAGAGCCCCGGACGCTGATTTGTTGCGCCTGAAACCGGAAAAAAAATACAAAAACAAAAAAATTGCTTCACCTGGGCCGCTTGATTGGCAAAGAATGCATCTAGTAAAAAATTGATCAGGAAAAGTTCATGCGCGTACCCTTCGGCCTTAAACTGGGCTCTATCATTTTCCTATTCGTTGTTGGTTCCACCGGGCTCAGCGTTTTCTATTATTACCAAACCAGTCGCGAACTGGTCTTGAGCCAAATGCAGAATCGGATCCGCGATTTGGCGCATACCGGCAGCTGGATGTTTGGCCCCACGGATCGCCGCATGATTCAGAAATTGAGTGCCCAAATTCATCAGCGTCAACGGCCAATCAATGATGAAATCAAGGCCATGGCCGATGGAGATTATCTGGAATCGCTATCGCAAAGCGATATAGATGAACTGCAGGCCACGCCAGAATTTCAACGGATTGTGCAAATTCTGCGCCAGATTCGCAACGGTTCCACGCGGACACAAAGGACCTACCGCTCTTTGCCCCAAAAACTGCTCGATCCCGCTGATGAGCCCGGCCTGAAATATGCGTATTTATTGATCCAGGCACCGGACTCTCCGGAGGGGACCTATTACAAATTCCTGGCTGACTCCGACTATGAAGCCGTCGATATGAATCAAAACAATCAGATTGATGAGGATGAAGAGCCCAATCCAGTGGGCAACTGGTATCGCTCGGATGAGGATGTTTTTGCAAGCGCAGCCAGCGGTCAGATTAGCGCTGCCGAAGAATGGTATGTCGATGGCTGGGGACGCTTTTTATCCTCGGCGGCCCCCATTCTGGATGATCAGGGCCATGTCATTGCTATCCTGGGTCTGGATCTGGATGTAAAAAGCGAAGCCAATCGACTGGAGGAGCTCTGGCAATTATGCCTGATGATCATTGCGGTCACGGCCGCGCTGGCGATCCTGATTTCCTTTCTACTATCCTTGCTATTGACCCGGCCAATAAACCGTCTGCGCGCCGGCGCACAGCAAGTGGCCCAGCGTAACTTCGAAACGCACATTGATCTAAAAAGCCACGACGAGTTCGGCCTGTTGGCGCATGCCTTTAACACGATGGTCACAGAAATCAGGGACTATGCGCGCAACCTGGAGGACATGGTCGCGCAGCGCACCCGGGAGCTGGAAGACACGCTGACAACTGTACAAGCCTTGAAGAAACAGCAGGACGGCGATTACTTTCTGACGAATTTGCTGGCAAATCCGCTTTTTAAAAACTGGAATAAAAGCGAAATTACAACCACCGAATTTTATATTAAACAAAAAAAGACCTTCGAGTTTCGCAATCAGCCCGGTGAACTAGGCGGCGATCTGTGTATCAGCGGCAACTTGCGTTTCAGCGGCGGTCGGCGCTATACGATGTTTATTAACGCTGATGCGATGGGAAAATCCATGCAGGGCGCTGGCGGAGCTTTGGTGATGGGTACGGTAGTGAATTCAATTATGCATCGCTCCGCCGCCAATGATCGCGTGCTGGACATCGATCCGCTGGACTGGCTCTCACAGACATATTCTGAATTGCAAAGCGTATTTGAATCCTTCGACGGTTCCATGGCTATTTCCTGCTTCATGGGCCTGGTCGACGATGCAAGCGGCCGGTTGTTCTATTTTAATGCCGAGCATCCCCACACCGTCCTGTACCGGAACGCCAAAGCCACCTTTATCGAAGAAGACACCTATCTAAGCAAGGTGGGTTTGAATCTGCATCAACCGAATCAAATTGTACGCGAATTTCAATTGCAGCCCGGTGACATACTGATCACCGGCAGCGACGGTCGGGATGATATTAAAATGCTGCATAATGACGGCAAGGTCAATGAAGATGAAATGCTGTTCCTGCAGTCTGTGACAGCAGCCAAAGGAGATTTAAATAAACTAGCCGCTTTAATCCAGACGCAAGGCGTCCTGATTGACGACCTGTCATTGATACGTGTCGGCTATCAGGAATCAATCGTGCATCAAAATCAGCAGGATGATCGACCGGTCTATAAGGCAATCGTCGCATCCATCCAAAACCGCGATTTTAAAGCCGCACTTGAGCATCTGAACGACCTGCAGGAGGATAATGCCAATTTCCTTTACTATTATTACAGGGGCATGTGTCTATCGCGGACCGGACAGATCAACGCGGCCCTGGATATGCTGGAGAAAGCGGCCCGTTTGAACAAGGATCAGGCGGCAATTCCAGCCCTGTTGGGTAAACTGTACTACAAACAAAAAAATTATGAGCAGGCGCGTCGTTATTGGCACCAGGCCATGCAGTTGGAACCCGAGAATGCAAAATTGCAAAAAGCGATGCTGAAACTGGAGGACGCGATCGGTAGCATACAGAACTAGTCAGCTTCTGATTGAACCGCCCGCAGGCAAGCGGCCCGGAATTGAGTCGCCCAACCCGGGGGCGGCCTGATTACTGGCGATACAAAACCTGATAAAAAGGAAATGGCAGTTCCTCGTGCATGCGTCGGCGGACCTCACAATCCGAGCGATCCTTGATCACATTGTAAACGCGCTCGGTAACCAGTGTCTCTCCGGCATCGGCAGTATCTTCGCCCAGCTTGGACGCGCGGTTCATCTCATCGCCCATGGCCTGATCGATGCCAATCGCCAGCACTTCACCATAGCCGATGCCGATGCAGCATTCTGCAGATTCAGAATGTCCCTGCGCGGAAGCATTAAAAACCCGAATTCGATGATGGATTTCAAAAGCAGCGTCCAGAGCGGCATGCGGATTATCAAAGATAGCCGTAAAGTCATCGGCGAAGACCCGGATATGACGGGCCTGATGCTTGCGTAAGACCGGGGTGACTACCTTTTGGACATCCAGGATTCGCAGCAAGGCAAAGATTTCTCCGCGTTCAATGGCTGTTTTAGTGAATTTGGTCATGTCCAGGCACATAATGGCAGCGGTGGTACCATAACGGGCCTTGAATTCTGCCTCGTTCATGGCCCCGCTTTCCAGGGCTAAAAAATCATGGTAAACTGCCGGGCTCCAGAAACCCAGCCGGGCTAATTCGGCGGGATCTGACAGTAATTCATAGGGATAGGGCTGTCCGGTTTCCATACGGTAGGTCTCCTTGTGCTATTCTAAGGCACAAAATGGCGCTCCCCGGACACATCGCAACGAAAAACTGCTTGTCACGGTCTCACAGGAACACTTGACTAATAAAAGAACTCCTGAAATTTGCTGTTTAGAGCCTGAATTCGTCTAATCAAGCAAGCAAAGGAAGTAGCAGCCTATGCAAATCACGATGTGTAAAGCCAAAATCCACCGGGCCACTGTAACGGAAGCCGACCTGAACTACGAAGGCAGCTTGACGGTTGATACGGATTTGCTGGATGCAGCCGGCATCCGGCCCTATGAGAAGGTTTCCGTAGTGAATATCAACAACGGTTCGCGCCTGGAGACCTACACGATTCGCGGCGAGCGTGGCAGTGGAACAATCTGTCTGAACGGAGCGGCAGCCCGGCTCGGCCAGCGCGGTGATTTGATAATCATTATCAGCTATGCGCTATGCACAGAGAGCGAGCTCAGCGATGACTACGAACCGCGTGTTGTTCATGTAGACGAATTTAATCAGATCAAAAGAATTACCGGAGCACCGGTTCTGGTCTAAAACCATTTTGCCGCAAGGTCCTACCAACCAGCTAAATCCAACTTTCAGGAACCGTATGAAACAATCCCAGCCAGCCCTCTATTCTCTCCTGTCCGCCCTGCTGATCAGCCTGGTCTTTGGCACTGCCTGCAAGGACGGTAGCAGAAACACTGCCAGCGGCCGCCTGGACATCGAGGAACTGGAGCCGGTCTCGAGCTGGCCCGCAGCGGCCTGGCCAGAGAGCAAGCCCGAGGCGGAGGGCATGGACACGGCCGCTCTGCAGAAGCTGGCCGAGTATACCTTTCAAAAAACCGGGCCAGACAGCGAGCGCAAGGGGATCCGCAGTGATGCGCTGGTGATTATCCGCAACGGCAAGCTGGTGTATGAAAAGTATGACCGCAATTACACAAAGGACAGCCGGCATTTAATTTGGTCGATCTCCAAAAGCTTTGTGAACGCGCTGTATGGTATCGCGGTTCAGGAAGGCCGCCTGAAAATCGATTATCCGGCAGCCCAGTACTACAAGGCTCTGGATACCAGCGACAAGCGCAGTATGACCCTGCGGCACATTCTTAATATGAGTTCCGGTATCTATTGGCAAGAGGACTACGAATATGCGCCCCTGAAATCAAGCGTGGTGGCGATGCTGTACACCCGCGGTCGCGATGACATGGCGGCCTTTACCGCGCGCCAGGAGATGCGCACCGAGCCTGGCCAGTATCTGTATTACTCCAGTGGAGATTCCAACCTGCTAATGGGCATTCTCAAAAATGTGCTCAAAGCAGAATACGATGAATACCCCTGGCAAAAACTGTTCGCCGTGCTCGGCATGCAGACTGCTGTCTGGGAAAGGGATGCTAGCGGTACATTTGTCGGTTCTTCCTACATTTACTGCTCAGCCAGGGACCTGGCACGCTTTGGTTATCTATACCTCGCTGACGGCATCTGGCAAAACCGGCGTTTGCTGCCCGAGGGCTGGGTGGACTTTACCCGCACTCCGGCACCGGCACACACTACCACCCTCGATAATGATGAACTGCTGGAGTATCAAATGACTGCGCAGTGGTATTCCAATCTGGATATACCCAATAGCCGTTACAGTGCTCCATGGCCCGATGCCCCCCGCGATACTTTTGCCGGTCTGGGTCATTGGGGGCAGCGTTTGTTTGTTATTCCGTCACTAAACATGATTGTCGTCCGTTTCGGCGACGACCGCGACGGCAGTTTTAATATCAATACTTTCCTGAAACTGGTCAAGGACAGTGTGCAACAATGAAAAAAATTATCATTTCTATACTGCTGTTAATTCTGATCTTCAGTGCAATGTGGACTGTAGCGAACTGGAAACATATTGCTTCTTTTCCGCCAATTGTCTCATCCTTTTATGCCAAGGAATTCTGCTCATGTTACTATGTAACGAAACGCAGCGCGGAAGCCTGTCATGCGACGGTAAAACAATACATTGAACTGTCAGATTTTCAGCACGATGAAGCCACCCAAACAGTGACAGCTTCGGGACTGGGCAGCACGAACCAGGCGCGGTATCTGGGCGAGAATCAGGGCTGCGTTTTGGTCAGCACACCCTGATGCAATAAGCAGAGTCCCCCGGTCGAATGGATTTCGCGAGGCAGCATGGGGCCGGCCGCGAGCATGGGCAATCGCCAATGCCGCTGGAACCACAATCAGACTGGCAACGAGGTCCGCTGGTACGCTATCTGCGCTGGGTTTTGATCGGCATGCTTGTCTTGATGACGGTTTATCCGGTGGGCCGCTATATTTGGCGCGAATACCGCTGGCGCTGGATTATTGTCCATCATACCGGATCGGACAATGGCAACCTGGACTGGATCATCCGGGAGCACCAGGCCAAGGGCTGGAAGGACGCCGCCTATCATTTTGTGGTCAACAATGGCAGCCGGGATACTGTCGCCGGTCAGATAGAAATCAGCCAACGCTGGCAAGACCGCGAGAATGCCGGTTCCACTCAGCGCAGTTATGTAAACGAGTTCGGCATTGCGATTGTGATGATCGGCAATCTGCAAAACCATCCCCCCCCGCTCCTGCAGCGCGAAGCGTTGCTCAGTCTGTTAGTCCGGCTGGCCAGTAAATATGACATCCCGCCCGAAAGAATTCGGGGGCACAACGAGCTGCAAAACACCAAATGCCCGGGCAAACACCTCGATATGCAGCAAGTGCGTCGCGAGGTAGCCGCGAAATTGGCCAGTATGGAGAAATAAGGGCTGTCTTGTCAGAGCCGGGCTGCAAATTTGTCCTTGAGCTCTGCCTCCGTTGCAGCGACATTTGATTATGAGAAATTTCGTCTTCCTGCCAGTTCTCTTATGTATACTCACTGCTTTCATCCAGTGCCGGCCGGAGTCTCCCCGTTACCAGGATGGGTTCTGTTCCATCGGCACAGAGCAGTTAAACACCGCGATGGTGCACTGGTCAGCATTATATCAATCGCAAAACCCGACCGAAACACTGCATCTGCAGCATGAAGGCCGCGGCAGCCTGGTCGGCCCGGCCGCCCTGTTGAGCGGCACTTGCGATCTGGCGCCCATGTCTCGGCCCATGCCGGCTGATCAGCTGCAAAAATTTCAGGATCGCTTTGGTGCGCTCCCGCTCGGCATTCCGGTGGCGGTGGAAGCATTGGTTCTGGCCATACCGGCAGAAGTACCGTTGCGGGAAATCAGTATGCCGCAAATCCGCCAAATTTTCGGTAACACTCCGGCTTCGTGGAGCGCGATCAATAACCTGTCTTTGCCCTCCAGCTGGAACCAACGTGATTTGAAAGCCTGCGGCATTAATTCCGCAGCCGACCGCTATCAATGGATGAAACGCTCTATTCTGGAAGGTCATTACGGAGACAGGGTACTAGAGCTGCGTGACTGGCAAAGCCAGCGCTCGGCACTGCAGACGGGCAGCTGTGATATAACCTACCTGCGGCCGGCCGAAGTTTCCGCAGCAGCCTTGCAGCCAGATTCGGCAGCAGCTGGTGATACGCTGCGCCCATTAACAATGGTGCCCACTCTAACTGATGCGACGGGCGCAATTGCAGCCTCGCCGGATAACATTCAATCCGGACGCTGGCCATTGAGCCGCTATTATTATATGTACCTGCCGCCGGCATCCAGCCGATCGGTGTCCGGACGCACTTTGGCTTTTGTGAGAATGATTTTGTCCGACCCAGGCCAGGCAATCCTCGACAACATTGGGCTGTATGCCCTGAACTCTAAGGATCGCAGAGCCAGTTTGCAACAGCTCTTGCAGTACAGTACCCCGGCAGAGCCATCCCGTTAGCAGATTGGACGGGCCGGCCATGCAGCCGTAGCACAAGACATATGAATCAAGACGCCCATCATGAATTGGAAGAAGGCCTGCGCCTGCAGCTGGATTTTCAAAAGCTGTCCGCCATCAGTCGGCACCAGAATGCTGTTGTGCCAGTCGTCGTGCAGGATATGGAAAGTCGCGAGGTTCTGATTCTGGCCTATGCCAATGCCGAAGCCTTGTCAGAAAGCCTGCGTCAGAAAAAAGCCGTCTTTTGGAGTACATCGCGCCAGGAGCTGTGGGTCAAGGGAGCCACTTCCGGCAGTGCTCTGGAACTCGTTGAAGTGCGGGTCAATTGCGAACAAAACAGTTTACTGTATTTGGTGCGCGCTCCACGCGGCGCCTGTCATACGAAAGATGGGACTGGCAGCTATCGCCATAGCTGCTATTACCGCAGTCTCGGCGAAAGTACCACGGCCGATCTGTGCTTCACCGCAGAGCGAATTTGAGCAGATTGCTACCTTTCTCCCAGCGTGCGTAAACGCGGCAGTACCGTCTGCCAGACTTGAATTGTATCCTGCATCACCTGCGTGCGCCAATGCGGGGATGTGGGATAAAACGCTTCCCTATAATCAGATTCGATTGCCTGCTTTTGATCTGCGCTAGTGTAACCATGAAAATAACCCTGGTTTTCAAGCATACTGCGCTTCAGGGATTCAATCGATCCTGCCGTTGTCTGGCTGTCGAGAGTGCCATATTCAAATACCATCGGCACATAGAGACTACCCCTGGGCGTCAAGGTCAGCATCCAGTCCGTGAATTGGCCGGTAATGGTGTAGAAATCATCGCTGCTGCCCCAGTCAATCCGATAGCCGGCAAATATTGCAGCCGTTGCACTGCGGACTGCCTCATTGACCGGATCGTTAGGGAATAGATGCAGTACGCCCCGTTCGCCGTAACCGGTGTGCAAATCAACCGCCAGGATGGCTTTATAGCCGGCAAACTTGCCCTGCAACAACGGCCCCAAAAGAGCTCGCTCTTGTTCCGGAGCCTGACCGCCAAAATAGATGCCCTGAGGATATTGGTACTGGCCCTGCAAAATTGCCTGACGCAATGCCGGGATG
Source organism: Leptospiraceae bacterium (assembly GCA_020441005.1). GTDB lineage: Bacteria > Spirochaetota > Leptospiria > Leptospirales > Leptonemataceae > JAGRNA01. The sequence continues at coordinate 36,403 of JAGRNA010000062.1, forward strand.
CCATGCCATAAAATTTTACCGATACTGCGGGTTGTAAAAAAGAAATAATCGTAACTGGTCTGACTGGCCGGCTCGGAGGGATTCAAGAATTCGTTCAAATCCGCATAGCCCTGATTTTTATTGTGGTACAGGCCATTGTCACCGCTCGCGTCAAAATTGCGGTTTAAATCGACATTATTCCCGGTCACCCGGCGAAAATGGTGAAAACCCCAGGGGTTCACAGCATGAATCAATAAATAACCACTCCGACTGCGATCCAGACCGGGCAGTATTTCCGCCATGAAGTAGCGCTGCACAGCCGCGCCGACCGGCCCCTCAGCGCCATGTAAACCACTGGTGATTACCAGCAAGTCGCCTTTGGTGCCTGCCGGCGGCAAATAGCACCAGTCCGTCGTCAGATCAGCCACTTCAGCTGCGACAAGCTTTAGCACTCCGCACTGCAAACCGGGCAAACGGGTTCGCAGCTTTTGGGCAATCGATCTGAAATCAGCCCGGCTTTCATAGTAGCCGGACTTATAATAACCCAGTAAATCCGGCCGGGGACTGCGGGCCGCTAAATCTGCATTATCAACACCGATGCTGCTGCAAGCAGACCAAAGCACCGTTATTAGTGCGCCAGCGAATAGAATCCTTCCCGGGCGAAAAATTTTTGCACTGGCACGCCTGCTCATATCTCCAGGGGCTAACTATAATCATACAAGACAAGCAAAACAACACCTACCAGGAGTCGTGGTAGTCCGTTTCCAGCGCATTCGGTTGCCCTTATCTTTAGCGAGTAAAACAGATTCATAACCACCGCAATGCAAGCGTTCCCTTTTTAGCGGGCGAGCCAGGGCAGATTTCCAGCCTGCCCGTGAATCAGATTTAGATCATTCTATCCGGGCTCGGTTCACGCGCTTCACCGGTAAAGAGCCGCGGTGTTGCTGCTCCATGCTCCGTATACTGTTGCAAGGTAAACAGGACGCTGCGAAAGGCAATTTGACGCCGATCGATTGCCTGCGGTGAAAACAGGGCAACTTCCAGGGACTCCGGGCCGGCTGCAAAGCGACCATCAGTCATTGGTGCGTAATATATCAGATGCACCTGGTTTATATGGGGCACATTAAATAGCGCGAATAAATGCGATATTTCTACCCTGGCCCGGGCTTCTTCCCAGGTCTCCCGCGCGGCTCCCTCCGCTGTGGTTTCCCCGTTTTCCATAAAACCGCACGGCAGGGTCCAGTAGCCATAGCGCGGCTCAATGGCCCGCTTGCACAAAAGGATCTGATCCTGCCAGACAGGCAGACAACCCACGATGACCCGCGGATTTTGATAATGGATGGTCTCGCAGTCCGGGCATACATCCCGCTCCACGGAATCGCCGGCTGGAATCCGGCGCACAACAGCACTGCCGCATGCCGAGCAATACTTCACGCCCGCTCCTCAAGCAGAGGCTTCAGCGCTTCCTGGACCGCCTGCACATCGGCCGGCAGGCGAATCACTTCTGTACGGTAGGTCGCATCAAAATCCAGCCGGTTTTCATGATAGGCCGTTTTAAACTCGGAAAATTTGAGTCCATGGGCTGTGGAAATTACCGCTACGCTGGCCCCCCCGGGAATTACACCCTTGCCTGTCAGTTTACGCAGAGCGCCCAGGGCTACTCCGGTATGTGGGCAGCAGAAAAAACCCTGACGATCAGCAAGTGCAGCTGCATGGGCCAGCTCGGCCTCGCTAACCTCTTCCACTACACCGTTATAACGCTGCAGCGCATCCACAGCACGCGGAAAGCTGACCGGGTTACCAATCTGGATTGCTGAGGCCAGGGTCGTTTTGGCCTGCATTGGCTCCAAATCGGCGAAACCCTTCTGGTAGCTGGTGTAAAGCGGATTGGCATGCGCAGCCTGGGCCACAGCCAGGCGGGGCTTCTGATTGATGATTCCGGTTTCCAGCAGCATATCCAGGCCAGCCGCCAGGGCGCTGACATTGCCCAGATTACCACCGGGAATGATCATCCAGTCTGGCAACTGCCAACCCAGCTGCTGTATGATTTCGATGCCGACTGTCTTCTGGCCCTCGATCCGCAGCGGATTCATGGAATTCGCCAGGTAAATACTTTGATCAGCGGTGACTTCCTGCACAATCCGCATACAACCGTCGAAATCAGTGTCCAGACTCAAAACATGAGCTCCATTGGAGATGGGCTGAATCAACTGCGCAGTGGTGATCTTGCCAGCCGGCAAAAAGACGATCGTTGGTATTCCGGCCCGGCTGGCGTAGGCTGCCAAAGCAGCACTGGTATCACCGGTGGAGGCGCAAGCTACGGCCCGTATGGGCAGGCCGCGCGCAATCAGGGAATTCACATGGCTGACCAGCACCGTCATACCCAGATCCTTGAAGGAACCGGTATGCGATGTGCCGCACTCTTTCAACCAAACCTGTTCGAGACCCAGTTCACGCGCCAGGGGGGGCATCTCCAAAAGCGGACTGCGGCCCTCTTGCAGGGTGATAATATGAGCGGGATCAATGTCTGGCAGCACCCACTCCCGCTTGGACCAGATACCGGAAGCATTCGGAAAGTCCCAGCGGCCCATTCTGGCGTCAAACAGCCGGCGCCACTCAGCCGCCGATGTCTGCCGTAACGCGTCCATGTCATGGGCGACATTCAAAAGACTGCCGCTTTGTGTGCAGCGGTATAGAACCTGGTTTATATCGTATTGCCGCTTGCCTTGAATACTCTCAAGCCAGGCGCGGGCGCCGGCCGGCTTTGCCAGGGCAGTATTGTTTGTCACCATCAGGATTCCTCAACCTCAGTTTTTTGCGGGCGGCCAAAGTTGAACACCCCTTTCTTGTTGCGCGAGTTTTCGTCAATTCCCGGATAAATACGTGTTAATTCCAGAAAAAATTTCATCTTTTCTTCACCAATCTGATTAATGATATAATCTGTACGCAGTTCAAATTCGACATACTGTGTCGGCCGGTTTCCCTGGACACTGGCAGCCAGCCGAAAAAGAGCCGGATTGCCAATCAGTTCGCGTCCCGCAAATTCATCACGTTCCTTCTGAATTTCGAGCTTTTTGGTATGCGGCCGGCGATAAAACAGGTTTGCACCCGGTATGACCATAATTTCATATTCTTCCAGGCCCCGATCCTTGTGAAACTCCAAACGCAGCTGCTCTTCGCGAATGCCATTGAGCCGGGTCTTGATCGTGGCATCCAGTTGCCCGATCGTGATATGCTGATGCCGCTCCTGATCCTCAATCAATAGCTCATAAATATACCCGGGACGCGGCGGCGGCGCATCACGCTCAGCCTTGAGCGTCAGGGCCGGTGCAACAATGATTATGTATAATAAATAAACAAGAGCAATGAAAGAAACAAAGCCGGCCCCCAGCATTATCCAGTCCAGGAGCTGAGGAACAATCAGTAGAGGCAGAGCCATCGGTTTATTGGGTTTGCGTCTTTAGATATTCAATTGCTTCCTTGCGGGCTTCCTCTTCACTTAATCCCGCCCGGCGCTTG
>JAGRNA010000063.1 GCA_020441005.1 Leptospiraceae bacterium
CGTCAGGATGACGGTATCGCTGCCGCCATCAAGGTCTGCAATGCCATCGATACCGCGGACAGCGGACTTGGAATCGTCACCGGTGTCCGCAATGTATATTCACATATGAAAGACAAGGACCGGCCGCGGACCTTTGAGGCTGACCCACAGCAGGCTGCCGATGCGGCCCTCAAAGCGTTTGGCATCGCCTACATGATATCAAGGCTCTACGAAGGCGGCATAACCGATAAAGTCAGCCAGTTTTTCCAAAGTAAAGCCGGACAGGAAATGATGTTGTATTTTGCAGCCGCAGAAATTGCCCTGCCCTTTACCGACAATTTGCTGGAAGGCGGTGCCAGCCTGATCACTAAACTGATGGACAGCCAAAGCTCGGACAGCGAGTCACGCTTTTCCAGTTTTCTCGGATCCGGCCCGCTTGCGGAGGCCAAACCCATCCTCGATTCCATGACTCAGCATGTGGACAGCTTCTTCAGTCAGGTGCGCCTGTACACCGATCCCTTGATGAAAAAGGCCCAGGAGTTCGCTCCCTCGGTGATGAATGCGGCGGATTCGGTGACTGGCGGACTCGCGACGGCGGCTGATTTTCTACCCGCCTGGCGCTTTTTGGGCGCCCGGCTGGCGGCAGAAGCCTGCGTGGAGCGCGCCATCCGGGAACGCGGCGCAAATTCTGCCAGTCCGGCCTGATACGCCAGGCGCATGGCTTTATTTTTATAAAATTTATAAAGCATTTACTTACAGGAGAAAAGTAAACAATGAGTAACCCTATCGATACCAAACTGGCCGAGTTCAAACAGGACGCCTTGACAGTTAAAATGATGTCAACATTGTTCAATGTTGTACCCTTTACACCCGAGTTTCAGTATTATGCCGATCTGGAAGGAGCCGTCAATCGGCTGGGCGGCAATCTGGACAAAGCCCGCGAGCTGGCCAATGGAGAGGACGTAGCCAACGCAATTAAAATCGCCGGCTACCTGGATACCTCGGACAAATTGATTGCCGGCTATGCCGGAGTGAAAAATATTATTTCCTTTTTTGGCGGCAGTAGCGCCGAGAAAAAGGCCACTTTCGAGTCCGATCCTCAGCAGGCTCTGGACGCTGCCCTCAAGGCCGCCGCCCTTTCCTACCTGATTTACATCCTGTATCCAGGCAGTATCCAGGAAAAGGTCACCGCTTTCCGTGAGACGCCGGCAGGCATGGAAGCTGCAGTCTACTATGCCCTGGTTGAAGTAGCCCTGCCCTTCAGCGACAACCTGGTGGATAGCGGCGGCAACCTGATCAGCCGGTTGATCAACAGCAAGGATTCCGAGATGGCAAGCCAGTTCCAGAAATTCATTCCTGGTGAGGCCTTCACCCAGGCCACCCAGGTCCTGAGCGGCTTGACCGAACCCCTGAATGGTTACCTGGAACAGGCCAAAGCCTACACCAATCCGTTTGCTGAAAAAGTAAAAGGCTATCTGCCGAGCGGTATGAATGTAGCGGACTCAGCCACCGGTCTGGCGGCCACCGGCGCGGATTTAATGCCGGCCTGGAATTTGCTAGGCGCCCGTCTGGCAGCTGAAGCGATCGCTCTGCGGTCCAAAGCCTGAAAAAAGCTACCCTTCCCGAATCCGACCCTGGTACAGTCAAATCGTATCAGGGTCCGGTTCGATTCGGCCCAGGGCGGCCAGAAAGACCAACAAGCTACAGTATTCGGCATACAGGATATGGTAGCCAAAAAAGGCCGGCCCGATCAAGCCCGCAATGCAAACAACATACAGCCAGGCATCGCTAATCTGCCAGCCTGATTGACTGGCAACCGGGGTGCCCATTCTGCCTGGGACGCTTTCCAGCCGCCATTGCAAGCGCAGTTTTTGTAATCCGCGTAGCAAAAACAAAGCAGCGCACAGTACTCCGCACAGACCCAGATCACTCAACAAACCAATCCACAAACCGCCTGGATTATCAAGCGGAATCGTTGCCGGCAACCAGGGCCGACTATAGACCATAAAACTGCCCAGTCCCCAACCCGACCAGTGAGCCGCGCGAAACAGGTGCCAGCCAGCCGTATAATAGGCTGACCGGACGGGGTCCAGGTCCTGAAAGGCCAGGGACCAGTTTCCAACCAGGATGTGGCTCATCAAAGTCGTCGCCTGAGTCTTGAGCAGGGCTGTCACTGGTGTTTCGAGCAGCAACCAACACAGCAATCCGGCACCAATCAGCGCCAGTCCCGCCCCGCCTGCCAGCTGCCTGGTATTCCACCTGGAGCGCCAGACCTGCCTGAGCGTTTTGCGGTCCGGATACAGCTGCCTGCGAAGCAGAAATAGTCCAATAAAAAGGGCAAAGCACAGGTTGACTGTGCTGAGCACAAACATGCGTCCCTGGATGTGGGCCAGCTGAAACCAGATCAGAACCATCAGCACCACAGCAAGACCTTGCAGGACAGCAATTTTGATTTGCCGATTCTCTAACCAGGTTTGCAAGGCGTTTGCGATTGGCCGCTTTGGCCTGGCCACCAGTCGCCAGGCAGCCACCAGCCACAACACGGGCAGCATCACTCCGGAAGCGCCGGAATCGGTAAAAAGCCCGGGCAAGCGGCCTGCGATCCGCCAATGGTCCCCGGCGCCGGCAGTCAACCGCTCAAAACCGATATACTCGAGACTGATTGCCAGGTACTGGATCCAGAAGGCCAAGCTCAAGGCCTGAATCACCTGGCGGAATAAATCCTGGTGATGGCGTCCGGTCCACAATCGATCCGCGAAAACAAACAGAGCGGGGCCCAGCAGATTCAAGGCTATATGCGCACCCAGATGCCAGGCATAATTGGCGCTCACCCCGTTGGCCACTTCACGATCCTGCCAGACCCCCTCAAGCACAGTGGGGCCAAAATAAACATAAAAATTACGCATCATCAAGGCCAGCAGCAATCCAATGAAAAGCCAAAGCATGCCTGGCAGGAATTCAGGCGCCGTTCCAACAGACGCAGCGCCGCCACTGGTAGAATTAGATGCCAGTCGAATCGTGTGCCGCTTTTGATACAAATGCAGGACCGCCAGACCGGCAGCCATGCCAAACTGCAAGGCAAACAAGCTATGATGACCCGGCTGCCCGCTCAGGATCGCATAACCGCGCGCACTGGTGAGCGCCAGGATTGTAAACAGAAAATAGCGCCAGCGATAAAACCAGAGCATACCAATACCACCCAGCCAGAAGGACAAGATCTGGGCCAATCGCCAGGCCGGAGTGGCGTAATGGCCAGTCTTGAGATAGCTGTAAAACAACAGGGTCGCGGCCAGACCCGCTACGAGGAAGAATCCGTAGCCAGGCAATCTGCGCAGTGCTGGATGATGAAGCATGCCGGCACCATTTCTGCTTTTTCCATTGACGACAAGCACTATGCCAGATCAGCCGGCCCGGAAAGGGATAACCGGTCTATGCCGACCAGGCTCGCCTTTATCCCGCCAGAATTTTTTGGCGCAGAATACCGCGCAACTCGCCAAGCTGATCTTCAGTGTAAATCTGATATTCATAGCCCTGTTCGGTCAAGAAGAGCTGCCGGTTTTGCGCAAAACGTTCCTCGGTCGTATCGCGACTGACTAGCGAGTAGAAAAAGGCCATATTATCTCCCTGCTTGGGACGCAGGACGCGCCCCAGGCGCTGCGCCTCCTCCTGGCGAGATCCAAAGGTGCCGCTGACCTGAATAGCGACTGCAGCGTCCGGCAAATCAATCGAAAAATTCGCTACACGGGAAACGATCAGGCAGGAAACATCGCCTTCCCGAAACCCCTTATACAGACGCTCGCGCTCCGGCAAGGGAGTCTTGCCGGTAATCAGAGGGAAACCGAAATACTCGGAAATGTCTTCCAGCTGCTTGATATATTGACCGATGATCAACACATTTTGACGCCCATGCTCCTGGATGATGGATTCGATCACCTTTATTTTGGCCGGATTCTCGGATGCCAGACGGTACTTTTCGCGATCATCAGAGACGCTGTACTTCAGGCGCAGCTCCTCATCCATATTGACTCGAATTTCTATGCAGCGCGCATCCGCGATCCAGGAGCGCTTTTCAAGCTCTTTCCAGGGTACATCGTATTTCTTGGGACCGATGAGCGAGAACACATCTTCTTCCAGGCCGTCTTCGCGCACTAAAGTTGCGGTCAAACCCAAACGCCGCTTGGCCTGCAATTCGGAGGTCAGACGAAAGACCGGCGCCGGCAACAGATGCACCTCATCATAGACAATCAAACCCCAGTTATTGGCGCTGAAGATATTAAAGTGGGTGAAATCGCCCCCCTTTTTTTTGCGGTGAGTTATGATGTTATAGGTAGCGATGGTGATGGGCTTGATCTCTTTTTTTTCACCACTGTATTCGCCAATGTCATCCGGGGAAATGTCAGTCTTATCCAGAATTTCTGCCCGCCACTGACGAATAGACAGGGTATTGGTGACCAAAATCAGGGTTTGAGCCCCCACAATCTGCATGACTCCAATACCAACAATGGTTTTGCCGGCCCCGCACGGCAGCACAATGACCCCGGATCCACCTTCACGGCTGCCATTGGCATAGAAGACCTCTACCGATCTTTTTTGGTAATCGCGCATGTCAAAGCTGTGGTTGGACAAGGTGGTTTGACGCAGATTGAAGCCGAACTCGGCGCCTTCATCGTAGCCCGCCAGATCCTCTACCGGATAGCCGATCCGAATCAAGGCCTGCTTGATATGACCGCGAAAATCCTTTTTTACCTTGATCTGCTCGGTCTGTCTTTCCTCGATGTATTCCTGCACGGTGCGGTGATTGGCGATTTCATTCAGGAAGGCTTTTTCATCCGAGGCGATAAACAAATCGCCGGCCTCATCCTTGACCAGTTTAACCTTGCCGTATCTGGAGATTTGCTCCTCGATTTCATGGCGCACATTACGGGGCACCGGATACTTGGAAAACTGATCCAGGACCCCCGTTATTTGTTCTGCTGACATTTTACTGGAGGCCGCATTCCAAAGCGACAAGGGAGTAATCCGATAGGTATGCAAGTACTCGGGGCTCTTTTCCAGTTCGGCAAACCTGGCCAGTTGTAATTGGCAATCCTCAAAATGCTCATTCTCGACTTCTAACAGCATTGTTTTATCAGACTGGACAATCAATGGCATGGAAATATCAGGCATGGTTTCAACTCCGGCGTTTTCGGGAACTCAGGCACTCTGTGGCTGCAGAATGATCCCTATAGGCGATAATTTGAGACTTTGGAACAGGTCAAGCAGGAATTTATGGCCAACTTTTGGCCTGGGTGGGTGCCAATCGAATCTGCGGCCTGAATCACCGCTGACCCCCGAACGCGATCAAGAGTTACCCGGCCGGATTGCAGATATGCAAGTATTGCAGCCGTCCGCTTGCCTGCTCGCGACCGCCGGAATAAACAATGCTAACATCCCCCGAGCGGCAGGCAAACAGTCCGGACCGCTTTTAAGCGCGTACTACGAAAAAAAATTGACATCCAGCTATTTCCTGGTATTTTGGTATGAATTATGGGCATATACAAAGATATCTCGGAATCCATCGGTAAAACACCGCTTGTACAATTAAACCGCGTCACCGGCGACAGTCCGGCCCGGGTTCTGGCTAAAATAGAGGGCCGCAATCCAGCCTTCTCGGTCAAGTGCCGTATCGGGACGAACATGATTAACGAGGCGGAACGCAGCGGCAAGCTGGGGGCGAACGTCCAGATTATTGAACCGACCTCCGGCAATACCGGGATAGCCCTCGCCTTTGTCGCCGCCGCTCGTGGTTACAAACTAAGCTTGACCATGCCGGAGTCCATGTCGATTGAAAGGCGCAAGATCCTCAAGGCCCTGGGAGCGAACATCATTTTGACCGAGGCCGCGCGCGGGATGCCAGGCGCCATTCAAAAAGCGGCCGAAATTCGGGATAGCGACCCGGATGCCTGGTTTATGCCCCAGCAATTTGATAACCCGGCCAATCCGGCGATTCACTTCAACATCACCGGTCCCGAGATTTGGGAGGACACAGCCGGCCAGCTTGATATCCTGGTAGCCGGAGTCGGCACCGGGGGCACCATTACCGGTATCAGCCGCTACATTAAAGAAGCCCAGGGCAAGGCCATCCAGAGCATTGCCGTCGAACCGGCCGAATCACCGGTAATCAGCCAAACCAGAGCCGGGGAAAAAATCGTCCCCGGACCACATAAAATCCAGGGGATTGGCGCCGGCTTCATTCCGCGTAATCTGGATTTGAATCTGATTGATGATGTCATCCAGGTAACGAGCGATGAAGCCATCCAAATGGCCCGTAATCTGGCCAACCAGGAAGGGTTATTGTGCGGCATTTCCTGCGGCGCAGCAGTGCATGCGGCCGTGCAACTGGCCCATCAGAAAGAAAACGCGGGCAAGACGATCGTCGCCATTTTGCCCGATACAGCGGAACGATATCTGAGTTCGGCTCTTTTTGAGGGACTCTTCCATGAAATCAGCTCAGCTACCGCTTCCAATCAGGTTCTGTAAAGAGTAGTCCGGCAAACCAGCTTTTGCAATCAGAAGACCGATGAAAGCTCCCCGGATAATGCCTGGCTTCTGCTTGACTTCCGCTGAACCCGGTATCAATTGGGACTATGAATCAGGCCGGTATTGCAGCAGTCCTTAGCTTCCTGGCGCCAGGGATCGGACAAATCTATAACGGGGATTTCCTGCGGGGTTTGTTTTGGCTGATCATCACGCCCGGCTTTTGGGTGGGTAGTGGCGGCACTCTGGGCTGGGTCTGCCATGTGATTGCTGCCTGGACCGCCTACCGCCGCGCGCAGATCCAGATGATGGATCCCCGGCCCTCCGCTGATTAGGTTGTCGCCGCACCAAACGATCCGTCGTTCCGCAGTGCATGATGAAGCGGGTTTGCGGGCAAAGCTTTGAGTCTGAATAAAGCAAATCAAAAAAAAATCGGCCGCCTTGGGTCCGCCTTGCCTGCCAGGGCCGGTCTGGTGTCCTTTTTGATACCGCTGTCTCTGATGCTGCTGTTAGCCAGCTGGATCCCGCTCCCGGCGACTCCCGGTATCGCGGCATTACAGGCCGATCTGGATGCGGGCGGAGAACGACGCCTGCGCGCAATCTGGTATGTGTATCAAAACAAGCAACATGCCCTGTTACCGCACATTGCCTGCTATTTAACACCGCGTCTAAAAAAATGCGCACTTGATCCGGATGATATCAGCATTGCCGATCAGCGCGCCGTATTGCACACCATGCAATCCTACAAGGATGACCTGGAACGCTACCTGCCCGACTGGTATAATGCTGTAGATCAATGGATCAAGGTCGGCCGGGATGAAAAATCCCTGCTGATGGCCATTGAGCTGGCCCATTTTTTCCGGGAAGACCGCATGGTGCACGCCTTGTTGCGTCTGCAAACCGATCCGCGCAGTATTGTGCGCCTGCAGAGCTTTGCTGCCATCGACGCTATGCAAAATGATCGTTTAATTCCCGCCATCCTCAAATTATCCAATGAAGATCGGGCCATTTATCGACTTTATGCGGCCGAAGCGATGGCCCATTTTCCGGACAAACGCCTGTTAGACACGATTCGACGCTTGATTGGCGACTCTTCCAAATCGGTGCGCATTTATGCCCTGCTGGCGCTGGCCCGGCAACAGAATGCCGGCAGCCAAAATCATCAGGCAGCCCAACAGTTTACCCAGGAGAATAATCCGGAAGTGCGACGGCGGGTAATGGAAATCATTCGCATGGAGCGCTGGGGCAATCTGATTCATTTGGTCCATCGCGGCATCGGGGATTCGAATGCAAGCGTCCGTCTGGCCGCTCTGCAGTCCGCCCAGGCAATGAACAATCGCGCGGCGGCCTTATTTGTATCCCGCCAACTCGAAGTGGAAAATGATCCCGAGCTGAAACTAACGCAAATAAATACTCTACTTTTTTTACAAAATGGCGGCCGCGGCTTGATCCGTGTGCTGCAAGGCGATGCGGATGCCAGCTTGCGCGCCCGGGCCGCTTTTGCCCTGGGAGTCCTCAAGGAGCACCAGGGAATCGGTCAGTTGATCAGCAGCATGCATAGCGATCAGAATGAGGCCGTGCGCCTGGAAGCAGCCTGGGCCTTGTCCTATTTTCAAAACAGCGCGGTGAATCGGGGTCTGGCCGCCATGCTAGGCGCCGCAGAGCCGAATTACAATTTGCAGATCACGGCCGCGCTGGCGCTGGGGCAGATCCAGTCCCGCGAAAGCCTGGATCTTTTGCATGCCGCTGTTCAGGATAACCGGGGTACCCACTTTGCCTTGCAGCTTCAGAATATACTGAATAAAAGCCGAAAATAAAAATCCGGACTCATTACAGCGGGCTCGCTCGGAGCGCACCCGGTCGACAAGCATGGCAGACAAGGATAATATCATAGATTTAACGGGTTCGACGGAACCCTCCGATGCTGATGAACTGGATCTGGAGGGTTTTCTGGAGTCTGTTGTGCTCGCAGACAATCCAGCGGACAACAGCATTCCCCAGGCCCCGCCATCCTTCAAGGATCCGCAAACTGGCGCGGGACAGACCGCAACAAAACCCCTCGAGGCCGCAGACCCTCCCGCTGACACGCAGGAAACAGAAGCGGCACAATCCGACACGGAGGGCCGAGCGGCCGCTCGCAAGCGCAAGCGCTATGATCCCTTTAAGGATATGGATCCTGTGCTGTCCAGCGACGCCGGCTTAAAGGCGCGTGAACTGACTTCGCTGGCGGAACTAAAACGCATAAAACGGGCGCGGGTACGGCATGAGGGCAAACGCGTTCTTACAGATGATGTAAAATTACTGAAAAGTCTCAGTATTGAGCCGCATTTACCACCCGGGGAATATATTAATTATTATATAGAACCGATCCGCATCGAATACTACATACCCAAAGAATCCCGTTTTGTTACCGAAAGTCGCTTTTTGTATATTCCGCTGATAGACCCTGCGCCCCGGGAACAGGATAAAATCCTCAAAGATCATATGCAACGCAACGCTTTTGTGGATATTATCAAGCTGATGAATGAATATCCCATGTATATCACCAGTCTGATCGAAACCTACAATGAGAGCATGAGCATGTATGAGCAGTTGTCGCGTTTCATTACCGAAGCAGAATCCGGCGCTGAAGAACACTACCGCAAGGCGTTTTATATGACCGAGGTATTGGCCGAGATGGAGCCGTCGCTCGCAGCCCTGGAATACCTGGGCAGCTTTATGGCCTGGAACCTGAACGTTCTGGTGCGCCGCATGAATGTGCTTGGGCTGGATTTTTCTGCCGCGGACAAGACGATCAGTTACTTTATCAAGAAAAGAAACATCTATTGGGAAGAAAACCAGCTGCCGCTGGATGAACGTTTTGAGGTATTAGCGGCTCTTTTCTTTGATCAGGCTTTTCCGAACCGCGGATTACAATACGAAGATGAAGATTTCTTCGGTGATATCTTTGATACCAAATTCAAGATTTAGGCGGATGAACGCCGTTCTGATCATTTTTGCCCGTCTGCCTGTTTTCGGTCAGGTCAAGACGCGCCTGGAACGCGACCTGGGTCCGGAGCGGACCTTGCAATACTACCGCCGCCTGGTGGCGCAACTGGCCCAAACTGTGCACAGACTGCGGCAAAACACGGCCATACCGGTCGCGGTATTCTATGCCGGCGACACTACTCAGGCTAAAGATACGGCCAGCGATCGCGAGGCTTTGGCTGATTTACAAGGCATCCTGCAGGCCGACCACTGGACGCGCCAGATCAACGGCACGCTGGGTGAGCGCATGTGTCATGCCTTTACCACAGTAGCCGAACGTCATCCAGGCAAATCAATAACCCTGTGCGGGACAGATATTCCGCAGTTGAACGATACGGATCTACTTGCGGCCTTCCAGGCCCTGACCCTGGCTCCGGCTGTCCTGCTGCCGGTGCACGATGGTGGCTATGGTTTGATCGGATTAAGCGCCACGGCCCTGAGCGAACCGGATGGCCTGCCAGCGATCTTTGCCCTGCAGCGTTGGTCGCATCCCGGGGTATTGCCAGAGCAGATAGAACACCTGGAATCTGCCGGCTATGCGCCGGTCCTGTTGAAACCCGTGGCGGACATCGACACTTTCGACGATGCCCTGCGTTACCATGCTCACCGGCCGGAACTCCTGCAGGGTCTGTTCGGCGATATTCGGGTCGTAATCCCCGTTTGGAATGAAGCCGAAAATCTAAGGGACCTGATCCAGACCTTGCAGCAGTTGCCCTGGTTACGGGAAGTCATCATTGCTGATAATGACAGTTCCGATAACTCGCGAGTCCTTGCCCGCACCCTGGGAGCCCGGGTAACCCGCTGCCGGGAGCGCGGCTACGGCGCGACCTGCCTGGCGGCACTGGCGGATATCCGCAAACGGGGGGGCTGTGATATTGTGCTGTTCATGGATGGCGATGGAGCCGATGCACCGCAAAGCTATTGGTCCGTAATCGCACCGGTGTTGCAGGGTCGTTACAATTTTTGTCTGGGCTACCGCGACCCACAGACGGCCGAACGGGGGGCCCTGCAAGCACATCAGCGATTTGGTAACTGGCTGGCGACGACTCTGATTCGGCTGGTCTATCGCTACCGCTTCCTGGATCTGGGACCCCTGCGAGCGATCCAATGGGACGCGCTGGAAAGTCTTTGTATGGATGATCGTAATTATGGCTGGACCATTCAGATGCAAATTCGAGCCATCCTGGCCGGTTTGAGCATGCTTGAGCTGGCCGTCCCCTATCGCCGACGCCAATACGGACAGGGCAAGGTCACCAGTTCCCTGCGCGCATCCCTGCGAGCCGGAATGGTAATCCTGGGAAGTGTTTGGCAAGAACGCCGCTGGCAGCCCGATACAGATTGCGATTAGCCCTGATTGTATTACACATCACCGGGCGCCCAGCAAGGCCTGATGGCCAGAGTTGGGCTGGCGGCTCGATAGAATAATGGTACAAACGATTCCGCTATTGCATCCAATCAGCAGGGACTAAAATCCGCCCTGGTAACAGAACAAATTGAATCCCGAGTATGTAATATGCGCATCTGCAACCTTGAAACACATTGCTGGAAACATAGGCAGTTCGTGCAGACTTTCACACTGCGCATCGGCCGTTTTCGCATTTGCCATTGCCAAAGCACACCCTGAGCTGATTCTGGGCGGGAACAATACTTGCTAATTGATTGCTGTACGCCGAGGCTCAAGTGAATACAGATCATCCGGACCAAAATCATTCTGCCGCTCATGAGGCCCATGAGGATTTCCGAGCGGCTGAGGCAGAACAGCTCGGCCGCCAGTGGTTCAGTCAAATCCCGGTCCGCAAACCCGGTTTTTGGGAGTCGATGGTTCCGGTATTTGTACTGATGGCCTTGCTGATGTTCAGTGTGATTATTTTTGATGATAACGCAGCCATCAGCGCCACCGATGGCCCCAGCCAGATTGCTTTGCTGACCGCCGGGTTTATCGCTGCCATGCTGGCATTGCTGCAAGGCAGCCGCTGGACAGACCTTGAGGCAGCTGTCATCCAGTCTATCGGTTATGTAACGCAAACCTTCTTGATTCTGATACTGGTCGGAGCGTTAATCGGCACCTGGATACTCGGCGGGATTGTGCCCACTCTGGTCGTTTGGGGCCTGAAAATCCTGTCTCCGGATATTTTTTTACCAGCCTCAACTGTTATCTGTGCTGTCGTTGCTCTAGCTACCGGCAGTTCCTGGTCTACCGCCGGCACTATCGGTATCGCCCTGATTGGCATCGGTGATACAATGGGCATCAATAATGCAATGACGGCCGGCGCAATAATCTCCGGATCTTATTTTGGCGATAAGATGTCGCCGTTCAGTGAAACAACCAATCTGGCGGCTTCGATGGTCGGAACTGATTTATTTGTGCATATACGACACATGGTCTATACCACCGGTCCCGGTCTGGTTCTGACCCTGCTGCTGTTCAGCCTGCTGGGACTCAGCTGGTCGGGAGCCAGTTTTGACAGCGCCCAGGTCGAACAGGTCAGCAGTGCGATCAATGAACGCTTTGATACCAGTTTATATATTCTGATTCCAATGCTGATTCTGTTTGTGATGGTTGCCAGGCAGATTCCGGCGATCCCGGCCCTGATCGTCGGCAGTGTCATGGGTGTCTTGTGCGCGGTTTTTTTTCAGGGGCCGGCACTAATCCACTTTGTTAACGCCGGTACGGATCAAGCCTGGTGGCAGACTGCAGTCCGGGGCAGTGTCCGTGCTGCCGCAGCCGGATTTGAAAGCCAAAGCGGGGTCGCAGCAGTGGACAAGCTGCTTTCCAGGGGCGGTATGGTTTCCATGTTGCCAACTGTATGGCTGATCATGTCGGCCATGTTCTTTAGCGGGATTATGGAAGGCAGCGGTATGCTGCACCGTATAGCAGAGACGATACTCAGCTGGGTGCACGGCACCGGGAATCTGGTATTGGCGACGATAGCAACCGCTATCTTCATGAACATTACTACATCGGATCAGTTCATGTCGATTGTGATTGCAGGCCGAATGTACAAGGAAGCCTATGAACAAGAGGGCCTGCAACCCTGGAACCTGTCCCGAGCACTGGAAGACTCCGGTACACTGACTTCGCCGCTGGTACCCTGGAATACCTGCGGTGCCTTTATGAGCCAGACTCTCGGTGTGGCCACAATCAGTTACCTGCCCTTCGCGTTTCTGAATCTGATCAATCCCTTGATCTCCATAACCTACGGCTATACCGGTTTTACCATGCACCGGATTATTGAGCAGCAGCCCGAGCCGGAGTCCGACTGTTGAGTTGATGCGAGCAGGGATTCGACCCCCTCTTTCGAAATAAAACCTGCTGCCTGCCCTGTCTCATCAGTAGCCGGACCCGATTGGGGGGCGTTCAATTACGCACGGGCGATATGAAATTTCGATTGCCGCCGGATCCGACCCGGTTATCTCGTTCATTGTGTAGATAGAGATCCTGAATGTTGACATTTATGTTACAAATCAGATTGCCTGCCCTGAGTGCAGCCAGAATTCTTTTGACCAGTTCTATTCTGCTACTCTGTAGTTGTACTCAACAATCGAGCCCCGATAGTATTGATCTGTCGCAAAACGATTGGCTGCTGGCACCCGGTTTTGAAGACCAATGGGCCCTTCACGGCATAGCGCAGCACAGTCAAAGCAAGATTGTCCGCCAGCCCATCGTTGTTGCTCAGCATATTGCCATGCAGCCGGGCTCGCGTTTGCTGCACTACACGATCCAGACCGCGTTCACCTTGCCGGCCAGGGGCAGCCTGCGAAACCCGGCGCTATATTTGGACATCATCGGCGAAAACTGGGAAGTATTTCTCAACGGCCATAGTTTACAACGGCAGATCTTCACGAATACTGCCGATACGCACATCGAAAAATATCGCTCTGTGCGTGGCCTGACAGTCCCCATCCCGGCCTCGTTTTTGCAAAAAGAAAATCTACTGGTCATTCATTTGATTGGTTCGCCGCCCGTTGTCAGCTGGATGCCGAATTCCCGGCTGGGCATGTACAAAAAGAAAGGCTACCTGATTGATGACCTGCAGGCCTTACAGCATCAGGAACTGCCCGGCCTGGTATTTGTTTACGTTGTCTACGCTTTTTTTGGCATCTATCATATTGTCGTTTTCTTCGTCAACACCCAGGAGCGCCATAATTTATGGTTTGGAATTTTTACTGTATCTTTAGCCGTATATTTTACCAGCCTGGAGAACTGGCTCTATCACCTCTGGCCCGACATGAATACAGCCCGCATGTTGCGGCTGGAATACATGAGCCTGTTTTGGCTCAGCGGACTTTTTCTTTTATTCACCCATAGCTACTTTGACCTGGCTCGCCGATTGCGACTCGGGATTCATTATCTGATCAGTTTTCAGCTTGTACTGGCTTTAATGGTTCTTTTATGCGACTTCGACTATTCTCTGCTCTTCTTGCGCATTTGGCAGTACAGTTTCTTGCCCACGGTTGTTTATGCTGTGTATATTATGTTGCAAGTAGCGCGCAGCCGACATGAAGATGCCTGGCTTTTCATTGCCACAATGAGTTTCATGATCCTGTGCGCCTCCTGGGATATACTTTCTGCGCTGTATCAAATCAAGGACTTTCGATTGACGCAGACCGGATTCTTTACGATTTTTGCCATGATCGTATTTATGATTGCGCGCCGCATAGAGCGCAATGCCAGGCGCACGGCATTATTAAACGCCAGGCTACAAGGTTTGAATCTGTCTTTCGAACGCTTTGTGCCCACCCAGGTATTGCATGAGCTGGGTAAAACATCTGCGCTTGATCTGGATGTTGGCGACAGCGTCTATGGCATGATGAGTGTTCTATTCAGCGATATCCGTTCTTTTACAAGCCTGTCGGAAGAGATGAAACCGGACGAAAACTTTAAATTCCTGAATAGTTACCTGAACCGCATGGAGCCCTTGATTCGCAAGCATAACGGCTTTGTCGACAAGTTTATCGGCGATGCGATCATGGCGCTTTTCTCGGAAGCAACCCGACCGCACGAACAGCGCCATACGAGCACAGCTACAGCCGCGGTGCTGGCTGCTCTGGAAATGCTAGCCGCCTTGAAGGAGTATAATTCCAACCGCAGCAGCTATAATTATCGGCCGATTCAAATCGGCATTGGCATCGATACTGGTCCTTTGATACTCGGCACGATTGGCAGCAGCAACCGTATCGACACAACTGTGGTCGGCAACACGGTGAATATTGCTTCCCGGCTAGAAAGCCTGACCGCCTGGTTTGCAGTGCAGCTGCTGGTCTCGCACTCGACCTGGAGCCTGCTTGAAAATCAGGAGCAGTATCTGGCCCGCCCGATCGGCTCCATCCAGGTGAAGGGCAAAAAAGAAGCTTTTTTAGTTCATGAAATTTTTGACCAGAATGCCAGCTTCGAGCGCGAGCTAAAGTTGAGCACCCAGGCTATATTCCAGGAGGCCCTGCAGCTCTGGAAGCAGGCAGATTTCCAGACAGCACACGCCCTCTTTCAAAGGGTTCTGGATCAAAATCCATCCGACACAATCGCCGGCCGCTATATTCAGGAATGTGACCGATTGATCCACAGCCCTCCAGATACCAGCTGGAATGGCTCCGTACACATGACAGTCAAGTGAGTTGGGTAGCAGCTGCCTGGACGATTG
>JAGRNA010000064.1 GCA_020441005.1 Leptospiraceae bacterium
TGCAGTTCGTCAATAAACACGATGATCTGGCGGTGCTCCTGAATTTCGCGCATGATTTTTTTGAGTCGATCTTCAAATTCGCCGCGATACTTGGTGCCCGCCACCAGGCTGGCCAGATCCAGGGAGATGACCCGGCGGTCAAAAAGCAGGTCGGGCACCTGGTGACCCACTATACGCTCGGCCAGGCCCTCTACGATTGCAGTCTTGCCGACGCCAGCCTCACCGATCAAGACTGGATTGTTCTTGGTTTTCCGGCACAGAATTTGAACCAGGCGCTGGATTTCCTGGTCGCGACCGATGACCGGATCCAGCTTTTTATCCCGGGCTAATTGGGTCAGATCGCGCGCAAATTCATCCAGCGTTGGTGTGCGCGATTTTTCGGGGCTGTTTTTGCGCTTGCGCGATTCTGCGCTGCCTGAAACGCCCAGAATACGCAAAATTTCGCCTTTGATAACAGAATAATTGACGCTAAAGTTGGCCAGCGAGGCGCCGGCGATGTTGTTATTATCCCGTAACAGGGCCAATAGAATATGTTCCGTGCCCACATAGTTGTGCTTGAGGCGTTTGGCTTCTTCCTTGGCATAATCAATGATTTTTTGGTATTTATCCGGATTCGGCGAAATATCGATCAATAGCAGTCCGCCACCCTGCCGGCTGCGCCGTTCGATTTCCTTTTTGAGTTCGCCCAGATCAATGTTCAGATTGCGCAGTATCTTGATGGCGACCGAATCCTCCTCCCGCAGCAATCCGAGCAGGATGTGCTCCGGTCCGATGATGTCTTGCCCCAGGCGTTTGGCCTCCTGCTGGGCAAATTCATTGATGACTCGTTTCGCTCGCTTGGTAAAATCGAACATTCTCTTCTCCGCGTGGATAAAGCTGAGTTATTGGCTCATCTTTGCAATAAATATATTATGCCGCATTCAGCAACTGATTCACGGCCAAAAAACCCGATCCTTGTTGTAGACGGCGTTGTTTCATTCATCGGTCAATTTTTTCATTTGGATTAGAATTGTGCCCTCTTTTGGTCCATTAGCCGGGATCCCGACCTTGCAGGCCGTGTTCCCATTGCAGCACCTGTCGAATCCAGGCAGCCAAAGACCGGATTTTGGCCGATTCGTTGTCATGCACCCCCCAATAACGGTGACTCACCACCAGACGTCCGTGCTGACTGTCCCTCTCTGCCAGCCAATCCTCACGCCCGGGCGCCCGCAGCTCAAAGGTGCCGCCGGCAGATTGCTGCACCCAATGCGGATTTTGACGAATAAGCCGGGGCAAATACAACTCGGCAGAAATTCGAATCCCCGCGCCAGCAATCAGTGGCGAGGCAGTCAAAAACCCGTAGGACGCATGATACTGGGGGGCCAGCAACTGATCCAATTGCCGTAACCCCTGCAAAGTTGGCAGCAAATGATCGGCCAAATAATTCTCTGCCAGCAAGTCGATATAGCGGAAACTAGTCCGCCAGTCGATGCGAATATGGTCCTCATCACCGGTATAGGCCCGCCAGTCCGGTCGACCGGGCGGGCTGATTTGACTGCGAGCCTGGCGCAAACGTTGCGCCGTCGCTTGCAGCCGGTCTTTGCCAGGCGGTGGGCCCAATAAAGCCGTCCCGCCAGGGTCCGGGGTGTTCATTTTGCTAAATAGAGACGCAATAATTCCGCCTGGCGACAACAGGAAGGCGTCCAGACGTTTCTTTTCATCCGCCTGCAGCAACTGATCATATTGTAAACCCTCAAAATTCCGAGCCAGGCGCAAACGGATTGCAATTTCAGGACCGCCATCAGAAACCGCCTTCATGAAGATGGGCGCCGGGTGCGGGGCTGACTCCGACAACCGATCTTTTTCAGGCCAGCCATCGTTCCCGGTACCTTCCTGAAAACTGCCCGGCAATTGACCATGGCGGACATATTCACAAAGCTCCTGGCTGCCGGCTCGCGCTCGCTGACCAATCGTCTGATGGCCCGCTGCACCGGGTACGTGGCCATGGTAGGCCATCATCAGGGATTCCAGACGCTCAGCAAAGGCCACATAACAATGCGAGCAGCCCAAAAGGCCAGTCCGCCGAAAACGGGTGTACGTCAGGTGACACCAGGGACAGCTGCGATCCGGTGTGCCCGGGCCTGAATAATGACAGTGAATACAATAGTGAGTTGTCTGATGGTCTAAAAGATGGACCTTCAAGGCCTGGCCGCATTCAGGACACAGCATTCTTAGCCGATGGTTTGCAAAGTCCCGTTTGCCAGGCGATAGCGTAAAGGCACGCGGGCGGCCACGTCCATATCATGAGTCACAATCAGCAGGGTGAAGCCCAGTTCGGCTTGCAATTCCCACAACAAATCACACAGTTTATCCGAATTGCGCTTGTCCAGGTTGCCGGTCGGTTCATCGGCCAGAATCAACTGCTTGCCGCCCACCAGGGCCCGCGCAACGCCCACTCGCGCCATCTCGCCACCCGAAATCTGGTTGGGATAATGGTCCAGGCGATGCGCCAGTCCGACCCGCTCGAGAATCCGGGTGGCTTCTGAACGACACCAGCCACGATCCTTGCGCTGAATCAATAGCGGCATCATCACATTGTATAGAACAGTAAAGTCCGGTAAAAGATAATGGTGCTGAAAAATAAATCCCAGGCTTTGTGCCCGAAAGAGTTCCTTTTCGGAGGGCCGCATGCCGGTTAATTCGCTCTCATCGATCCAGATTTCTCCACTGGTGGCCTTGTCGACGGTCCCGATGATATTCAGCAGGGTGCTTTTGCCTTCCCCGGAGGCGCCTTCCACCGACAAAACGCTGGCCCGGGCAACATGCAAATCGAGGCCATCCAGCACGCGCACGGTATCACCCTCCCCGTGGTATTCCTTGACTAGCTGTTTGATATCAATTTGCATGGATGTGGCCGGCCCTTACTCCGCCCGAATGGTCTGGACCGGATCCAGCCGAGCCGCCTGACGCGATGGAAAATAACCCGCCAGACCGCTCAGGATCATTGTGGCCAAAGCCACCCCAAAAATCACGTTTAAATCGGCCTGCACCGGCAAGCGGTCAAAATAGTAAATATTGCGTGGAATCAGACTCACAC
Source organism: Leptospiraceae bacterium (assembly GCA_020441005.1). Taxonomy (GTDB): domain Bacteria; phylum Spirochaetota; class Leptospiria; order Leptospirales; family Leptonemataceae; genus JAGRNA01. The sequence goes on from JAGRNA010000064.1 coordinate 3,077, forward strand.
TCTGGCAGTCGCCAGAAAGGAGCAGGCAACTCTGATTAATGGCCAGTTCGATCAGCTGGATAATCGCCTCTAGTCGATTCGCCAGGAAAATCCCCAGCGAACCGCCAATCGCTGTGGCCAGGAAGCCGATCAACATCGAATGGGCTGTGAATACCATGATGATCGAAGAAGCCGGTAGACCCATGGCGCGCAGCATGCCGATACTGCGCGATTTGGCCTGCACCAATAGTTGCACTGTGACCCATATGCCGGCTACGCCCGCCAGGATCAACAGACTCAGGATGGTCATCATCAGCGTCTTTTCCAGCTGCAAGGCTGCCAAAAAATTGCTGCGTTCGCGCCGAATGGTACTGATTTGATAACGATATTTGGGATCCGGCAGATAATCGCGCACGAGTCCTTCCACCTTGTCCAGGTTGCCCAGTTGATTCAATTGGACGATGATCTCGCTAGCCTGGCCCGACATGCCAAGCAAGCGTTGCGCTGTACTGAGTGACATGTAGATAATGCCCAGATCAAACTCATAAAAGCCGGTGCGCACAAAACCGGCAATCACAAACTCAGCCTGCCGGACCTGCACACCGCGGGAGATTACTCCTCCGCCCGGCAGGATCAAGCGGATGCGGTCTCCCAGCCGCCAGTGATAATAGCGCGCCATCTCGCGACCAACCAATACATAGTTGCCCTTGTTCAAGCGGTCCAGATACTCCTGTTTGTAATGCACCAGCCGCGGGAAATCCTTTAGTTGCGCCTGAGCCAACTCCGCGTCACTCACCGGCACTGCACGCAGCGATTTACCTTCAAATTGGTTGCGAAACTCGAGCAGGGCATTCAGTTGAATGCCCGGATAGATCGACCGGGTATATTGCCGCAATTGCTCGCTACGCCCGAGCGATTCCAGGATCGCGGCGGGATCGCGCAAGGAGGGCATGGATTGGTGCCGAATCACGATGTGATTGCCCGAATTCCAGAGCACTGTATGCATTTGGTGCTGGAATCCGGTAAAGACGCACAAGACCAATACCATTACGAGCACCATCAAGGCCATAAAAATCAAAGATAGCCTGGTCCCCAGATTGAAGATCTGGGTGCGTGAGTGCCCGCGCAAATAGCGCAGGGCAATATAGATTTCCAAAAAGAAGCGTCCGAACATGCGCATGGACACAAGAACGGGCTTGCAGGCAGGGTCAAGCCCAGTTTGGGGCCTTGCATTCCCGGGATGCAGAAAAATTTGACGGGCAACGACTCGCTGTTTCCATGACCCCTTGCGAGGGGCCGGCCCGTTGCGCCACGGCCCTGCGCACGACTGGATCACTCATGACACGCGCATTGAATTATTTGTTATTGGCCGTATATCTACTCTATTTTGGCAGCTTTCTGACTGGCAGCTGGCAAATGGAGATTGATGCCGATGAGGCTGCCCGCCAGGACGCCGCCATCGAAGAATACATCCAGGCCGAGATACCCGCCCTGGAAGAAAAGAGCGCACCCGGGTTGGCAGAACCAGTCCCCCAAAATCCAGCGCCCTGGCACTGGGCCTGGCAACCGGGTTACCCGGGCATGGCCCTGCTCTTGTCCAGATTGGCTCAGGATTTTCATGATCCCATTTTAGAATCCGAGTCACGACCGCAGCTATTGTTTGATGAAATTGATCGCAGTCTGGCGGCCAATTTGACCCTCGCAATTCTGATGACGGTCTGGATTGTGTTCCTGGTGCTGACCCTGTATTCCTTGCTACGCAGGCACTGGTTCTACGAGCGCATGTCCCTGTTCGCATTCGGAATTTCTATGCTGATCACCATCACAAATCTATTGACCACTCGCAAGCTGCAGATCCATGATTTCAGCGCTTATAGCAACTTGCCTCTCCTCGGTGCCTTGTTGGAAACCGGCCTTTTGCTACTAAGCGCCCTGGTTTTGCTGCAACGTACCCTGCCGCAAAGCAGCTCAAAGCAAACCCCGTCTGCAGAACAAGGGTTTATGCTGCACACCAGCCACAAACCGGCGGAGAATGCGGGTCAGAGCCTGGGTTTTTTGACCAGTGGCGGGCATGTTATCATTATTTTGCTGACCGGACTACTGATTGCCAACCTGTTGCTCTTGCCCTTGTATCAACTCCAGTTGAACTTTCCGGCTGTTTTTATTTTCAGCCTGGTTTTCCTGTGCGCTACGCTGATGCTTTGGTATATCCAGGCCTATGTGCGTATTATGCACGCCAAACACAACTCCTGGCATTGGCTGGCCGGGATCAGTTATCTGGGCTTTCGGATCACCCGCAATACCCTGTTTATCAGCAGTGTGATTGTGTTGATCAGTCTGATCCTGACCGTAATTCTGATTATGACTTTTTATAATACAGCCGTTTTGCAATGGCTGCAGATTCTGCCACCGGCTAGCTCGCTTTAAGGCAAAGTGACCAGCCTGCAGGCCGGGTGCGGTCGTACCGCCGACCCTTGCGCGATATGGGTGGGCCAGCGACACCTGGCAGGATCCAGCACCGCTCAATCAGAGCCACAATGTCCCCGACCAGGTCACCGGCAATCCGCTTGGCGTCGGCATTCATGGTCAGAGCAATTCAGCCTGCAAACAGCTTCTGAATTCCGGCGGAATGGCACGCTTTTTATTCGCCCGATAGTCAAAGTAGACCTGCACAGTGCGGGCGCTGACAAATACCAGATCCGCTTGATCTGTTGACCTGATCTCGGCCCTGAAATCCCAGGAGCTTTGCCCGATCCGCGAAACCCATGTATGGACCGCGGCGGACATATTCGGCCGCAATGATTGCTGGATGTCCATTTCAAGGCGCACCAATACAAAAGGAATATCGGCCAGCTCCTGGATTTTCAAATACTGCCGACAAAAATCCAGGCGACCCAGTTCCAGGTAGCTGGCATAGCTGGAATTGTTGACCCGCATCATCGGGTCCATGTCATTAAACCGGATTTGCAAGGGAGTAATGATCATCGCCTAAAAATCATCCCGCAGCAAGGAGGGACCGTTGCGTTTGGGGACTGCGGGGTCCTGGTTTGATTCCTCCGGGTAACCGAAGGTATCTGTGAGGGGGTCGTAGTAACGCAATCGCTGGCTCAACGGGATCGGCACCGCCACGTAATGATTGTGTAATGCGCCAAATTCCCGGTAAAACAGGCGGTCGAGGAAAAGCAGCAGTCCATAAAAGCCGTGCTGACGAATCGCTTGCTCCGACCAGGCCGAGCAGGTCGGATACAAGGGACAGCGCGCGCCATCCATCGCTGTCGTTTTTGTACGATGCTTGTGAATCAGACCCAATACGGGTTGTAGCAATCGCGGACCACTCCTTTCCCTGTCGTCAGTCGCTTCCCGGGCCGGTCCGGCCATCTGGCAACTGACTGTCATCAATAATAGTATGGCAGCCCCGCAGCAAAGTCGGCTTATAGTAATTGCAGCAGCTCGGTGCCTGCCCAAACCAGGCCCCGGATGTCCGCAAAAAAAACTGGCAGGACCGCTACGCATGACTTTCAAAGAATAATCCGGCTGTTCAAAGACCGATCCAAACGGCCCCGGGCATGGCGCTCGCTTGACAGGCACGATCCCCTGAGAGACCCTGCCAGGCTAAGCGCCCCATATCAGAATGCAATTCAAATTCAAAACAGTTCCTGTCCAGCCCATGCACTTGATCCGCCGTTGTTGGCCCCCGATCGTGCTTTTGCTGCTGATCACCTTCGGGCCCGGATCGTTCCTGGCCCAATCGCCAGAAAAGGCACCGAAACCGAAGAGCCCTTCGACCAGTCTGGCGGACCGGTTCTATCTGCGCGGCGAGTATGATCTGGCACTGATTGAGTATATGCGCCTGCATCAAAATGCGAGCCTGCGGTCCAGCAAAGACAACAATGCATCCACCCGGCCGCCTGCAGATTTGGCGACGAAAATTGCGCTCAGCTATCTGCACCGTGGCGACATCAAACGCAGTCTGGCCTGGCTGGCCGATCGGGATGATTTCAGTCAACAGTACATCCTGCTATTCGGTCTTTTACGCGAAGGGCGCACCCAGTCGGCTCTGAATCAAATGCGTTTCATAACCGCCGCCAGTTTCACGGATCACCAGCAGAACCTGGCCCGTTTGCTGGGGGGCACAGTTTTTTTAGAAGGACTGGCGGACTCTCGGGAGCACGATCAGTATTATCTGGAGCTGGCGGACCGATTCCAGGATCCCGAATCCCGCCAACTGAGCTTGCAGGTGTATCAATCGCTGCAGGATTATCGCCAGTTAGAATTCAAAAGCGAGCTCTGGGCCGGTGTTTTTTCAGCCTTGGTACCCGGCAGCGGTCAAATCTATGCCGAGCATTATGTGGATGGCAGTGTCGCCTTCTTTTTTAATACCATGTTTCTGGGATCAGCGATCCGGCTTTATCAACTCGAAGAGCAGGCTGGCGAAGCCCACCAGTTCTCGCTTGTCACCGGCATTATCGGCATTACTTTTTATATTTCCAATATCCTGGGGGCTCGCAATGCAGCCCGGCGTTATAACATTTATCAGCAGCGCAAATTTTACCAGGATATTCGCACCCATTTTTTCAACCTTGATTATATTGAACGCACCAGCCAGATTCAATTCACCGAGACCTTTTAAGTATGAACTCCTTTCCTGTAGCCAAATCCGCGATCTACTCCATCAAGCATCAAATTTGCGCCCTGTGCCGCGGATTTTACCAACAGGGCTGGGCCAGTGGAACGGGCGGCGGCATTTCGATCCGCACCCAGGATCGCATCTTTATGGCGCCGAGCGGGGTTGAAAAAGAAAAGATTGAACCAGACGATATTTTTGAGCTGGACCTGGACGGCAGCGTACTACAGGCGCCAGTCAACAAGGACTTGCGCTTGAGTGAATGCGCGCCCCTTTTCATGGCAGCCTACGAACTGCGCTCGGCGGGGGCTGTTTTGCACTCCCATTCGCTCCAGGTTGTTTTGGCTACCATGCTCGCCACACCGGCGGCCCCGCCCTACCGGGTTATCGAGTTTAGCGAGCTGGAGATGATCAAGGGATTGCCTGGACATGGTTATCATGATACCTTCCGGCTGCCTGTGATTCCGAATACAGCCCGCGAACGCGACCTGACCGCCAGTTTGCGCCAGGCCATTCTGGACTGGCCGGATACCTGCGCTGTTGCGGTGCAGAATCACGGCATTTATGTCTGGGGCGCCAATGCCTCAAAAGCGAAAACCCAGGCGGAGTGCATCGATTACCTGTGCCAGGTGCTTATTGAAAAAAGACGTCTGGGACTCCACCAGTAGCGCCTCATAGACCGGAACGCCCCTATCCGCCTGATCAGCCACCGCGGACGGTCCGCCGGCGAAGACCCGGTCAGCCAGTTCCATAAAGCGATCCGGATTTTTGCGGTACAATTGTTTATAATCGGTATGATCCAGTTGAAACGAGGTCATTGCCTGACTATCATTGTTTTGCAGCCGCCGCCGGCATAATTCCAGAAAGGCTGCCCGGCGTTGCGGATTGCGATTCAAGAGCGGCAGACGCACCTCATCTTCCAGGACAGCCAGGATCAGGGCATACAAACTGCGATCGCACACCAAGCGACTGTAAGTCAGCCAGCTGCGACAAACCTGTTCTAAAACAAGCGGCCAGACCCTTTTTTGATCATGATCCTTCACCGGACAATCATAGCCCTGACAAATGGATGCGCCATAAAACGAAAAATTCTGGCCCTGCGGTTGGCCGGTTTGCAAGGGATGCACCATACAGCCCGGCTTTTTTTTTTGAAAGGGATGCAAATACCCGAGGAAGGGACAGACATAGACCTCCGCATCATGGCGTTCCAGACCGGCTTCTGCGGCTTCGCGGTTCTGACGATAGGCAACCATATCGGGTGGATGCAAACGGGATTGCAGTCGCCTGAATTGCCAGGTGCGCTGGATTAATAACAACCGTAATTGAAGGGGCGAAACCTTGAGATTAAACAAACCGCAACAACTGACACAGGCCTGACCATGATATTGACAGTGAGTTTCATCACTCACCGGACGGCCTAACCATAGTTTTCGATATTCAGGGCGATGCGTTCGTGCAATTTGCGGCGGGCAAACAAATCCACCATGCGGATGGCGTTTTTAAAGGCCCTGGAATTGGCGCTGCCATGTCCAATCACACAATTCCCGTTAATGCCCAACAGAGGCGCTCCGCCGTACTCAGACGCGTCCATACGGTCCCGGATCATTTTGAGTGTGGGGCGCAGCATGAGTCCGCCAGTGCGCCCCAAAGCCGATTGCTGAATCTCCTGACGCATCAGGTTAAAAATTGAACGCGCCAGACCCTCTGTCGCTTTGAGCACGATGTTACCCAGGAATCCATCGCACACAATCACATCCGCGCTACGGTCGGTTCCGCCATAAATATCGCGACCCTCTACATTGCCGATAAAATCCCAGGGCAGTTTGGCTAGATCCTTATAGGTTTGCTGGGTTAAATAATTGCCCTTCTTGGGTTCTTCACCATTGGCCAGCAAACCGATTCGGGGCCTTTTAATGCCCAGGATCTCCTCCGCGTAAGTGGCTGCCATAATGGCAAATTGCAATAACCAGCGTGGACGGCAGTCCACATTGGCTCCGGAGTCAGCCAGTATAGTGGTGCCTCGATCTTCACGTGGAATGGGAGAAGCGATTGTGGGCCGTTTTACACCCTGAATCCGCCCTTGTTCCAGCAAGGTGGCCGTCATGGTCGCGCCCGTATTGCCCGGTGAAAAAAAACCGACCGCGCGCCCTTCCTTTACCAGACGGGCGGCGACCAGAACAGAAGCGTTTGGTTTGGCGCGCACCGCCTGCGCCGGCGATTCATACATGCCGATTACATCATCCGCGTGAATGATATCGACCTTACTCGAATCAATCGTAAAGCGAAATAATAATTCAGAGATGGCGACCTCATCACCGACCAGAATGACCTTGATTCCAAATTCATTCACTGCCTGGACACAACCGAAGATGGCTGTCTCCAGATCCAGCTCGCCACTCATGACATCTACAGCGACCCACACCCGAACAGTACTAAATTAGTTTGCTTTCGTCGTAAACCAAAAAAGGGAATCAAGCGGATTATTCCACCAGGTTCGGGCTACGAAACAGCCGGCCCAGACCGCAAAACCAGGCAATAAAAAGCCCTCAGGTCTGGTGTAGATATTGTCAGCCGGTTGTTTGTGGTCCGAGCAGAGTTTTAACTATTGGGCACCCTGGGGGCTAAAACAATGCGATCTTTGTACCAGCCGCAATGCGGACATACCCGATGAGACATGCGGAAATTACCGCAGTGCTTGCACGGAATCAGATTCGGCCGGCCAATTGCATGGTGCGAGCGACGTTGACGTTTTCGCTGCAATGAGGTCTTTCTCTTGGGTACGGCCATAGTGTGGATAAGTTTTGGCAAGCCGGCTGTCAAGCAAGCATTTTTAATCAGTAAGGCCGGGAATTTATCAATGCTTCTGTTTTGAGTACAGCCCGAGCCTGCACTTTCGATTGCCACCAGCCAGGTATAAATCAATTAGACTCATGGCCCTGTCCAGTTTTCTACTACCGCTCTTTACCCTGGTCCTCTGGTCCCTTTTGATTGCCGCCCTGCTCGGGATCACCCGACTGTGGAGCGCAGGCAAGGCGGGTATGCATCTGGCGGACCTGGCGCCCGGAACACGCGGTGTCGACCTGCAAAATCAATTACCGGCACGCGCCAACTGGGTATCGCACAATTATACACATTTAATGGAACAACCGACCGTCTTTTATGCCACCATGTTGGCCCTGGCCCTCGCTGGTGCCGCCGACCAGCTGAACCTCTATCTGGCCTGGAGCTATACACTTGGCCGTATCATTCACAGCATCTGGCAAATCAACTGGAACCGAATTCCGGTGCGTATAACGCTCTTTACAATGAACACCCTGATTTTGGCCGTCCTGGCCGGACGAGGGCTGTTTTTTGCAGTGGCGAGAATGTAGCCGGCGATTCGTAATCGGCCCCGCTGTTTCAGGTATCTGGAATCAGGTTTTCTGATCCAGGCAGACGCGAATCCGGTAATCCACGCCCTGACTCATCTGTGTCGCGACTGGTATCTTTGTGAGTCATGATCACAATATCAATACGCCGATTGTGTGCGGCAGCCTCGGGAGTGCCGGTATCGCCCACATCCACCAGGGGCCGCCAGGAACCATAGCTGACCGTTTGCAGCCATTCAGGCGCTACCCCCTGCCCGATTAGAAACACAGCCACATTGTTGGAGCGCGCCCCCGCCAGGTCCCAACTATGCTCATAGGCCCGTTCCCCCTGAGCGGCGTGCCCGGTGCCGCCCAGGTATTGATCCTCGTCTTTGGACGTGTGCCCCTCGATGCGCGTAAATTTACCAATGGAACGGATCAAGCCGGACGCCTTGACCAGCACCTTTTCCAGCTCTGCCGTCGGCAGCGCACTACCCGGTGCAAAGTAATCAACTCCCACCAGAGATACCACCAGACCGCGTTCATCTTCGGTTACGCGCACCTTTTTGGCCTTGATTTCCGGCACAAACACACTGCGGGCTTGCTTCTTGGCCCGCGACAGGGAACGGCCCTGCGTTTGTGAAGGCAGGCTTTCCAGATTCATGCCCATCTCTTCCATGCGACCCTTGGAAAGGGTCTGCCCGCCTGTAAAAAAGCCCAGACTATTGGAAAAAGCCGAAAGAATAATCTGAATTTCTTGCGGTGTGGCCTTGCCGGTCGTAAACAACATTACAAACAAGCATAAAAGCAGGGTTACCATATCGCCATAGGTAACCATCCAGGCCGGCGCACCGACCTCGCAGGGGGGACACTCCTCTTCACTGGCCATCGCTCATCGCCTCCCGGGTACGCCGGCCGGTACCAGTCAGGCCCGATCCGGCGACTGTTATATTAGCCGGCAGCGTCATCTATGGCCGCCCGATCAGCCGGCGGTAAAAAGGATGCCAGCTTGTCTTTTACAATCCGGGGGTTATCACCGGACTGAATGCTTAAAATCCCTTCGATCATGACTGACTTGACGACCTTTTCGTCCGCGTCGCGCACCATCAATTTTTTCTGGATCGGAATGGCGAACAGGTTCGCACCCAGCGAGCCGTATAAAGTGGTAATCAAGGCTGCCGCCATACCCGCACCAATGGCTGATGGATCACCGGAGCCCAGGTTTTTCAGCATCTGAATCAGACCGATCAAAGTCCCGATCATCCCGAAAGCCGGAAAGAACATGCCCAGGTCGCCCCAAAACTGAATGCCCTCCTGGTGACGATTGGCAATGTTTTTCATGTCCGTATCCAGGATATTGCGCACCAGGTCCGGATCCGTTCCATCGACAACCAGCTGAATGCCCTTCTTTAAAAATGGCTCATCCAGCTGTCCTAAATCATCTTCCAGGGACAGCAGGCCTTCGCGACGGGCGCGCTCGGAAAACTGCACCAGAGTTACAATTAAATTCGACAGATCCGCTGAAGGCGGCGAAAAAGCAAAACGCGTGTACTTGCTGAAACCGGTTAAACGACCCATGGGGCTGGCAACGATTGCGCCGGCAGCGCCACCGCCAAAGGTAATCAGTACCGAGGGAATGTTGATGATGTCTGCGGGGGTCAAACCGGCGATTGTAGAACCAAACACAACGACGATAAAACCGCCAATTATACCACCAATTGTTGCTATATCCATGGACCCTGCCGCTCTCCCTTGTTTACATCCAAACCATTTTGTTATTATTCCGGCCTGGTTTGCTAGCTGCTCTTGCCTTCATCTTCGTCGGATCGACGGTCAATGATACGAATATTTTTACTATCAAGGGCCAGAATTCGTTCTACGATTTCCGGCGCACTTTCTGATACAACATATTTTCGTTCATTTGTAAGCAGAATCACCGTATCAGCACCGGATTCAATTGTTTCAATCAGATGGGGATTCAGCCAGAAAGGCTGGCCTTTTAAACGGTGTAATAGTATCATAGTGCAGGATTCGACTCGACAGCAAAAGCAAAACTGCCAGCCTTGTTTTCCATGCGCCAGCCTCCATCGCAGACAACTGTTTTTGTGTTTCTGCGTTTTTTCGGCCTGGCACTGGGCTGGTTTGCCCTGCTCTTCTTGTGCCAGTCCATACTCTGGGGCCCAAATCCAGAAGCCCACTTCTTTTCCAGGCCAGTCCATTTTTTTGGGATCGCCCTGAGCTACCCTCTCAGTCTGCTGCTGCTCGCATTCATCTATGGCCGCGCAGATTTTGGAACGCTGCTGGTTTACATCCACCGCCCTCAAAGTCCTCAAATGTCATCCAGCCCGTCGCCTTGTGAATCGCACCAATCGGCCCCGGAACACAGGCTGCGCAGTCTTTTTGCACGTCAGTTGCGATTGATCCATACCAAAACTCCAAGCCTGTGGATTCTGATCTGGATCGAAATCCCGGTCGCGCTGGCCGTACTGGAGACCGGTGTGCGGCAAGCACTTAGCAGCTTATTGCCCCCTTTGTCCGGCGGGCAGCCGGCCGCACAAAACCTGCCTTTCGTGCTGGTCAGTAAACAGGCAGCGCCGGATTTTCTGAGCGCTCTGCTATCCTCCCGTTTATGGGGCATCTTTACCTTATTGGCTCTGGTGGCTCTGACTGAAGAGTTGATTTTTCGCGGCCTGAGTCGCGGCCTGTGGGACCGTGAGCAGCCCGCTAATCTGCGGTCCCGCTGGCAGTCCGGCACCTACTATATAGCGGTCAACGCGCTGTTTGCCACGGGATTCCTGAATCCCTGGCTGATCGGGCCCATGTTCATCAGCGGGCTCTACTACAGCTGGCTGTATGGCCAAAGTGACAGCCTGCCGGCCCTTTTGATCATCCGCCTGGTTAGCCTGGCAACGGCCCTTGTGTTGGAAGTGTTCATCGGGACCGATCCATCAACGGCCCTGAATTGGCCCGATCACCAATGGTGGTTTTTGGGACTGGCACTGATTGTGTTTCTGAACGCTAACTGGTTTTTGGTGCGCCGCAATCGGCGCTCACTCTGGCAGCAGGAGTATTCCCGGCCGTGATTTTTTCCACTCCTGTATTTCTCTTTTTCTTTGTGCCAGTCTTTTTGATCTACTGGTACGTTCTGCCAAACTGGCTCACAGAACGTCGATTGCAGTTTGCCCGGCATCTTTTTTTACTCATCACCTCTTATATCTTTTATATGTGGAGCGTTTGGCAGTATGGACTGTTAATTGCCCTGTCTACACTCGTGGACTACACTGCCGGACTGCTGCTGGCGCGTACAAGCGCAAATGACCGGCTGGACAACCAGCAAAAAACAGCCCGCCGGCGCCGCTGGATCCTGCTGATTAGCCTGGCAATGAATCTGGGCATTCTGGCCTATTTCAAATATACCGACTTCTTTATTGACAGCTTTATTGATTTTTTGATTGAGACCGGGATGGCTACATTCACGGCCTACGAACGCCAATCCAGTTTACTACGCCTGATTCTGCCCATCGGAATATCCTTTTTTACGTTCCAATCCATGAGTTACACGATTGATGTATATCGTGATGTCATTCCGGCGGAAAAGAGCCTGTTGCGTTTTGCCTTGTTCATTTCCTTTTTCCCCCAACTGGTTGCCGGCCCGATTGTCACGGCGCGGGAATTTTTACCGCAGCTCGATCGTTTACCGGTTTTTGACCTGGAAACCATGCGCCGCGGCTTGCGCTACTTTGCTCTGGGTTATTTCAAGAAAGTGGTCCTCGCCGACAATATGGCGCCGATCGTCGATCAAATCTATAGCCACCCCCAGGTCTGGGACACAGGGGCCCATTGGGTGGGCGCGCTCGCTTTTTGGGTCCAGGTCTATGGTGATTTCTCGGGCTATTCCGATATGGCGATCGGGACCGCCCTGCTTTTGGGATTCAACCTGCCGGAGAACTTTCGCCTGCCGTATTTGAGTACATCCGTCACCGAACATTGGCAGCGCTGGCATATGTCATTGATCCGCTGGAACCGGGACTATGTTTATATTCCGCTCGGAGGTTCGCAAGTCAGCTATTGGCGCCACAAGTGGAATGTATGGCTAACCATGTTTTTAGCCGGAGTCTGGCATGGTGCCAACTGGACCTTTGCGATCTGGGGCGCCATTCACGGCACCTTCCTGGTAGTAGAGGCCTTGTTTGCCAGCTGGCGCAAGGCTCGCGCCCGCAGGACGGATCAACACGCGTCAGTCGCCAGGGTTCCGGGCCGCTATTTCCGGCCCGGAGTAAAAGGGGTCCTACGGACCTTGTTAGCCTTTGGGGTGACTTCCTTTATTACCGTCTTTTTTGGGACCATGTTTCGCAGCAACAGCATCCAGGACAGTCTGCTGATCATGCTACGACTGCTGGGACTGGACAATCCAGGATTGCTGCAAGTGGTCTCTAGCTCCTTGCCAGCCCACTCGCTGCTGCAATCCGTTAGCAACAGCACCCTGCAGCAGCTGGGCTGGAGCGTCGCTGCCATTCTGGGCGGGCATATCCTGGGCTGGTGGATTTTCGAGAAAGGCAAATTGCATTGGCAGCCGCCAGCCTGGGCCGAGTTTTGCCTGCTGGCACTCTGGATTGGTTTTTGCATGCAGCTTGGCTTTTCCGGGGTAGCGCCTTTTATTTATTTTCAGTTTTAAGGTGCCGGGCAAGCCAGGTCCACAGCAGGCCATCAGCCAGACGCGCGTGACCCTGCAGCCAGTCCTGCATTTGCAACAATTGCGAGCGTGAAAGGCGAGCGACATTCTCGAATTCTAGATCCGCATAGGGACGGCAATAAAAGCTCCAAAAGCGATGGTGTAAAACCCGGTGCGTCTCTAGCCCGGGATATGCGTATTGCTTCATTAACTGCTCTTCATCCTCAAAATGACTCTTGATATGGAAGCAAAACTCCTGAAAACAAACTGTCAAGCGCTCCGGGGGTTCCTGATTCAAGATGATCTGATCCATTTGCTCCACCAGCGCCAACAGCTCGGCGTGTTCGCGCTGCATGCGCTTTTGGCTAAAATTGCGTGGCACCACGGGCAAGGAACCGCCAGGTTTACCCGATACAGGATTAGTACCGGACCGGCTATTCATTGCGATGAAACCAGTCTATACCGGCTACATCACTCGTGGTCAGGCAGCGTGGAAAGGTATAATAATCAGTACTGCCGTCTTTTTTGGTGATGGTCGGCGAGCCATTGGTGCTAAATGCCGTGGGGTAATAATGCATAATGGAATTAAAATCGTAGCTGCCATAGTCCGTATAGGAAGCCGCACTGACCTTGTCAAAGGCGTAGAGGTAATCAGTTTCGATATTCGCGGTTATGATATTGACATAAGTGTCGCGATCCGTGCGCTGATGCTCATGCATGGCGCCCAGAGCATGCCCCAGTTCGTGTAACACGGAGGTATAGGTACACTCATCCGCCAGCTGCACTTTTTGCATACCGCCGACCATCCCAACCGCGGAAAAACAGATATTGCTGCGCAAGGTATAGCGCGTGAATCGAACATAGTTGCTTTGTGTGCTCCAGGTAGTGAAACGAATCGTTGTGTATTTTTCCAGGATCGCAATCGCGCTCTGGATGCGGTTGTGATCCGGGACGTCGCTATCAATTACGTAGGGCACGACCCGGCCCGTCCAGGGTTGACCGCCGGTATACAGCAGGGCCCGAGCCTGATTCCGTTTGGATGGGACCCAGGCGGGAGCGTCCAGCGCGGCCACTGCATTGCCCGTCTGCAGATCGAGTGTGCCGGCCATGATCTGCGCTTCGGATCGCAGCATCGCTTGAAAACTGGAGGAGCTGGTCTTGAGGTCGCAACTGCTTGTGATTTGATTGCCGCCCGTGAGCGACAGGGCTGCCAGTAGCAGTAGATCGGTGTCCAGGTCTTCTTCCTCGGCCAGCATGGCGCACTGGCTGGCAAAGATCATCAATAGGGCGGCCCAAAAGCGCAGCCCGTTTTTTGTAATTTGGCTGATAAGCATGGCAAAAATCTGGCCATCAGTATGCCCGCTGTGGGTGCGGCCGTCAATAGCCCAAAAGGGTTATTTTTGTGAAAATCAGGCCCAAACGGGATAAAAAAATTGCTGTAGCGCAGCGTGGCCGGTCCGGGTTGCGCCAAATGGCGAAATTATACCAGCCGGCCGCTAGTAGCTGCTAAAATCCCAGGTCACGGTCTTTTGGGCAATATCCATGCGGTCCCAGAATATGGTATAAAAATCGGCCGTCACATCCAGGGTGTGCACTGAACGATCATAGGTGTCGATGCTGCCGCTGCTACCAACTTCCAGGCAGGCGGGATTCACACGCACTTCGAAGCCATAAAAGCCGGCCGGTGAATTGTTAACCAAAGCAACCTCTGCACTGGTGAGAGCCACACAGCCCCCGGTAGAACCAAAAAAATCCCGGGCTCCGATCCGCTGCGCCGTTCCACTGTTGTTATTCACGTTTATGAGCCAGCCGGCAATATTGAGCTGGTAGTAACAACCGCCCGAGGAACAGCTGCCTGAATCCGGCGGCAGTCCAAGGGTCTGGTACCAAAAAACAAAATTAGTGCCATCATGCCCCATCCAGACTTGAACAATGTCTGTGCCGGTTCCCTGACCGCCGGTGTTATCGAGCGAGCTGTCCTGCGCTAGTATGGGATCATTATTATCGCCAATGCCGGTCTGGGCCAGAAAATCCGCGGCATTACCGTCCAGGCTAAAGCTGGTGATTTGGTGCACTTTCCAAATCGGAATGCTGTTTGAGCTGTTTGAGCCTGCGGCCGCCAGCAATACCACCAGGGGGTCCAAATCCTCAGCGCTGGACTCATTCAAACCGGTGATCACCGGATGAGCCCAGCAATGTTGCAAGAGCAACAGGGTCAGGAACCAAAAAAGCCCTGGCAGTAATCGTTGTATCATATGCATTCCAGGTGGCCTTTCTTGATTGGCATCACAAGTCTACTACCGCTTCACAAAATAGATTTTAACGACATCGCGGCGGGCAATCCGGATGCGCTTTTTCTGGACAGGCGATTGATCCGGCACTTCTTGATTGAACTGAATTTTCGCGATTGCAGCCTTGTCCAGGCGCTGTATTCCCTGGGCAGACTGGATCGTGATCGCGGTGCGGCTTTGATTGGTGATTTTACCGACGACCCGCTGACCGGACTTCAGCTGGACAATATCAGCGCGTTTGACGACCGGGCTTGTTTCAGTTTGGCCACTATTGTCTGTCCGGACATCATCCGCCGGGTCCTCGCTTTCTATTTCATACGCGTCGCTATCCAGGGAGACCAATTGCCCGCTGTGCGTTTGGCCATTGGCCAGTTGCAGGACCAGCCCGGCAGTTTGCGCGCCCTGGTGCCGCAAAAAAGAGTCGATCGCAGCCTGGTTGTCCCGTTCTGACTGGGCCCGGGTTTGGATACTGATTTCTTCGTCGCATTCTTGCAGCTCAACTGTGGTACGGCCCACAAGAGCGGCAAATCCCAGCGGGACAGTGATCAGCATATCGAGCCACGTAGTGCGTTCGGTGAACCGATAGCTTTTCGAAGCATCAAATGCATAGTCATCAAAATCGGCCCCGCTCAGGCGAAACAGGCCGAACAAAAAACGCCAGTGTCCATCGCTAATACGGGTTTGGCACTGACTGGACCGACTAGCCAGAGCGACAGGCTGCTGATTGGCCCGGACTTGCAACTGAGTGCAGGCGCTGGTGAATAACACTCCACAAAGCAGCAGGCATCGTTTCAACTTTTCAGGTCTCAATATCGGGGTCCGCATAAATTTTGCTATCACTGTCTTATACCTGATACAAGCCTTTTACATTCCTGCGCTTTTCTTGTCCAGCTCATCACAAGCTGACCTTGTCAAACACCGTAAAAGCATTTTCCTTGATAAGCAAGCGCAGGTTTTTTATGGAAGCAATCCCTGGTTTTTCTCCAGAAATCTGGACTGCGTCAGGAAGAACAAGGAGTTAGTTCAGCATAACCCCAGGCCCTTGTTCTAGCAAGCCAGTTTTCCTCCAGAGCCTAATTACCACAGGATGTCCCTTCGTCTACGTAGACATAGGATGATGAATACACCTTGATGGTATAACATCGACCGGCTGTCATCAAGAGCCCCGAGCTAGCGCAGCTACTGCCGGCTGTGCTTTGTGCCGAATACAGTCTAAGAGAACTGCCTACATACTGACAGGCGTAAGGATCCAGGGCATACGCAGACAGGGGGTTGTAATAGTAGGAATAGTATGTACCGCTACAGCTTGAGCTGGTAAACAGATACATATATTTTGTTGTACTCACGTAACTATCAAAGCGCACAGCCGCATAGCCGGCGCTGCAACCGTTACCACCACTCGAAGTTCCTCCGCTCGTGTTTGCGCTAGACGATACAAGAGCATATAGAACAACCGGATCTTCTAATGGGTCATAACTATCAACCGGATCACTGCAGCTCGCAAGTAATCCCAGCAGGGTCGCGCTGGCAATTGCAATGTATTTCTTTGTTGATTGCATAGTAGTCTCTCCCTATTCATAAACATTATTGTCACGATTTATAAGTCAGTCAGACGAAGCTGTCAATGACCCATTTGGGCTATTTTTTTACCAGGCAGGCTATTTTTTTGACTACTCTGTCCAAATTGGACACCATGCGGCGTAAATTGTGCTGGCCGTAGCGACCAGAATCTATAGTAACTAGCCCGGACAATTTTTGTTGTGGATCATTATATAGAAGTCGTCCCAAAACCATCCATGGTATTCGGGACGCAGAACGTTTCTAAAAAAATCCCAGCTCACGGGCGCGTTGCATCATTTCTTGCCGGTTACGCACATTCAGTTTGGTGTAGATGCTCTTGACATGATTGCGGGCCGTATTGACCGAGATACCCATCAGCTCGGCAACGGCCGGTGTTTGTCGACCGGCGATCAACTCTCTGAGCACCTGTTCCTGTCGCTGCGTCAAGCGTTCATCCGGCGGCAGTTGAGCGACATTCTCCTTGTTAAAGCTGCGCATCACCCGAAACGCTATGGTGGGTGTGATGATGGCGCCGCCGTCCATGATCAATTGAATGGTGGCGTGCAAATCCCCCAGCTCGGATTTCAGGATATATCCAAGGCAACCAAAGCGCAACGCGGCAAAGATCTGCTCATCGGTATCCACGCTGGTAATAATGATTTTCCTGATATCGGGACTACGAATCGAAACCAGTCCCGCCAGGTCAATGCCGGTCATATTGCCGAGCATAATATCTAGCAAGAGTACATCAAGTTGTTGACCCACCGGATCCCGCCAATAGGTTTCGGCGGATGGCCAATGCCAGACCTGATAGCCTTGTCTCTCCAGTAATTCGCAAACCGTGCGCGCAAAGCGCTCGTCATTTTCTACGAGTCCGATTCGTATCATCGTGCGCAACCGCTAACAACATACCGGCCGAACCGGGATTTGTAAATAGCCTAAAAGGGCTATTTTTATAGAATAATCAGGTGAAATTCCCTGACTCTGTTTCAAATGACCGAACAGGTGCGCCCTCAGGCCGTTTGCATGCTTGCACTGTGAGCCAGATTTTGATCAATTTCCAGGATTGCTTTGTGAATATCCTGCTGACGGGCCGGTTTGCTGACAAACACACTCAATCCATTTTGCTTGCATTGTGCGGCAACAGCCGAGTTCGCGTCCCCGCTAAAGACAATTGTTCGATTACGATAGTAGTGCCCGGATCCGTCCATCTTTTGCATCAGCTCGAGGCCATTTTGATCCGGCAGATTCAAATCCAGGAACAGCAATTCGGGGCGCCAGTTCTTGATTTGGTCCTGCGCTTCGGCGCCACATTGAGCAATTTGAATGCACTCAAAACCGTCGACAGACAACAGTTTTTGTAAAAGCAGCGCATTAACAAAAACATCCTCAACAATCAGGATACGGCTTGTCGCGCGCATGACTGTCAGTTGCTCTAAAAGGCGTTCCAGTGGTTCAACGCATTCCGGACAATCGCTACAATTAAAGGCAGGATCCTGTTCTTGATGGGCGACCCATTTCTCGCAGGGTTCCATTTGGCACCAGAACTGAAAGAGGGCACCGGCAGGGGTGTTCTGTACGCTGACATTGCCACCCAGATGCCTTGCCGCCGTTTTTACCAGGTAAAGCCCCAGACCCATCCCGGTGGCGGCTTTCAGGCCGTTTTCACCCTGTTTAAATGGATTGAAAATGGATTCTAGTTCGGTTGGCGGGATCCCGGGCCCACAATCCTGCACAGAGCCGCTGATCAGATGCTGCTCGCGATTCTGCCAACCGAGATGAACCGTGATTTCACCATTGTGACACCATTTGACGGCGTTGCCAATCAGGTTGCGCATGATGTCAAAAAAGCGGCTGCGATCGCCGGTCCAGTAGAACGGCAAATCGGAATCGATCTCGGGGCGGATGATTACACCGGACTTGCACCGGTTTTGATATACCTGGATCATTTCTTTTAATTCCTGAATCAGGGCAAAACGAATACGAACGGGTTGCAGGTTTTTATTGGTAATGCGGGCAAAATCGATGATCTCTTCGGTAATAATCTGGGTTTGAGACAAGGCCGTTTTTAATTCGGTGCTGAATTCGCTGTCCGGCGGCAGCAGCTCGCTGATACTCAGAGCGGTTTGCAAGGGCGTGCGCAGTTCATGATTCATACGCGCCAAAAACAGGGACTTGGCCTGTGAGTTGGCCTCGGATTCTTGATGGGCCTGTTCCAGGCGAGCCTGGGCCAGGCTCAAACGATCGGCGTCCTGCAAACCGCGATCAGTCAGCCCAAAAATCACCTGGGAGTAGGTCACAATCGAAAACAAGAATAAAAGCAGCATCCAGGCATCCGACTTGCCCATGCCTTCCGGTTGCAGGACGCTGCCGGGAATGGTCCCGGTTTCAACCAACAATTTCAGGGCGATCGGCAAGAGCAATAAAACCTGATAGGCGCTAAAATGAGTGCGATTCAGTGAAAGCAGGGGAATCGAAAACAGAAAGATAGCATCGAATACAATCAATTCCAGCCAGCCAAAGAATGGCATGATCATGCAAGCCATGGCGATTACACAAAATGTAGCAATGGAGGCGGCGCGGACTTTTCTACGGGTGCAATAATACAAGGCCAGCCCAAACAGGATGGGTGCCAGACAGCAAACGGTATACACCAGGCTGGAAACCGGATGCACATAATGATACATCATGAGTAATGCCAGATCGGAAATGAGTCCAACCGTATTAAACAGGACCATAAAACGCAGTTTTACGCGGCAATAGTAGCCAATTGCCGGTTGCGCATCCGCCTCAAAACGGGACAAGGTCAATGCCCGTCCTAAAAACTGTAAATCGCGTGCCAGAGCCACTTGTTTCTTCCAGGATTGATTATAGATTGTATGACTTTCTTAATAAATCCAGGACAAGGCTCTTGTCTTTTCTCCAGCTGGTCAAATAAAAAAAAATCATTTATTACCCTACAACGGTCAGTTTTTTCAGGATTGTCTACTTTCCAGGCAAACAGCTGCGGCATACCGAAACAGCTGTGCTCAAATGAAGCCAATCGTTCTGGCAATCGTTCTGGCAGTCGTTGGCGGACGACACCGGTCAGTTCTGGCGAACTTGTCTTTGGGGTCCGGCACCAGGCAGGCTCATAGTGCACTCGTCAATTTTTGCGCGCCGCCTTCGGACCGCTATGCATGCAACCGGGCTTGACCTGGAATCCAGCCTCTGGGGAATTTCACCTGAACGCCTTATTTTGGCAGTGGCAGATAAATTCGCAATCGATAGCTGTCGGCTTGACGGTCTTCGCGCCAGCTGCCGCCGAGGTGCTGCACCCGCAGCGGTATCGTCTCGCGCCCCCGAATGGCCATCATCCGGGGCGCTCCCTCGCCTCCCTTGACTACGTCAGGAGCGGGGCTATCTGTAGGCAGGGCAGTGTAACGAGTATGTGAGTAGAAGCGCAGAATCACACCCGTAGCAGTCACAATCAGGTTCCAGCGCGCCAGCCCATAGCCGTATTTTAGATCATTATTGCAGATCTCCTGGCTAATCACAAAGAGCTCCGAAATAAAGCGGTCCAGGTCCGGGTGATTCAGGCGCCGGGTTTCACCCAGACAACGAAAGCGCAGTAAACGACCCGCATTTTGATAGCGGCGCAATAACCAGGCGTTGAGCCCGTCTGCGAAGCATTCAGCCATTAAAGCCAGGTCCTCGATTCCGGACAGGTGGCTGCGCAAACTGCCGATTGTTTCTTTTACAATTTGATGAAGCTCGCGCGGTATGGCCAGATCCGGTTCTTCCTGCAGCAAGCGCCCGGACAAGAGGCTTAGATCGGTCAGGCGCCCACCGAAATGATCATGCAAATCGGCAAATATGCGCTGCCTTTCCCGTTTCAGGGCGTCCAGCTCCTGACGGCGGCTCTGTTGCAAACGATCAACTGCACTGGCCATGTTTAGCTGGGCCTGGATCCGACGGCGCATCAAGCGCACTTCAAAGGGCCGCAACACAAAATCATTAGCACCCGCTTCCAGGGCCTGCACCAGGTCACGGTTATTGCTGCGTGCCGTCACAATCACCACCGGCAGCTCGCGACTACCCGCTACCTGGCGGATTTGCGCCAGCGCGCCCAGACCATCCAGACCGCCCAGCATAATGTCCATCAAGATTAATTTCAGACAGGCCCGGTGCAGCAGGTCGCTTTGACCGGCTACGATAGCCAGGGCGTCCTCGGCCCGGGCCACATAGAAGCGCGCTGATTCCAGGGGGGCAAGCGCCTGCTCCAGGACAAGCAGATTCAATGGTTCGTCCTCCACCACCAGAATTACGCCCTTGCGAATGGAACCATAGAGCTGATTGTATTGAATCGTTTCCGTGGGCTGCCAGCGCGCCCTGGTCTGGTTGGGACTGCTTTCGGTCGCAGGGCTTGTCAGTCCCGTGTGATTGGAGCGGCCCAGACTCAGGATCAGACCGGCCCCCTGATGATACTCCCGATCGATCTCGATCTGGCCTTGCATGCTTTGCATGAGTTCACGCGCGATCGACAAACCCAGCCCCATTGCCGCCGGTGAATGCTGAGCGACCCGTCCCGTCTGACGATAGGACTGCAGCAGATCCAGGTCCCGGGAATCCCGGGGAAACCCGGGACCAGTGTCGCGCACGAGAATCTGCAGGCCAGCCGGACTTGTGCGGGCGCTAATCTGTATGCTGCCCGATTGCGTGTAACGCAGACTGTTTTCTAGCAGGCTTTGCAAAACTCGAATCAGCCGATCGCCGTCCGCGAGCACAGCTGGACAATCCGGCGGCACATTATTTTGCAGGCTTAGCTGCCGGATACGCGCCAGGGGCCGGTTTAGCTGCAGCACATATTCCACCAGGGCATGCACACCAACGGATTCCAGCTCCACTTCCAGGCCCTGGTAGCGCAATCGATTGTAATCGAGGATGTCATCCACCAGATTGGCCAGTCGACTGGCGGCGATGTAAATCAGATGCGCCTGCCCGCTGGCTGAATCCGGTGTCTGGATAGCCTGATGGCGCTGGTCCAGATCGCCCGCGATGGCCATGATGGAATGGATCGGTGTACGTAACTCGTGCGAAATGCTGGCCAAAAAATCATCTTTCAGCCGATCCAGGCGCTGCAGCTCGGTATTCTGGCTTTGCAGGCGCTCGCTCATCCGTTCTGCTCTTTGATGGGTGGACGCAAAGCCGCGCGCCAGGGTGATACTCTGCAGCAAAACAAAACCAGTCACTGCATACTGAATCACCTGGCCAAACAATAGCAGATTGCGGGCATACAAGATATCATTCA
>JAGRNA010000065.1 GCA_020441005.1 Leptospiraceae bacterium
CAGACAGTCTGACTTTCCATTTTACAAAAGGTGCAGTTCAAACTGCAAACTGGTTGCAAACAGCCCGGACTTACAGGATCTTGCAGGGCGCCTGCAATTTTGGAAGTTTTAAACCTGAAAAACGGAAAACGACAAAAAGCAGAGTTGAATTCAACGCCATGAAAACTTTCTGGAAACAACCGGCCTGGCTGGCCGCCGGCGTCCTGCTGTTTTCCCTGAGTATCGGGGAGTATACTCACTCCTTGTACCAAAGCAATGAATTGCAAAAACAAAACACCGACGTTGTGCTGGATGCTGCTCGTTTGCGTTCGCGCATTGAAGCCATCCTGAACGCCAACCTGTATTTAACTGACGGACTAGCGGCTTATATCATAGCTTACCAGGGCCGGGTCAATCCGCAGTATGCCAGCCGCATGTTACAAATGATTTATCAAAAAGGAACCTGTATCCGCAATGTCGGTCTAGCGCCTGATAATCGCATTGCCCTGATTTATCCCCGGCAGGGTAACGAAGCCGCCATCGGTCTGGAGTATAAAAAGATTCCAGCCCAATGGCAGGATGTCAAACGAGCCATTCTGACCCGCAAGCCGGTCATCGCCGGACCGATCAAAATGGTTCAGGGCGGCTGGGGTCTCATTAAACGCATTCCGGTATTCCTGGACAACGGACGCTATTGGGGACTGATTAGTATTGTCGTCGATATAGATCAACTAATGGGAGCGATTGAAGAGTCCGAAGACCAGGACCGTATTCAGTATGCCATGCGGATTGGCGGCCGAATTATTAAAGGACAGGGTAGTCTTTTTAACCAACAGCATTATGATGCAACTGCAGTCCTGGCAGGCTATGAGATTGAAATAGCGGTTGTACCAGCTCAAAAATCTGTCTTGCAGCAGCACTATGATACCATCCTGCGGTTGCTGCTCTGGCTGCTGGCCGTTCTGGTAACTGCTTTAACCTATTTTCAGCTGCACAATAATGCCAAAGAGCACCAGATCAACCAACAGCTGCGGCGTGAAAAACAAAAGGCCGAATCGGCCAACCAGGCAAAAGGCCGCTTTTTAGCCAACATGAGCCATGAAATCAGAACTCCATTAAATGCAATTGCCGGCTATAGCGATCTATTGGATCAAACTAATCTAAATTCAAATCAAAAGGAACTCATCAATTCTATTCAGACTGCCGGTCGGGTTTTGACTGACACAATCTCTGACGTGCTGGATTTTGCCAGTATAGAAAACGAAGTGCTGCGTTTGAATTTGCAAGCGATCTCATTGACACAGCTGGTAAAAGATATCGAAATAGTTACCTCCCCTGCTGCCCGGCAAAAAAACCTGCAAATAACCTACAATCTGGATTTGGGACTGCAGTCACTGGAGATTCAAACAGATGAATCATTGTTGAAACAGATTCTAATCAACCTGATCAGCAATGCGATCAAGTTTACGAAGCAAGGTGAAGTCAGACTTGATATTACCAGCCTCCAGCAAACCGGAAATCAGGTCCGTCTGCAGTTTACCGTGAGTGATACGGGTCCAGGGATCGATATGGCGCATACGGACAAGGTTTTCACGCCTTTTTTTCAAATTCAGGATGCAGCCAATCGGGAGCATGAAGGGTCCGGACTGGGCCTGGCAATTTGCCAGCGTTTCACCCAGGCTCTGGGAGGCAATCTGGAACTGGAAAGCCAGGTCGGACAGGGCAGTCGCTTTAGTTTCAGCCTGCAATTTGCCTGCAACCAAATCCAGGAACAGCCTGCCAAGGCTAAGGAGCCGACCAATTCCGCTGATGCTTTACAGAATGTCCAAATCCTGTTGATTGAAGATAACCATGTCAATAGAATGCTGGCGCGCCGAATGCTCGAAAAGTCCGGTGCCGTTATCATTGAAGCGGAACATGGAATACAGGCCCTGAATTGGCTGGAGCAGCCGGACTCGGCTTGTGATTTAATCCTGATGGATGTCCACATGCCGGAAATGGACGGCATTACAGCGACGCAAAAAATCCGCGCCAATCCGCGCTGGACAGCGGTCCCGATTCTGGCTCTAACTGCAAATGTCAGCACGGACACAGTTGCAGCCTGCCTGGCTGCCGGTATGAACGGCTTTATCAGTAAACCGGTCCGTTGGCAAGTAATGATTAAACGCATTGTCGATCTGCTTACCCAGCCAGTGATTTCCCATACGGATCCAGGGGACGAACTAACTCCCCGGCTTTAATGCAAAGCCGCTACCTGGCGCGTTTTATTTGTCCCGAAGCCAGGGATTGTTATCTGAATGCAGTGAGAAGCAAGGGCCCGCGGATTTTGAAAGAATTGCCAGGCAAAGCGCCTTTAAAAACATGAATCTAGCTTTCATCTAAACCAATGCAAGCCAAGGAACATCCCAAATATACCGGAGTCAACATTGGTCGGGTCGTCATGGGCCTGCTGATTCTGTGGGGCGGCTATGAAAGCGGCCTCCTTGCATTGATTGTAGTCTGCATCTTGTTTTTGGTCACAGGACTTGGCTGGCTCCTGATAACAGAAGCCGGACTGCTAAACGAGGATCTTCACCCAAACGCGGCTTATATTCCAACGACAATTGATATCCTTTCCATGAGCCTGTTGGTCTATTTTACCGGGGCCGCTGATTCCTTTCTGGTTTTGGGCTACATTTATGCGATTGTGATTTGCGCTCAAAATATGCGCATCCCCCAGGGTTTGTACGCCACCATACTAGCCATAGCAAGCTATAACCTGGCTTCGTATCTGGTTTACTTCAATGTGATTCCGCTGGTGAATATTTTTAGCCCGGGCACTGTGTATAGCGGCACCTATTTGATTTTTGCCACTGCTGTGGTCAGCCTGGCGTGTGTTATGATCTATTTGATTGTACGCGGTATGGCGCGCCACAATCATCAGATGCTGCTGTCCTCCATGGATGCCAACGCAGCTAAAAACGATTTTTTGGCCAACATGAGCCATGAAATCCGAACACCCTTGAATGTGATTTTAAATGCCGCCGAATTACTGGAAGATACGGAGCTGGATGCCGGCCAACGCCAGATAATCCACTTGTTTCGCAGTTCGGGCAAGACCCTGGTGCAATTGATTAATGACGTATTGGACTTCTCCAGGATTGAGGCCCGCGAGCTACAAATAGCAACGAGGCCTTTTGTGCTGGACGAATTAATCACCAATGCGGCCGACGGGCAATCTTTTCAAGCCCGGGAAAAGGGGTTGCAATTCAATGTTTGCAAGGACTATCCCCTGGAACTACAATTGATTGGTGATAATCTGCGTATCACCCAGGTCTTATACAATCTGATTAGCAATGCCATCAAATACACATCGCAGGGTCAAATCGATCTGATTATCAACGCCACCCTGCAGCCAGCGCAGCGCGAGTGCCGGTTACAAATTCAGGTCATTGATACCGGTCCGGGAATACCGCAAGAAAAACATGCCCTTCTATTCCAGCGTTTTTTCCAACTGGATGGCGCAACACTAAATCGACAGGGCACTGGTTTGGGTCTGGCGATCACAAGCGAACTAGTCAGACTTATGGATGGATCCATCACCGTACAAAGTCAGCCGGGCCAGGGATCAACCTTTACGGTGCAACTAACACTGCCAATGGATGTACCGGATACAAAAGAGCCGGCTTCGATCAGTGATGCGCATTTGCAGGGCAGTTCCATGAGACACTTACTGGCCGCCCGTCCGGTCCGCATCCTGATTGCGGAAGATATCGAAGTGAATCGAATTCTGTTAGAAAAGTTTTTTAGTGATACCGGTGCTGTGGTTGATTTTGCCCATGACGGCCGTCAAGCAGTTGATCAATTTATGGCACAGTCGTATCAAATCATTTTTATGGATATGAAAATGCCCGAGCTGGACGGCTATGAGGCAACCAGACAGATTCGGCGTCTTGAGGTGGAGCAATTTTTGCAGCACACGCCAATTGTGGCCCTGACCGCTAACGCGACCGAAGCGGATCAAGCCCAGGCTCGCGCAGCCGGCTGTGATGAATTTATCAGCAAACCGGTCTCACGTCAAAAACTGTTTCAGGTCATTCTGGATTTGGCGGCCTAGTGGCTTAACGGCCAAAGCGGTCCTGATCAACATCAAAGCGGTCCTGGGGATTGGTCTCGGTCGATGACTCTGTCCCGACTGAATTCAGCGGTGCGCTGCCATACAGGTTTGACTGTCCCGTGGGAGTCGGATTGCTAGTTGGCGATATCCCGGTTGTTGGCTGGCCGGCTACCTTGGCTGGGCCGGATTTGTAGGTCGCACTATCAATCTCCCCCAACAGCTGCGCTTGAGCGGCGCCAAGAACAGCAGCCCCAAAAGGAGCCGATGCAATGACTCCGACATAACAAGCCGCAACACCGGCCTGGGCGACCATGCCGACCACAAAGACATGCAGCATCAACATCCAGTGCTGCTCGCGAGTAACCCGCCAGGATTCCTTGATCGCTTCCATGCCGCCCATCCCGCGGTCGAACACCAGCGGATGCACCAGAATCAGCCGGCCTTGCAGGTAAAAAATAACGGGCATAGCAATGAAAATAGACAGTATAAAGGCGATATAACCGATCCAGAAGGCGACCGGCGGATCAGCTTGATCAAGACCGCCCTGGGCGGCGCTGACGCCAAAACCGATCCCGAAGACCAACAAGCCTGGCAGAATCGGCAGCATATACAGTATGGTGCTTAAAACCGTTGAACTCCACGCTGGTCCCATGCGCTCAAAGCCCCGAAAAATAGTACTGCCGCTCAGACGACCGCGCACCATTTCAATGCCCATCATGTGAAAACCAGCATAGATAATCGGCGCCAGCCATATTCCAATCAGCAAATAGACCGACAGATAAGCGATACTCATTACCATCAACGCTAGCAGCGTAATCCCGATTGCCGGCCCCCATTGAACCTTGAATGCATCCATTGCAATGGTGAAGCATTGACCCAGATCAAATTTACCATACCCGCTGCTTTTTACTACTGAAAAACCAGGTGGGGGGCTAATGCTGCCCTGACCGGGACTGTACACATTGTCTTGCATGAGTTGTTCCTGCCTGAGAAATGAAATCAGGGCCCACAACATACAGGCCTTATATTTTTTGTAAATCAAATAAAATTGAGCCGGAGGATACAAAATGGTGTCGTAAAAATAAATAAACTGTAGCATCCAGGCCTTGGAACAGGAAACTGGTTCCAGGTTCCTGGGCAAACTGGACTTTGTCCTTTAGCAGGACTGGATCAAATCAATATGCATTTCATCGATTTCCGGTCATTATCAGCCAGATTGGGGTTGTTATTGCTTGGGATTAGCATCTTGCCCCTTTTGCTGATCACAGCACTCAATACCCTGGCCGGAATCAAATGGCAGCAATCGTCCATACTTGAGCATATTTATAATATTGCCCGCATCAAGCATGATGTGCTCAACAATTTCTATGATAACAGTATTGACAAGGCCCGCTTGTTGGCCGAAGAGCCGGCTTTGCAGCGCCTGGCTGAAACGGGAAAGGCCGGCCGTGAAGAAGCCGCTTCGATTCTGGCCGAATTCCAGGAAAAACACTGGGGTGATTACCACCATATCATGCTTGTTAATGCCCGGGGTATTGTCGTGGTTAGTCCGCCGCACAAAAGTCCAACTAATCATCATGGCGGCCAGGATTTGTCCGCTTCACCCTTTTTTCAAAAAGCCCGCCAGTCCGTTCAAATCACTGATTTTTATGGCTTTGAAGAAAAGGATCATTACCACCAGCTGCTGCTGTTTCCGGTAAAAACCTATGCTGGTCAAAAGGAGGCCAATCTGGTGCTTGTTTTCGAGATCGAGATTGGCCGCATTGAAGAAATTTTACAAAAGAATTTCAAGCTGGGAGACAGCGGGCGGGCCTACCTGGCTGCTCTGGACGGCCGACCGGTTTTGCGGCTCAAATCAGAACAAGCCCCGCATGTGGACCGGGAACAAATCCAGAATGCGCTCACGATGGGCAGCAGTACCGGCCAATATCGTAATACAGCCGGCGATCTGGTTTTTGGTATCTACCTGCACGATAAACGACCCTGGATCATGATTATCGAGATTGATGCAAAGGAAATCTACGGTCCCATCTGGTCCACCCTGGCACTGGAATTGCTCGTCACCCTGTTAGTGATCGTTGTAATTGCCTTTGTGGCCCGCTGGAGCAGTCGCCGCTATAATCGACCGATTCTGGCCATGCTGACGCGCATGCAGGAACTCTCCCAGGGAAAGGGCAATCTCAGCATTCGCATCGCAGTGGATCCCAAAGGCGATCCATCGGAAATGCTGCAACTGGCTGAGGCCTTGAATTCCTTTTTGGATTATACTACCCGGATAATCGAGCAGATGCAGGACAGCTTGCAG
This sequence comes from Leptospiraceae bacterium, assembly GCA_020441005.1. GTDB lineage: Bacteria > Spirochaetota > Leptospiria > Leptospirales > Leptonemataceae > JAGRNA01. The sequence continues at coordinate 6,381 of JAGRNA010000065.1, forward strand.
CAAAGTTCCGAGAATTCGGCCACACTGCTGACAGAATCCAATACAATGGCCGAGATGACCCAGTCCGTTTCCGCTGCCGTCGAAGAGTCCTCGGCTGCTCTGGAGCAGCTGGAGGCGACTGTCGACAGTATCAACGGACATATGCAGTCAAATAGCGAGGCAATGCAGCGCAACCAGGCAGCGATTAGTGCCTCGCACAATGACCTGAGTCAAATCAATGCCAACGCATTGGAACTGAGTCAGATTACTAGTGAGTCCAGCGCTCTGGCACGTGATAGCGAGCAAGCCGTGGCCGGTGTGAATGAAGCCATGCTTTCGGTGCAGCAAATCAGTACTGAAATTCAGGAAATGCTGGTGATGATCAATGATATCAGCAGCCGCACCAATCTCCTGGCTCTGAACGCATCGATTGAAGCCGCCCGGGCCGGCGAGGAAGGCCGCGGCTTTGCGGTGGTAGCGCATGAGATATCCAATCTGGCAGACAGCACCCAAAACAGTGTCAATTCTATATCGGCCTTGCTAGCCAAAACAAGTCAGGATGTAAACGACGGTGTGGCCCGTGTAGATCAGGCCACAACATTTCTGAATCAAATGGCCGCAAGGATTCACCGGATCGATCAGTTGACTGGTTGTATCGCCGAATCCGTTTCACTGCAGTCTAGCCGCTCAAATCAAATGGATACGGACTTCAAGGGCATTTATCAGTCGTTTCACGAAATCAAAGCGATGACGCAAGAAGAGTTGAAGTCTATGCAGGAAATTGGCCGCAGTGTGCAGTCCATCGCCAATCTGACCGAAGGTTCTGTGGAACAAACACACCGTTTGCATGCTATCTCCGACCGGCTGAAAGCAATCGCGGCAGAACTGCAAAAACTGATTGGTTCCTTCAAGATCCGCTAAAACTCAGCGGGCAAATCCTTATCTTTTTACTTGCCCTCAGCTGTTATACCACTAGCAGTGGTGCTGTTGTCGCTGTGCAGGACATGGGCGACAGGCAGGAAGAAAAATGAGTAATAATCAAAAACGCAGTATTGGTGTGCGGCTCGGAATGGCCGCTGTGGTGCTGGTCATCGCTGTGATCTCCTGGTATCTGGGGACCCGTAATGAGGTAAATCCAGTGACCGGTGAAGAACAGCGCGTGGCTCTGAGTGTTGAGCAAGAAATTGCCCTTGGACTGCAAGCCCGACCGGAGATGGTCAAGGAATTTGGCGGTATGGAAAAAGACCAGGCGGAACAGGAGCGGGTGGACCGAATTGGCGCAAAGATTGTACGACAGTCCAAAGCCAGCCAGTCGCCGTACAAATTTGAGTTTCATGTACTGGAAGATGATAATGTCATCAATGCCTTTGCGCTCCCGGGCGGACAGGTTTTTATTACCGATGCTCTATTGGATAAACTATCTTCAGATGATGAAGTTGCCGGAGTTCTGGCCCATGAAATCAGCCATGTAGTTGCCCGTCATGGGGCCCGCCAGATGGCTCGCGAGAAATTAACCGACGGTCTCAGTCAGGCGGCTGTCATCGCAGCCTACGATCCCTCAGATCCGAGCACCGAAACCCAGGCTAAAATTGCGCAGGCCATTGCGGCGCTGGTGGGCATGAAATACAGCCGTGGACAGGAGCTGGAATCTGACCGACTGGGAGTCTGTTTTATGATGGCCGCCGGTTACAACTCAGAGGGATTGATTGAAGTGATGCGTATCCTTGATGCAGCGTCAAAAGGCCAACGGCCGCCGGAGTTTATGAGTACTCATCCAGGCGGTGACAGCCGCATAGAAGAAATCAAGGCCGCCCGCGAACATTGTCAAGAGTAGGATTGTTTCATCCAGTGAAAGCGGGACGCTATCACAATAAGCTGAACCAGCCAAGAGGGCGCAGTCAGGAATTATTAAAGGGACTCAGCCGGGCGGATTTATGAAGCAAACCAAACCTTTCTGGCTGGACTACAACCACCCTGGAAAAAAGCCATTACCCTTGTGGCTGTTTCATGTCGTGCTAAAGCCCTTGATGCTGCTGCGCTACCGAATCAAGGTGGAAGGTCTGGATCATATTCCACTCGATGGATCCTTGTTAGTACTGGCCAAGCATCAGCGCTTTGAAGACATACCGCTGGGGTATTTGTTTGCCCTGGCGAAACGCCGTAAGGATGTCTGGTGCTTGATGAAGCATACCCTGGGCGGTGGCTATTTGACCAGCCTGGGCGGGATTTCTATCAATCGCCATGATCCCCACAAAAGCAAGGCCGATCTCAAGCTCTGCCGGGCTGTGCTGGATCACCAGCAGCTGCTGGCTTTGTTTCCAGAGCAGACCCTGTATCCAGGCAATATGGGGCGCGGTAAACTGCCCGGGTTTCGATTCATCACAGAAAGAACCGGCTCCGGTCCCCTGCAGGTGATCTGCATCGGGTATGAGTATAAACGGACACCTTTTTACCGCCGTACAGCGGTGACGATGCGACTGGGGCCGGTCAGTACATTTGAGTCTGGTAAAACAGAAACAGCCGGTTTCTTTCATGAACGCATGCTGGAGCTGGCCGGGTTGTGTAATCTGGAATATCCATACGGTTCGGCTAACGAATGATCGTATCGTCTATACAATAAAAGCCGGATCCAATGATTTCATGAACAAAACTACCAGATGCTGTGCAATCCTTGCGCTCAGTTTGTTTTCAATCCTGGTACAATGTACGACCATTGAAAACTATTTTGCTTTTATTCATGTTTCGATGGGCCTGGAAAGCGCCAACACCGCATTTGTGGTCAGAAAGCACGGCATTGTAAAAGCATTGGCGCCAGACTTGCAATCTACCGATATTCGTTCTATCACTGATGATTATATTGTCCAAAGGGGCTATTTTAGTATCAGTTCGGAACCCGAGGAATTGCCTTTTATTGGTGACAAGGGATTCTTTAAATACTTGCGGACATCGTTCACAATCACATCCCCGCATACGTTTCGGGGAACAATTAACAACTACCCGGACTCCGGTTTCGGCGCAACAGATCCCTTGCCACTGCTTTTACTTGAAGTGTATCCGCCGGGCGGATCCGCTGCCAAAAAGTCCGAGTTTATTTTTGAAGAATTCCGGATCGCGTTTGCTTTGTATTTCCCTTATTTTAGCGGTGACAACTGGTATTTTACCCTGTCCAACAGCGTCAGTCAATCGCGTTACAATCTGGACTTGATCGAGGGCAATACGAGGCTAGCGACTGTCCGCGATCAATGGACGCCGGTGCATTCTATCGGTTTGCTTTATGGTTATAGACTAGATCATCTCTTTAGTCAAAGCCAGCTGATGCGCAATACCTTTGTGTTTGTTGAAATGGTATTTGATAACACCTATCGGGCCAAACCGCTGAATATTGATTTGCATCGCACAAATGGGCTGCCTGCCGATCGATTGTATGCCCAACAAAGCTATGTCCGATTGGGAATCAGGAAAACAATCAGTCTGATCGATAAACCAATTCGCACTTCCGCTGTAAAAGCCGGGGATGAGCAGACCCAACCCGTTAAGGGCACCACAACTAGCCAGTAGCGCCCACCCCGGCAGATGCACAATGTGAAGCGTGCTCATAATTCACTTTTGCCGATTCCGAATATATGATATTGTCGCCACCAGTCTGGCAGCTTCAGGAATCAGACTCCCGAATCCCTGGATACTTGTCAAAAAGCAATCAAACGACTTGACAAGCGGCAATTCAATGGTAAAAGCTGACGCATGATGAAAAAAATATTGATCGGAGCAGGAGCCTTCTTTGGCGTTTTGCTCATCGCCCTGATCGGCGCTTCCATTTATCTATCGTCCCTCATTAACGAAGATTTTATTGTACAGCAGCTTGAATCCAGTATGAACTGCCGGGTTGAAATCAAGGAATTGAATACCGGTCTGTTTTCGGCAGTATCCAGTATCGGCCTGGAAGGGGTCAAACTCGGACCACGCGATGCCGTAGCCAACAAAGGAACCCCACAAAAAGACCGTAAACCGATGGCCGCGGGAGTGATTGAGGCCGGCTCGATCAAGCTGGCGCTGCAATTCGGCCCGCTGCTCAGCAAAAAACTGGTCGTTGACAAACTGGTCATTGATCAGGCCAAATTGAATCTGGTGATTCTCGCCAACGGCGGCAACAACCTGAATGCCCTTTTTCGCACCCCGCAAATTGTGAACGGGGAACGCAACCCGGCTCTGGATGCCCCCAAAGAAGAAGCGGCAGTCGAAAGCGGCAGTGATAAGCCCTTTACCGCAGCTGATTTGCCGATCTCTGGTTCACTCAAAAAGATCGGTTTTACAAACTCAAATGCCGCCATTAAGCTGCAAAGCACCGGCGAAACGATCGAGATCGCCGATCTGGATCTGCTCTTGACCAACATTGATATCGACGGTACAGATCTCAAGAATCATAATTCGGCTCATCTGGAAATTGATACGACAGCCAGTATTCTGAACCGTCAAAAAGTTAAAAAACTGAAACTGATTTTGACCTCCAGCGGCAAAATTGTACCCTTTGATGTCAAAACGGGCAAGGTAAATCCAGCGATTCAATACCATCTGACCGTCAACAAAGGCTCAACTCTGCACAGCTTTGCAGTGCTGGATGCGCTGGCCGGCAGTCTGCCGGTATTAAAGAACATCGGCCTCAAGATGGACAAGCTTTCGAAAGAAGCAGTGTTGCTACAAAATGTGGATGTTGTCATCTCATATTCGCGCAGTTTGTTAAAGCTGCTCAATGAGCCGACCTTTCCAACCAGGAATTACGATCTGGCCCTGCGCAAAGGCAGCTGGATCCGCTTGAGTAACTCAACGCATAATATGATCGGCAAGGTAATTTCTTCCGAGGCTGAATCAAAGGCTGGCATAGCTCATGTAGACAGCGAGATCCAAAAAGTTGTCAAGGGCGACGCTGCGAATGCCAAAATGATCCGCGACAAACTGCTGGGTTCCCTGGTCGAAAACGACCGCGTCTTTTTGGCCTTTACCTCGACCGGTTCGTTGGGCAATCCCAATGTCAGCTTGTTATCGAATATTCCCAGTATCACTGACCTGTTGAAAGGCTCGATCAATGAAGCAATTAACAATCGGGTCAACAACGAATTAAAAAAGGTGCCCGGCGGCAAGCAAATCAATGATGCCTTGAAAGGCTTGTTTTAAAGAACACAGGTCCTGCCGGAAGCAGGCCACGTTTACCATCACCGGCCTGGTTCCGGTGATGGTGCCCAACTGTTCCTGGCATGCAGCAAAGACTGCGCCAGAGATGCGCAGAGTCGCGTAGCGAGTCTTTGCTACGCAAAGACCGCAGCTCGGAGCAGCTCGACGGTGGCGTGCACCGGGGCGCCCGAAAAGTAATGCCAGCCGAGCTGCCTGGCTACAACAACTTGTTGGACAGGCTGGCCAGTTCGGATTCAACCGAGTTGCTGGTTGTAATATCGCTAAAGGGAATATTGTATTCCTTACCAGACAGCACCGCCGGCATTTGCTGGGTCATGCCCGCCGTCAGCATCAAGGTAACCTTGCGCGCCATGCGCTGTGAAAGCATAATATCGAGGTTGTTTGGCGCAGCACCGCGGATGTCGCGTGAAAAGCTTTCGCAGACCAGGCGCAGCTTCATGGCAACGCCGGTCTTCATAATTTCATCACGAAAGAATTCTGCCGCATTGCCGGTGTAATTCTGGTCCTTGCGCTCCTGCTTTTTGTATCCTTCGGCCACCACAACCACCGCGCCACCGTCACGCTCATTCAGTGCCCGGGCAATCGCCAGATGGTCATATTCCGAATTGGGTAACACAGCCAGGTCGGCCCCCGCTCCCAGACAGGAATGCAGGGCATGAAATCCGCCATCCGCGCCCATCATTTCGATCACATAGCAGCGATGATGCGTGTGTGCATCAGCCATATAGCATCGTATTTTTTCGGCGCCCATTTCCACACCGGTGTATTCGCCAATACAATCGGAACCCAGCACATCGCTGTCGATGGTGACTGGTATAAAAAAAGTCTGTACCTGCTCCGGCAAAAAACGGGTCAGCGAGCGGATGCCCTTGAAGGTGCCGTTGCCGCCGATTGCGATCACTGCCTTGACTTTGCGTTCCGCTAAATTGACCGCCGCTTTTTGCTGCAGGGCTTCTTCCTTGAACTCCGGAAAGCGTTCCGTCCGAAAAGCCGCTCCTCGGGCCTCGCGCAGCGGCGCGGAATGAATCACACCGGGGATATGCTCCAGATGCCGGAACTCATGTTCATCCGAAATGAGACACCGGTAATCGTCATCATGATTATGGACGATGGATTTGAAACCGGTGGCCGCTATAAAAACCTTGCGGCCCTGCTTTTCCAGATACTCGGTCACAAAGGCTGTAACCGGGTTGTAGCCCGGGGCGCAGCCACCGTCCTGCACCAGCAACACATCCATCTCCTGGTAGAGCGATGCCGAATTACGGACATACTCGGTCATATAGAGCGCAAGTCTACGATACAATTTGAGTGCCACGACCGAATCAGTTCTTGACAGCTCATCGAGGCAGGCCTTGCTGATTTCGAGTACATCAGAATCTATCTCGGCCACGATGGTTCCGGAACGAGGCTTTTGATCAAGCAGACTGATTTCACCAAAGAAACCGCCGGCATTAAATTGATCCGTAACCCGGTCAAATTTGATCAGAGCCAGCCGTCCATTCAGCACAAAATAGGCCGATGTGCTGACAACATGCTCCTGGACTACCTCTTCACCGGCCCGATAACGCCAGCGCTTGAGATGCGGCCATACTTTCTCCAATTCGGTTGATTCCAGTTCCTGAAAAGGGCTGTACTGCCGAATCCAGTCCAGGGCACTATGGTCTGCACTGCGGATTTCAATTTGCTCTGCCATACTCGGACTCCATTACATTTATTCTTACGATTGAAAACAGACTAAACTATCTTGAATTGGCTGGCAACCGATTTTTACAGTGTAATCTTTGCCGACGGCCATCTTTTGCGGATACGTTCCTGCAAAGCCGGGTCCAGCTTATTGCCGCTGAGATCCAGCTCATCCAGTTTCAAATCGAAAAAGCTCTCCGGCAGAGTACGCAGTTGATTACCGGACAAGTCCAGGTAACGCAGCGCTTCCAATTTCCCAAATCCGGCCGGCAGACTATGTAATTGGCAGTTTTGCAGTCGCAGCCATCTCAGACTGCGCAGATTACCAAAATCAAGTGGCAAAGCGGTCAATTGATTCCAGCCAGCATTCAGTTTCCGCAATTGATGCAGCCGCCCAAACCCGGGCGGCAGGGCCTCCAGCTTATTCACATAGATTCTCAGTTCTTGTAAATTTTGCAGATCGCCAAAGGTGGGCGGCAGAGTTTGCAAATGATTATAACTTACAGACAATTCGGACAGCTGCTGTAGTTGACCGATACAATCGGGCAGATTGAGCAGCCGATTTTCAAACAGAAACAAGCGCTGCAGCTGCGGCAACCTGCAGATTCCGGCATCCATACGGGTCAGCTGCCCCCGCTGTAGCGCCAGTATTTTGACTTCATTTTTGTTTTTCAAGGCCTCGTCCAAATCAAGATAGCGACCGGTGAATTCTGACCGCATAACCGGTATGAGTACAAAGACCAGCGATATACAAAACCCAAATATCCAGCTCAACGAAAAGCGCTCGTTATTTGCACTGCTCACAAACACAATTTCCGGAATTTGAACCGCGGCATGCAGGATTGCGAAAAAGAAACTGGCAATCCCGATTTCCATGATCATCAGACCGGTGCTGTAAACCGAGAATTTAACATTCTGGATCATAAGGCCCCACCAGGCTGTATAGGCCAGGCACATAAAGACCAGATAGCCGGCTCGAGCCAATAGAACTGCAGCCCTGGAAGGTTCGCCCGGATCATCAGAAAGGATAAGAAACAAGACGTACAATTCTTTTAATACAAGTAGTACGATCAGAAAGCCCGGCCAGCCATCAATTGCGTTCTGGTCAATCGCCGTTATAGCCTGAAAATACAATATGATTACAATGACCATATGTGCCAGCCAGGCAAAAAATACTGCAGTTCCCGAGCTGTTTTCTGCATTGCCTTCCTGTTTTGCAGCAAACCTGGCGGCATTGATTAGAATATGCAACACCGGGATTTCGAGCATCAGCACACACAGCAGGATCCAGCCGATCCCTTGTGCACTACTGCTCTGGGGCTGATGCAGACTCTCCACGATGTACGGGGCAATCAACAAGCTGTACAATACAAACAGGATTTGGGCCCAAATGGGCCGCAAGCGTTCCATAGCATGCAGCAATTGATTCATGGGGGCAGTAAAAAAATTGTTGTCCAAATTGCAACTTGAGCCGAGAATTGAAAGCATGCAGGTAAATCCCCTCAATCGAGTTGCCGGCCGTATAAGCGACATAATCCAGAAAATGCGTCAGCTAGACGATGGTCCCCGGCTGCCTGAAGGGGCGGCCAAAATAGCTCTCCAGAAAACACCGGCCCTGGATGAACAAAATCCGGTTGGTATGCAAACAGCCAGTCAGACCACACCGCCTGCCCGGCAGATCAGCTTTGCCGCAGAACTGAACCAAATAATTGAAAGCGAGTCAGCGCGGGCAAAAGTGAACCCTGATTTGGTCCGGGCCGTCATCAAGGCAGAAAGCAATGGTAATCCGGCAGCTGTTTCCAAAGCCGGCGCCATTGGTTTAATGCAGTTAATGCCAGATACAGCCCGACAATTGGGTGTGAATCCGCATGATCCCCGCCAGAATGTACGCGGCGGCATTGAGTATCTAAAAAATATGGCCCAACGCTACCAAAACCTCGACCAAACCCTGGCAGCCTACAATGCGGGTCCAGGCAATGTGGACCGCCATAATGGTATACCGCCCTTCCAGGAAACACGCGGCTACATAGACCGGATCCGTAAGTCTTTATTTGACACTCAGGGTTAACCAAGCTCCTGTTCCATGATCCATAAAGGAACAGTGCTGCGGAAAATCATCCTTGTCTGTTTGAGTATTTTCTTCACGGCTTGCCCGGAAAATAGCGAAGATGCCCTGATGTGGCGGTTGTATCAAAAATGGCATCCAGCGATTGAAAAGGCGGTCAGCGGAACAGACATCGATGCTGAGTATATGGCCGCTATCATCAGCCTGGAATCACATCCCCCGGGCAATGCGGACAGCTCACGCTTTGAGGCAGCTGTCTATCGGCGTTTGCAAGACTTGCGTGATCACGGAACAGCCTTCGGTTATATCTCCCGCTCCCATGTGGCCGATTTGAGCGATGCCGAGCTGCGCGAATATGCCACCAGTCATGGTCTGACGCAGATCATGGGCTATCACTGTTTTCGTTTAAAATGTACCATAGAAGAATTACGCAGTCCGGACCATTTGTTATGGGCCATTGCCTATATGCAAATGTCCTACAAAAAAGCAGCCCGCAAACATGACTGGGAAAGTTGTTTTCGTGTGCATAATACCGGCCGGCCAGATGGTCAAACGACCAGAGCTGATTATGTAACCCGTGGATTGCAGCGGATGCAGTATTACCACAAATGGATCGAGCGCAATGGACAACTCCTCTAATGCAAGACAACGTCAGGTGTTTATTATTTCTACGGGAACTGAACTCAGCAGCGGCCGCAGTACTGACACGAATGCTCCCGAAATAGCAGCCGCCTTTTCGGCGGATAACTGGACGATCTGCGGTTTTGCAACCCTGCCGGATGATCCCCAACTGCTGAAAAGCGCTCTACAGCATGCCCTGAGCTCCATGCATGTTGATCTAATCGTAATGACCGGCGGTTTGGGGCCAACCGAAGATGATCATACAATTGCCGTTTTATCAGCGCTTAGCGGCAAGGCCCCTGTAGAGGACAGGGACGCCCGGCGTAAAATAGAAATATTGTTTAAACGCCGTCGCAGAGTGATCAGTGATGCAAAAGTATTTCGGCAGGCGCGCACCCTGGTCGATGCCGTCGTGCTGCCGAACAAAAATGGTCTGGCGCCCGGAAGTCTGATTGCAGTTGAGCATCAGGGTCATCAGGCATGGATCGCGGCCATGCCCGGTGTTCCATCCGAAATGCGCGCTATGCTACATCATGAACTGCTGCCCCGGCTACGGAAACTGGTACCTGCCCCGGCTGTAGCGGATCTAGAGTATTTCTATGTTTATGACACACCGGAATCTGTTGCCGAAAGCATGCTGTTTCATCACGCCGATACAAGACTGGCTGCAGAAAGCCTGCCTCCTGATCTAGAATGGGGCATAACTGCCCGCGCCGGCTACAATAAATTCTTCATCAAGAGCACAGACCAGAGGGCTTTGCTTCGAATTCAGAATCATGCCCGCAAGTTGTTTGGCGAAAAATACTCTGTCCGTGACATACTGGATTTACTGCCAGATCTACTAAAGCAGCACAAATGGAGCATTGGGCTGGCGGAATCCTGCACCGGGGGTCTGATCGGTAAAATTGTCACTGATCAGGCTGGCAGTTCCGCCTGGTTCCAAGGCTCTATAGTCAGTTATAGCAATGCTGCTAAAAAGGAGCTGCTACAAGTCCCTGAATCGATATTGCAGCAATATGGTGCAGTCAGCGCTGAATGTGCTCTGGAAATGGCGCGGGGTGCAAAAGCAGCCCTGGATTCTGACTACAGCCTTTCGATTACCGGGATAGCGGGACCCGACGGCGGCAGTATAGACAAACCGGTCGGTACCGTTTATATTTGTGTTTATTTTAATGATGATGATTATTTAATTCATTTATTGAACAATCCGCCAGACAGGGAACGCGTGCGAGAGCATAGTGCCCATAAGGCGCTTTTTTATCTGCTGCGCTTTGCTGAATCGCATGTCACCGCTTGAGCTCAGCGCTCTATTGTTTCTGGAGCAAACAGATTTTCTCAAGCATTGCCTTGTAGAAAATTACCAGGCGAGCGGCCGCGGCGGTCAGAAGCGCAATAAAGTCAAAAGCGCCCGACGCTGCCGGCTGGTCATGCTGCCTTTGACTGCTGAAAACAGCGACCAGCGGGAATCCGCCCTGAATCTATTGTACGCCGTTCGTAAATTAAAGCTGCGCCTGGCTGTCCATCTGGCGGCACACTCGGATAAGTCCGCAGCAGATTCAATCAAGCAATACCTGATACAAGAGCAGCTGGTTTTCCAGGCAGACGTTCATCCCCGTAATCCCCGTTATGCACCATTCGCTCTACTAGCCCTGGTTACCCTGCGCCTGGCCGGGGGCAGTTACAAAAAGGCGGCCGAATCGCTGCAATGCAGCACAAGCGCCTTTATTCGATTCTTGAAAAATAACAAACTGCTATGGGAAACAGCTCAATCTGTGGTGACTAGTCACTAAACAGCGCTACAACAACACAGCTGGATTTATAAACCGCAAATCCGATGCCAATCCTCGTGAATTGAGGGGAATAAACATTTCGCTTTTCATTTAGACTGTGAGTCCATTGTCCAAACAGGCGTTTATCAATATCAGGACCTGGTTCCAATAAGGCCAGATTCTCACCCACAAAATTGCGGTATAAACCGCTGCGCTGCATTCGCTCGAGCGGCCCCGCTCCGCTGGTATCTATGTGTTTTAATTCACCGGTCCTGGAAAGACTTTGTGCCCGGGAGTATGCCCGGCTATTCAAGGCATTGTCCAGAAACAACTCACTACGTCCGGCCTTGCGGCGTATTTGTTTCATTGTATCCACCACTCGATGCTGTGATAGACCGCAATCAAGCGGAGTGGTATCCACAATTCGAGTATCTTGAGTACAGTAGTAAATGGAAACGCAGCCGCAAATCAGAATACTAGCTTGTAAATAGCGGCTAAACATGCAATTCGCTGATTTCCGCCTGCAGTACCCGGCTCTGATTATTGACACCGCCCGTAATAAAACAATGCGGACAGCCATAGATATGCACCTGTCGTTTGGTCTGATTCGGTCGCTCCTTATCCATGGCACACATCAGATATTCATCAGCTGCCAACGGTGTACGACAAACCGGACACATTCGGTGGTCAACTCTGATTCGGGAACGGTCGTTAAAAGGATCTGTTTTGCGCCCTTTTTTAATGCGCTGGTCTGCCTCGAGACTCAAATCAATGCCATCCATTTGAGACTTGGCATGCACCAGATTGATAAAAATCAAGGCACCGACTACCAGACCCAGTAATGTAATGATGCCCATCATTATATTTGATCCAATATGGCTTGTAATGATATCAGATTCGCATCGGAAATCGCAGGTTCTTTTGCTTCCAAAGCGGGGTCAGACTGTCTATCAATAAGGGCATATTTCGCCCGAATGTGGTGTATTGTGGGAATGGTCTGTTTAATGCGCTTTAACAGCTCACCTTTCAGGAGAGTCACTTCCTGCACATAGGCCGGGTGATTGCAATGCACTAACATGGTATCATTGTGAATTTGCATGGGACGAGTATGCTTAGCCAGAGGGCCGGCAATTTGCGGCCAATTTGCCTGGATTCCAGCCAGTTGCCATTCCGTGGTGGTCGTATTCGTCAACCTGTCTTGTAAATAAGCAGTCATTTCGCGCGCCTCAATCCACGCCCCACCACTGCTACTAGTATCGGGTTTGAGTCCCCGCAGATGTACCGCCGGATTCTGCTTTTTAATCATTCCCGTGCACCTGGCTTATTTCATGTTCCTTTCGGACTTGCAAGACCTGTCTTTGGCGACCGCTCTGCCACTGAATACCGTCCAGGTCCGGACTTGTAAAAAAGGCCTGATTGCTATCGTACAGCATATCGATAAATACAGTGCGTCTTTGTTGATCCAGCTCGCGAATGACATCATCAACCAACAAAACCGGTTTGATACCCGTAACCATATGTAAAAAATAATACTCAGCCATCCGCATGGCTAGAACCAGGCTGCGTTTTTGCCCCTGGCTACCATGTTCATCGATATTGTTTCCATTGAGAATAAAGAGCAAGTTATGACGATGCGGCCCTATTGTGGTATAGCCGCTGTGAACATCACGATTCAGATTCTTATGCACAGATTCAGAAAAGCTTTCTGCTTCCCGCTCATCTGCATAATCCCAGCGGCATACAACCTGATCCTGTTGACTTGAAATCGCCTGTATTTTGTTTTGTAAAATCGGGCCGAATTTCTTCAGAAACTCAACTCGATAAGCGATCAGATTTTCAGCCGTGCTAATGAACTGTTTGTCAAAATACTCTAAATTCCGGGGCTGCATCCTGTCTTTGCGAGCCTGTTTCAAAATCTGATTACGCTGTTTGACAATGCGGCTGTATTGCATCAAGGCATTCAAATACGATTTACTTTGATGACTAAGCAGTAAATCTACAAATCGGCGCCGGGTCAGAGGACCGCCGTTTACCAGTGCCAGATCATCCGGGCTCATAATAACACTGATCAATCTGCCAATCAAATCCTGGCGGCCTGAAAGACTCTTTCCATTTACCTTAAAGCGTTTGGCGTGCCCTTTTTGATAAGCCACATCAAGCTTATAGAGTTGATTCTCCAGTGTGTACTCGCCGGAAACAAACCAGGAATCACCAGATTGAAATCGTGTCAGACTACTGTCACTGGTACCACGAAAAGACTTTCCAATGGATAGCATTCCAATCGCTTCCAGAATGCTTGTTTTACCATTGGCATTGTCGCCAGTAATAAATACGGTTCCGTTATTAAAACGCAGGTCCAGGGCAGCATAGCTGCGAAAATTCTGCAGTCGCAGCCGGTCTAACTGCATCCCTGGTTTACACTTTCATCGGCATAATCACCGCTGTAAACTCCGGATCTCCCTGATCCTTGATCACGGCCGGTGAACCGGAGTTACTGAACGCAAAGGCCAGCTTTTCATCACGAATAACCTTGATGATGTCTAGAATATAATTGGCATTGAAGGAGGTAAGCACTTCATCACCATCGTAATCAATATCCAGTTGATCATCGGCTTCCCCAATATCAGGAGTGGACGCGGATATGGTCAAGGCATCCTTTTGAAAGGAAAGTTTGACCTGCTTGCTGGGTTCTGTGGCCATTACCGATACTTGCTTCAAGCAGCTTTCCAAATAAGCCTTGTCAATCGTAACCGAATGCTCCAGAGTCTTTGGAATCACCATATTATAGTCCGGATACTGCCCATCGAGCAATTTGCTGATAAAGTCGATTTGACCAATTCGAAAGTGGATCTGCTTTTCAGCAGCATTATATCCTACTTTAGTTTTCAGTGAGGCCTCTAACAGCTTTTGCAATTCGCGTATAGCCTTGTTTGGTACAATAATTCCGGCCTGAAAGGGCAGCTCTGATGGAAAATCTCGCTGTATCAACGACAGCCGTCGACCGTCTGTCGCAACAAAATCAACTTTATTGCCTATGTTTTTAATAAACAAGCCATTAAATACAAAGCGTTGATCTTCGGTTGCAACAGAATAAATTGTTTTACGGATCATTTCGATCAACAGCTCGGGCGGTACTGCAGTGAACTCTTTTTCATTCATTGTGGGCAGCGGCGGATATTCGCTGCTAGATGTGCCGACTAAAGTGATGTGCGCCTTGCTTGTACCTTCTGCATCCGTTAACGAAACTTTGGTATCATCAGTAATGCTGAACAAGATTTTTTCTGCTCTAAATTCTCGGATAGATTGAGACAGCTTTTTAGCTGGCAAGGCTATGGAGCCAGGCTCCAAAACCCTGGCAGCCAAGCGGGTTTTGATTCCAATCTCAAGATCGGTGGAAGTCAGAGTCAGAATATCATCTTTTGCTTCCAGGTGGATGGAGGAGATAATCGATCGGATTTCTCTGGTCGAGATAATACTTTCGGTAATGGCAATGCTCTTAAAAAAATCATTTTGATTTACTTCAAACTTCATGGATCATAAACCTTTATTATGTCTAGTACTTGTTGTTGTATAGGCCGTGTATATGTGAAAAAAACAGCTGATTCCTGTTCAATCGGGCTGTGCAGTGCAAATAAAATGAGTCGTGCGTGAAAGAAAATCAATTTTTCGGAAAGGATGCGCGCGTCAACCAACCGGATAACAACGCCGTCCCGTTTTTATCCCTCAAGCGGTTCTGACTTTTCACACATACCAGCCTTTTTTCACCTGGAAACGCACTTATCCACAGTTTATCCTTAGTTTTTGCACAATTGCCTGTAGATTATCCTGGAATCCTTTTTCTTTCTGGATGCGGCGATTGACATTTTTTTCAGCATTGATGACTGTGGTGTGGTCACTTTTACGAAAGAAGCGGGCAATGGCCGTTTTATTGTAATTAGAATACTCTACAGACAGGTACATGGCAATATGACGCGGTAGTGTAAACTCTGCTTTTCTGGAAGAACCGCGCATATCCTCCAGTCCAATATTGTAAAACTCACTCACTGTTTCTGCAATTTGTTGTATGGTGTAGATAGGCTCTTCGTTATCACCCAATGCATCCAGGGAAAACTGACGTAACTGATTCAGACTTTTCAGTTTGACTCCCTTCTGTTCCATAAAGTAGACACGATTCAGCAAGGTGTCTAGCTCGCGCATACTTTTGATTTTTTGTTTTAGCATGCTTTTTAACAAGGCTTCATTCAGACTGAGACCCAATTGAGCCAGCTTCCATTCCGTGAATTTTTCTATTAAATATGCGTCGGGATCCTGGATATGCACTTCCAACCCGGACAAAATTCGACTAAGCATATTTTCCTTCAACGGAATGCTGCTCGCCGACTTATGGGCGCTTAAAATGAGTTGTTTGCCGGAATCGTAAAAGTGATTAAAGATATGAAAGAATTCTTCAGTGATGGTTCGGCTGCTTCCGGTGATTTCATCAAAATGTTCAACAATCAAGATATCATTTTTTTTAATACTTTTCTTGAACTCCAGTATTGTTTTCTGCGCCAACTGTTGAGAGATTTCATCTTGCAAATCGCGGTAGGTGGTATAATAGACATTGAGTCCGGATTGCATGGAATCAATGGTATGCACCAAACCATGGATTAAATGCGTCTTGCCGTTGCCAGGTCTGCCAATCAGTACAAAAGGATTGCTTTTCCCGGGTTGCAAACACACTGCATCGCTGGCTAGCATTGCCATCCGGTTGGATGAGCTGCCCATAAAGCGATCCATTGTATATTCCGGATGCAGCCAACTTCGAATAAATTTACGCGTCGGGGCAGTGCTGGACCATTGTAGTTTCAGTCGGGAATCGAGTTGGCTTTGCAGGCGTCGTTCTATCTTGCGTTTTAATTCCGGCCGTATGCGAGCCAGTATGGCCTTGCTATCCAAAGAGAGCTGAATAACACTTTGCTGCTGTACGCTCCTGGGTAAGGAAACATGCAGGAGTGAATCAAATATATCTTCTGGTATTTCGCTTTTAAGCTCCTCCAGAGTTTTTTTCCATTGTTTTTTCAAATCAATAGCCTGAGCAAAATTCCGATCTAGAAAGTGAATCTGTTGGCCTCTTTTGAATCAACACAAATTTCCTGTCGATCGCTAGAATTTCGTAAAAAAGAGTACCCATGTCTGCCATGAGACATAATGTTCTTTTTAATATTTACTAAATATTATTAGTGAATCAAAAATATCTTATGTCTGATTGCTGCAATCTTGCAGACCGACTTTTTGTCACGCCACAGATGCAGGCAGACAAATTGCTTGTCAAATTGCAACTATGCGCGGATATAGACCACCAGGGGACATAAAGAGGGCCTGAATATGGGTATACGTAAATTAAGCATAAAAGACATTGATAGTATAAAATCCAAAACTGTGAAAATGAGAGTCGATTTTAATGTGCCATTGAGAAACGGGCAGGTTGAAAATGACAAGCGTCTGAGGGCCAGTTTGCCATCGATCCAGTATTTGCTCGGACAAGGCGCGCGCCTGGTTTTAATGTCGCATCTGGGGCGACCCAAGGGTGAAGTAAAGCCGGAATTGAGTCTCGCTCCAGTAGCTGAAAAGCTCGGTCAATTGTTGGGCCAAAGGGTACAATTTGTGGAGCAATGCATCGGTAACCCGGCCCAAGAAGCAGCGTCTAAATTGCAGGATGGCGAAGTCCTTTTATTGGAAAACTTGCGTTTTCACAAGCAAGAAACAGACAATGATCCTGACTTTGCAAAAGATCTGGCCCAGGGGGTCGATGTTTATGTAAATGACGCCTTTGGAACTGCTCATCGCGCACATGCGTCAACGGCCGGTATAACCGAATACATTGATGTTTGCGCCGCTGGTCTGCTCATGCAAAAAGAGCTGGAATTTTTAGGGCGGGCGGTCGCCAATCCTGAGCATCCATTTGTGGTGATCAGCGGCGGGGCCAAGATATCTGACAAGATTACCATGATTCGTAATATGTTGCCCAAGGTGGATCAATTGATTGTTGGCGGCGGAATGACTTACACTTTTTTAAAGGCCCAGGGCCTGGAAATTGGCAAATCCCTTTTGGAAGCGGATAAACTGGATTTGGCGCGGGAATTGATCAAGCTGGGCGGATCAAAGTTGATTTTGCCATCTGATTCCATGGCAGCCGAGACAGTGGATTTCGAAACGCGATCAGTCGGCGAACTGCAGGTGCGATCATCCACAGCCATGCAGCCTGACGAGATGGGTCTGGATATTGGGCCAGTCAGTATTGCCAGTTTCACTGAGATTATCAAGGCCGCCAGGACTATCGTCTGGAATGGTCCGATGGGTGTTTTTGAAATCGCTGATACTGCCAAAGGAACATTTGCCATAGCCGATGCTTTGGCCGCAGCAACAGCCAAAGGCGCCACAACGATTATTGGCGGGGGGGATTCGGCCGCGGCTATTGAAAAGGCCGGATTAGCCGACAAGGTATCACATGTCTCAACCGGAGGCGGTGCGTCACTGGAATTTCTAGAAGGCAAGGAGCTACCCGGGGTGCAGGCCCTGAGCGATGCTTAAAGGATCTGGTTGCGTCTTTTTATCTGATCAAAAAACCAGGCAAAGTTCTGGATCAAGGCCCATGCATCGGGGACCATGGACAGCACGCTGCCTGTGTCCCCATGCGAAATCAGTTCGGTAATACACAAGCGGCTTTGGCGTCCGAGGGACTGCAGTTTTTTATGCAATAGTATAGACTGGTCAGCGCTAATTACGTTATCGAAACGGCCGTGAATCAGACTGACTGGAATATGGACCTGGTCCAGGACGGGCATTACATTGATGGCTGCCAGGTCCTTTTGGGTCTCTGGTGACACCAGTATCTGGTCCTTTAATTCCATGCGCCAGGCCGGATCGTTCATAATTCGGTCGTATTGGACGCTCATCAAATCATCCAGGGTGGCAATCGACTGATTTAAAACATCCAGGTCGGCATCTTTGCGGGAAGCATTGTAGATGATGGACTGACGCAGCGCTTCTCGCAAGGCTTTCTGTTCCCCAAGTACCTGTTCAATATAGTTATAAATAACAACCAGGCGGCCGTACTCATCGGCCTCCGGATTGCTTAATAAATACTCGAGAGTAGAGTCGATTTCGGCATATCCTCCAATTAAACACAAGGCGGCCAGATGATTGGCAAGATCCGGCGCTGTGGAAGCTTTCAGAACCAGGCTGGCAGAAAATGAGGGGGCCATCACACCGGGGTTTGTATTACGACACAACTGGCGATCATAGCATAGAGCCCGACAGGCATTGGCTATTTGTTCCGGCTGACCGCGGTGTACCTGCAGTTTGGCAATGTCATCAAACTCCGGTACAATAACCCTGTAACCGCTCGCTGATAGAGCGCTTGCCAGATTAGCAATACGCACATCTTTACGACCATGTATTGACATGCCGTGCACGAATAAAATGCAACCAAGAAACTTGCCTTTTTCAGGATATAAATCGCAATCAAAAATTGAATCTGCGTGCCGGATCCGCACAGCCTCGCCAGAATTGGTAAATTTGCGGAATTCCTGATTCCAGACAAACTGCAGGGATTTAAGAAGAGACATAATTTTTCGCTTTGAAATATTTTGAAGTCAGAAATGCTGTCCAGAAGCTTCAAGCAAGTCCAATTCGCATACCAATGAATAAAGCCGAACGCATTGCCTGTTTGTACCTCAGTTTCTTAAACGGTCAACGCTTGTCGTTCTCAAATCTGCGTAAAATGATGCCCGGCGCCTGGGATGGCAACCCGGAATCCGCCCGGCGTAAATTTGAAAGAGACAAGGATGAACTGCGCAAGCTGGGACTCAGCCTTTCTGTCGTGGAACCTGGCAGCATCGCGCAAGATGGCAGTATACAAACAGATTATGTATATTATTATCCGGGATCTCGCCATTCTTTACCAGATGTAACTTTATCAAGTCCGGAGGTGCAAGCATTACTGGAATCGGCCTCTGCCTGGTTAAAGGATCTGGCTGCCAGTAATTTCGACGGTCTGGATACAGAGGCCTTGTATCTGGCTTTCCTGAAGATTGCTTACAAGAAACCGGAATTGTTGCTCTCACTGCCCATGCGCGAACTGCGGCAGCGCGGCAACTTGCCCCCGGCGCAAACAAGTAATCATGACTCCATTGATTTGGTTTATACAGCAATCCTGGAAAGGCGAAAATTGACCCTGGAGTACCAAAAGGCAAGCGGCCAATATGAAGAGTACCAAATTTGGCCCCATGGACTTTTATTGAACCAGTCTCGTTGGTGTATGGTAGCCTGGTTTGCATCTGACTCCAATTGGCGTTATTTTTACCTGGATCAAATCAAACAATGCAAACTAGAGCCAGAAACGTTTACGATCCGGCCAGGTTTTCATATTCGCAATTTTGTGATTCATCCTTTAACCGTACGAGCTCATACGGAAGAAACAGTCCAACTACGCATTCGCGCGGATTATTATGAGAATGTTTGGGAATTTTTACATGCGTTGCCGGAGGGTACAGTCGATGAAGATGGTGACACCTGTCGGGTACGGACAACCAATATTCGGGGCCTTTTTAGCTGGATGCTTAAACACCCGGAATATATTACCGGCCTTGGCGATGAGCTAGTGTATCAGAAATGGCTTCAGTTTGTAAAGGACACCAGGGAATTGTATGCTCATGAATGACAGTCCAGGTAGCAATCGGGGAATGTTTCAAGTCCCCCAACTTTTGGGGCTCATTCCGTTGATTTACCATAACCAGGGAATTCGGCTGGGTCAATTGCGTCAAATAGCAGGTTATCGGCGGGTATCAGACTTGCTGGCTGATTTAGAGCAAATGATGCTCTTTGGAGTGCCACCCTTTGGTCCGGCAGATTTCATTTCTGTGATCATTGAACAGGATCAGGTATATCTGGATTTTCCCCAGGGTCAGGAAAGACCGCTGGCCCTGGATTCTGGCGAGTGGAGAAGTTTGCAGCAATTATTGCAACGGGCCATGCATTTTCAGAGCAGCGGCCAGCGCAATTCCGAGATGATCAAGGCGATCCTCGAAAAAATCAGCACAATCCCTATGCAGGTGGTTCATCCAGATGAGAACCAGTTAAAAAACAGCATCATTCGAGAAGCGCTTGAAAACGAGGAGCAATTGGAGTTTACTTACAAATCTTTATCTTCCAGAGAGCCGGAAGTGCGTCGGGTGGATCCATGGGCCTTGTTTCAAAATCAGGATAAAAACTATTTGATCGCATTTTGCCATACCAGACAGTCTGCGCGCATCTTCCTGGTCTCCCGTATGAACGATCCAGCGGTGCTGGATGTTGAGGTGGAAAACCCATGTCCGGCTGACGTGCAGGAATTGGTTCAGCATAGTATTGTGAACCTGGATCAAAGCCAGGGTATTACAGTGCGGATAGCCTTTGAACCGGGCCTGACGACAGTTTTGGAAAGGCAATTAGCATCTTTACAGGTTCGCAATGACATAGCAGACAGACCGGAATGGTTACACAAGGAGTGGCGCATTGCGGATTGTAAAATCAACTCCCGGATATGGTTTTTGGACTACTTACGCGGATTTGGTCCGCGAATTGTAATCCTTGAGCCTGCTTTTATGCGTCATGATTATCGGGATTCATTGGCAGCAGTACCGCAAATTACGCAACTGTAACGACAATCACGTAGTGAAAGAGCGTGCTATATCCACCCCATACAATCCTCGTTTAGCGCGGCAGCAGGATGACTGCCTGTTCAAGGTGGGCTGTCTGGGGATAGCAGTCGCACAGGCTGGCGTGGACTGCCTTGTAGCGCTCCTGCAACAAAGCCAGGTCGCGGATTTGTGTTTGAGGATTACAGGAGATGTATAAAATACATTCCGGCTGCAGCGTATTTATGATCCAGGCGGCAAGGTCTTTATGAATTCCCGGCCGGGGCGGATCCATGACCAGCAAGCCTGGTTTGCCAGCCGGCTGGATGGCAGCAATGCCGGCGCTACTATTTAGATCGACTACTCGAAAATCGAGCTGCTCTGGCGGTAGAATTTGATTGGTCGGGGCGCTCTGGATTGCAGCCGGTACCAGTTCCAGGCCCTGAATTTTTGTAAAAGCACCCTGGCAGCGCTGTGAAATAATGCGGCTTAAAACACCGGAGCCACAGTACAAATCCAGCATCAGTCGGCTCTGAATTGCGCCGCTGTCCAGAATCTGATGTAACTGCGGCAGAACAGAGTCTAGCAGGAGATCAAAAGCGGGCGGATTGGGCTGAAAAAAACTGTTGTAAGGCACACTGAATTCGATGCCGCCCAGTTTTTCTGTATAGTCAAGGCGGCCATAAATCAGGGCCGCATCCTCAGTAACCGAATTTTCGGATTGGGCATCGCTCTGGCATAAAAGCAAAGACACCTGCGGCAGTTCATTCTGTAAACGCGCGGCAACAGTCTCCAGCCAGTTTTGCAGCTCTGGATCAGCGTGGTGTTCCTGCAGGGCATTCAGGATAATCACACCGCTTTCGAAGCCGGTTCGAATCGTACAGTATTTTAGTATTCCCTGGTTCTCGGAACGGTTAAACGCTAGCTGCGGTTTTTCACTTAAAAGACTGCGAATCAGCTGCAGACAATGATTAGCCATCGGACTTTGGACAGCGCATTCTTCAATGTCTACAAAGGATCGAAAATCCCCGGCCGGCCGCTGGCCGATCACGCTGCCGTTGATCGCAAAATCCATGCGATGCCGATGAGCCCGGTCCCTGGGTGCAGCGATCCGCACAGGCTGGATGCCACAGAGTGCCTTCATTTGAGATTCGACAGGCGCGCATTTTAGATCCAGCTGATAATCATAGCGCAAATGCTGGCCGCGGCAGCCGCCACACTGCCCGAATACCCTGCAAAAGGGATCACTCAACTCCAATTCTGCCGGGTATTCATCAGCCCTTTCAATCTTTACAACTTTGAAGGATTTCTTCTTGCCCTGTTTCAGCTGAAACTGGACCAGATCACCGGGTAAGGCAAAGGGGACCGACCAGACTCGCCGGCCGTATTCTAAATCTCCTTCCAGATTGGCATTTAATCGCTGGATGGGCAAGGCCATAGTTAAAGTGAATAGACCGCGCCTTCCACGCCGACTTCAACTGTCAAAGTATCCTTGTTTTTTGAATCATGATCGGTCAGGTATTCTAGACCATCCTGGTACAGTTCCAGCACTTTGGCGTCTATATAGGTCGGTTCATGATGCGTCAGCACCAGTTTCCTGACATTCCATTGCAGGGCGCATTCGATTGTGTTCTGCGTGGGGGTATGGCCCCAGCCAATTTTGGCGCTGGCATCTTCCATGGTATATTGCGCGTCCATCACCAATAGATCTGCATCGGCGAAAAAACCACGAGACATTTCTATCTGCTCTGCCAGGTCCGGGCCAAAATATTCCGTATCGGTGGCAAAGATGAATTTTTTGCCGTTACGCTCGATCTTGAACGCTGCTGCTCCGCCAGGATGCTTTAAATTAAATGAACTAACCTTGAAACCGCTGATTTCTTGATGAGTATCGTTTTCAAAGAGGTGAAAGCTGCGGCTGGAAGCCATTTGCTTGAATTCAACCGGAAAATGTTCAAAAGTCTGCTGTCGGATGAAGCGTTCTTCACAGTCGGGAAATGCGGAATAAATATGCAGCTCATGACCCGGCAGATAACCCGGCACAAAAAAGGGCCAGCCCTGCATATGATCCCAGTGGGTATGGGTCAGCAGTATATTGTAAACCCTGGGTGGCCCCTTGCCCATTAATTCGTAACCGAGCATGCGGGCGCCGGTACCCAGGTCCAGAATCAGAAAATCATCACCATCGCGGACCTCAACGCAAGTGGTTTCGCCGCCAATCAGGGTCGCCGTCTCAATGGGCAGTTCCTCAATCACGTTGGCGGCCGGCTTTTGAGGATCGGTCTGCCAACGGTCACGGGCGAACTCCAGGGCCCGCTTCAAACGGCTGCGATATTCCGCCGAGGTGATTGGTGTTGGAATGGATCCTCTTACTCCCCAAAGTTTGATATACACAGCAGTACCAAATAAAAATTATGCTCAGGTTACAGATCGGCCGGGAAGTGAACCAGTGCAATCATTTCCTGAGAATGAGCTTAATGTCAAGACGAAACCCGGAAATAGAGCAGCGTTTATGGCAGCAAGTCACCCGACGCCGGCCCTGGCATACGGAGCCAGAAATCCTGGTTCCGACTGAATGTACCCCCTTCAAAGAAAGCATTTTGTTTGCAGAGCCCACAAATTTTCGCGTCCTGGAACTGGGCAGCGGCTGGGGGGAGTATGCTGGAGCATACCTGAAAGACCACCCGGATCACAACTATATAGCCTTTGAGATCAAAGTGGATCGCATTTTAAATACCCTGCGCCTCGTGCGACGCAGCGGAGCGCATGCACTACGCATGATTCCCGTCAACCTGAACTGGTATTTCGAGCAAATTCTGCCGCCCGCAGCATTTGATCTGGTGATTGTCAATTTTCCTGACCCGTGGCCCAAGCGCCGTCACTGGAAACACAGATTGATCCAGAGTCCCTTTCCGGACGCGCTAGGCAGCTTGCTGCGGCCGGGGGCTTGTCTGCAAGTAGCCACTGATTACGGACCCTACGCCAGACGAATGCTGAGTATCTTTCGGCAACATCCGCGATTCAAAAGCCTTGTGCAAGACCCGGATTACCGCCGGGAGCGTTTTGCTTCTGCGTATAGCACAAAATTTGAACGAATACAGCGGGCAGCCGGCAAGCGCCCCTATTATATGTCATGGCAATATCATCCCTGAATTGTTATCATATTGAATATTGTTATACAAGGTACGTTATGTCGAATTCAGCCAGTCATTCTCATTCCTCGCATGGTCATACTCATAATCATTCTCATGATCACGGCCATCATCATGGCCTGGCACCCGATGCGAGCCCTGCCTGGCGTTTCTATGTCAGCATTGGTCTCAATCTGGTTTTCGCTCTGGCGGAGCTCGGTGCCGGGATGGTTCTGGGAGCAATGTCGCTTGTCGCTGATGCGGGCCACAATCTCAGCGATGTGGCCGCTCTGGTATTGGCGCTGGTGGCGTTATTGCTCAATCGGGTAAAACCGGGTCAGCGTTTTTCGTATGGTCTCGGCCGCTTCAGTATTTTGATCACCCTGATTAATGCCTTGCTATTGCTGGCTGCGGTGACAGGGATTGTCTGGGAAAGCCTGCAGCGCTGGAACACAACTGCGGATCTGCCGGCTGTAGAAATGATGATTGTCGCCGGCATTGGAATCATCATTAATGCATTTGCAGCTTTCCTGTTTTATAAAGACAGTCAGCACGATTTGAATATCCGGGCGGCGTTTTTGCATTTAGCGGCTGATACCCTGATATCTGTCGGGGTGGTGGTCGGAGCGGTATTGATTCACTTTACCGGATGGAATACTATAGACACCTTGATTGCATTGGCGATTGCAATCCTTGTCGGATGGGGTGCATTGCGGCTTCTGATTCAGGCTGTCAGCCTGCTTTTGGATGCTGTTCCGGATCATCTGAAACTTTCCAAATTGCAGGAATATATTGAATCGCAGGTAGAGGTAGCGGAGTGTCATGACCTGCATGTCTGGGCATTGAGTACCAGTCACTACGCTTTAAGTGTGCATGTTGTGCTGAATACTGGTTCACAGCTGCCGTCCGGATTTTCAGCGGACAGCTTGATTGAGCGTTTGCAACAGGGTTTGCAAGAGCGCTTTACGATCCGGCATTGTACGATTCAAGTCGAAAACCAATCCCTGCAGGATGCCTGCTGTTAATCTGGAGTCAGTTTGGCATAACCCGCAGCCAGGCTTGCGGCCCATTGCCATTTGTGTCCAGCAGGGGCAAATCGCCCTGGAACAGTTTCTGATCCCGGGCCTGCCACGGCTCTGGATTCGGTAGTGAACCCAATTGCAGCCGGCCCTGGCGTCCGGGGTAGAGTATACGACCGAGGCTTAGAGCCAGGTGACCCATCGTACGCCGGAAATTGACCTCCACAACCGGTCTCAGTTTCAGACGTCCCTTGTCTTGAATCAGCATGGCATCAACCCCCACTGGTCCGCGCCACTGCGGCCAGATTTCAGGCAGGGCAGTCTGAATAGATTCGGCAAGCAGCGCGACGAGTGTCCGGCCGGAGCTATCTCTTTGATGCAGCAGTTTGAGTTGATCGGGTGTCATCACCTGACTGTACCGGGCTATGATATGGCCGCGGTAGCCTCCGGCATTATTCGTCTCGAATTGTAGAATCCCTTTTTGAAAATACTGCCCGTTCGGATGGGCATCATACAAAAAGCAAAGATCGCAAACTTTCTGGTAACGCTTTTCCAGTAACCATTCTTGTGTCGGACCATTATGCAGCAGCTGACGCCGGGCCCGGCTTTCCAGCCATTGGCGGCAATCCTGTTCATCCAGGCGGATTTGTCCCCGTCCGGCGGCTGAAAAGACCGGCTTGACAATCCATGCCCCGGCAGTCGCTGATTTGATATACTCATCTATTTGGTGAGCGGACAGGATACGGCCCTGGGCAAATTCCAGACTGGCATGGTTGCATTGGTCGGCCAGCCTGGCTTCCAGGTCAATGCTGCGCTGTCGATGGTAGCCGAATTCCGGCCGCTGTTGAATGTTGCCCAACCGCTGCTGTTGCCAGACCGGGCTATGGTCTATCAAGGTCTTGTATTCCTGGAAATCATTTTGATTCCAGAGCCAAAATTCCAGACTGCCCGCCTTACGATTCTGCCAGTCCTTTAATTGAGCCGGAGCAAGGATTTGCGGCAATTGGGTCCGAAATTCCAGTAGTCGCTGCTGCAGCTCTGTTGTAGGTCGCCGGCTGCTAACTACAATATCATCATTGGCTGCCGTCCATAGATACAACTGCCCCAGTGTTGCCTGGATTTGAGTTCGTTTGGCAGCTTCGTTCTTTAGTTTGTAAAAGTCTGATTCCTGGCCGCCGCGGAAATACCAGATCGTGGGTATCTTGCCCCGGGAGTAACCATGGGTACGCAACTGCTGTATAAAACCGGTATCCAGTCCGGCTTTGGTACGACCCTCTACATCAAAAGGTGCCTGGCTGCCTCGTGCTCGTACCGGATTGATCGGCCAGGGGAGATTTTGCGCATAATACTCCCATAGATCACGCCGACTGTCCGGGTGCCACCGCTGAATCCAGCGCAGGCTATTGGCCACATGACCGACTTCATCAGCATGTACGATTTGGAGAACATTGACGGAATCCAAATCCGCGATACGCTGAAATGCCTGTATATACTTCAAGCAGTAATCCAGATTGGCCTGTTCAAAGGTCAATCCCAGGATTAGCAGGATTTGGCTGAGTTCCGTCTGGTTGGCGCAGGCCCGCCAAAAAAAGTCATTCACCCCCAAAGCCCCGAACTCCAGCCCGCAGCGTAGCATTTGGTGCAGGTACAGACGCATGTGTTTTTGCTCTTCGAAAATTGTATGCAGGATGGATTCTCGGAAAGCTGGATCTGCTTCGGGAAAGCGGAGCAATATCAAGGCCATGATTTCAATTGCCAGGAGTTCATGATTGGCGAAAAAATGAAACACCTTGCCGCGTTCTGTCGGGGACTGTTCGAGTTGATGCAGGGAAGGAAAGGAACTGCGCTTTCTTTGCTGCTGCAGCCCCAGTTCCGCAGTACGGTGCGGCCAGGCTGGAATTGATCGGACTGGCCCAGGATGATGATCCGTCCAGGCAGTGATGGAACGCAGCTTGTTGTCCAGACCTGGTTCGAAAAGCAGTCCTTCGGCAAATTCGCGTATTTCCATGGTTTTTTGTAATATACAACCTGGGGCTGTGAGTCAGAAATTACCTGTGACCGCCCCTGCGCCTTTCAAGTCATCTTTGTTAAAGGAAGAATACCGCGCTGAACTTTTGATCGCCCATGTCCGCATTATTATTTTCTTTCTGGGATTGATCGATGCCCTTTTGGATCATTATTTTTTTAGCGGTCTTTCTGGAAACAAGGAACACGTAGAATACCGGATTTTCGGATTATTGATTTGTATCGGGATTTCCAGCGCGATATTGTTAGAAGTCAAATCCTTCGGCACGGAGCGGTTAAAAAAGTACTATGGCGCCTATGTAAAATATCTTTATATTACAGTCGATGTGCTGATGGTAACAATCTTTTTGCACCTGGGCTTGACCGAAACTCGTCTGGATGGTATCATCGACATTCCAGTAAAAAGTATTCTAGCGATTGCCTTTACTGTACCAACAACGCTGTTTTTAATTCTTGGGATCCTGCGTTTTAGTCCCCGAGGCAGCGTGTATACTCTTGTTTTGTGTTTGCTTGCCTATGTGGTTGTTGTTGAAATCAGAGGGTATTATCCGAATATTGCAGATTATTTTTTCAGGGAAGATCGAGTCAATTTTGCGCCGGTGTTCTTTTTTAACACTACTATTCTGATGGGGGTCATTGCGACTTTCATTGCCTATCGCTTACGCCGTCTGATTCAACGCAGCAAGCGCCAGGAAAACCTCGAGCGCTTTTTGCCCGAACAACTGGCCCGCGACATTGTCGACGGCCGTCAGGGGTTTGAATTAAAGGGCAAGCGCAGCCGGGTCACTGTACTCTTTGCCGACATTCGCGGTTTTACCAGTCTCGCCGAAAAGGAAGAGCCCGAGGCAGTCATCGATCTGTTGAATACCTATCTAAACGATATGATCGAAATTATTTTTCGTTACCAGGGCAGTATTGATAAAATTATGGGTGATGGAATCATGGCCATCTTCGGCGCTCCGCTGGATAGTACCGAGGCACCCCGACATGCGGTTCAATCGGCCCTTGATATGCTGCGCAAGCTGGAAGATTTTAATCAGATCCGTAAAATACAGGGCCATCGTCCATTACAAATCGGCATCGGTATCCATACCGGTGATGTAATATTAGGCAACATTGGTACCCGGCGGCGGATGGACTACACTGCCATCGGCGACACAGTAAACACAGCTTCTCGTCTGGAAAGCCTGACCAAGAAACTGGATTATCCGATTTTGCTGTCCGGGCCGACTCGAGAATCACTCAATGGAGATTTTAAACTGAAGGATATGGGCAAGGTCCGCATCCGCGGCAAAGCCGAAAAATTGAATTTATACGGGATAGAGGCCGCATCCAGCTGAGTCTTTAGTTTGGACTAAGCCGCAACTTTTGTGCCAGCCACATTTGGGCGGGATCGGTGGGGTCCGGGGCTTCCAGAGGCGGATTGGGCGGATAGCCAGGTTGCATGTTGCTGTCCGGACGCAATCCCTGATCAAAAACAGGCTGGCGGCGCGCATCCAGAATCATACCGGTTGTTAGTGTGAGCTGCACTTGATTGGGCAGCGGATAGGTTTCATGAGTAAAAGCCTGGATCTGTTTCAGGATGGGCCCAAGCAAAGTGACCTGCCTTTCGCCCGCCAACAGCCAGGTCCAAAAATGGGCCAGCGCGCTGGAGTCACGGTCATAAACCACATACACGAATCCCCCAAAAGCGGACTGTGCCTGCAGAGTCCATTCCTGGTCGTCGCCTGTTCGGTTTTGCTCAATGAAAATGGCCGATTGCCGACGGAATAGAGCCGCCGCAGCAACGCAGTCCTTTAATTGACCATCGTATAGCTTGCGCAAATCAAGCACAACGCCAGCCGTACTGCTTTCTTCCTGTAGTAATCCCTGGATTCGGGCAATGACCTCTTTATTGATGGAGCGCGGCATTAAATATAACACAGTGCGACCCGGGTGTTCCCGCCACCTGCTGGATTGCAAGGGCCGGTAGTCAAATTGGCCGCGCTCAATCGTCACCTGTGAGGAAGTAACATCTCTTTTCAGATTCAATGTAACCGTAGTGTAGAGCGGTCCCTTGATATGATCTACCAGGCTTTGCAAGTGCCAATCCGGGACCGGAGTTCCGTCCACAGCCAGTATGACGCTACCGGGTTGTAAGTTGGCCCGAAAGGCACCGGACCCTTCCAATACATCCGCAATTTGAAAGCCGGCCTCGTTTTGTTTCAGAATCACACCAATTCCATACTGGCGCTCTTGCGGATTGATCATCGCGGGGAAGGCAGCTGTATTACTGCCATACGGCAGGGCCCGTAAAAAAGCAAGGATGGAGCGCTGAATCTGGAGCTGGTCCGGTTTGCTCTGCAGCTTTCTAATCAGTTCTTTTTTGTAATAATCGGGATGGGTCTGCAGGACCTCCCGATGAACTGTGCGCAAGGCAGCCTGGTATTGGGGCGCCAAACTGGCTGGCAAGGCTTCGCTTTGGCCTTCGGGATTGATCACATAATGCTTGCGGATCAAAGCTTCCAGGGCTTTATAAAAGCCGGCTGGTTTGATGGGTGCCGGCTGCTGGTCAGCGCACTGCGTTGCCGCCAACCAGCAAAGGCTGCTGATCAGCAGTGTTTTACCAAAAGAACAGCGGATCATCATTATTGTTGCCGGCAGCCGGGCTGCTTAGTATATTTTTCGGTCAATGCGATTGGCTAGCGAGGGAAAAAACAGGTGCACTGAAAATCTCCGGGGGTCGAGTAGAATAGTGGCTAGCCCGGTTAAGTAGCAATGGCCACCTGACTGCACCGGTTCCGGTGTTCGCCGATGGTCCAGCAGAATTATAATTGGCCCAAAAAATGCCCGCCGGGATGGCCGGGGTGGTTTACCGGCCAAACCAACGGTCATTAATAATGATCAAGATTCTACTGGATTCGCCGCTCAACCCTTTACGCATACCACCTGCTTCAGGGTATGAACCACCTCGACCAGATCGTGCTGGGCTGCCATGACCGCATCAATGTTCTTGTAGGCCGCCGGTGTCTCGTCGATCACATCCTTGTCCTTGCGGCATTCAACGCCCCGGGTGGCGCGTTCGTGATCCATTACACTAAAACGCTTTTTGGCCGCGGTGCGGGACATACTGCGCCCGGCTCCGTGACTACAAGAGCAGAAGCTCTCCGGGTTGCCCTTGCCGCGCACGATAAAAGAGCGCGCACCCATGGAACCGGGGATAATACCGAGCTGGCCCTGGCGAGCTGACACGGCACCCTTGCGGGTCACCAGCACATTCTGGCCGTAATGGTGTTCGCGACTGACATAGTTATGATGACAGTTGACTGCCTGCAGCTGTGGCTGCAGGGTGCGGCCCAGGCAGCCCTCCACTGCCTTGATCACAGCGGCCATCATAATCTCGCGGTTGGTCAAGGCAAAACCCTGGGCCCAGTCGACGGCCCGCATATAATCCTGAAAGTGATCGGTGCCCTCCGGCAGGTAAGCCAGATCGGTGTCCGGCAGATTGATCTGCCATTTGCGCATATCGGCTTTGGCCAGCTCAATAAAGTAGCTGCCAATACGGTTGCCGACTCCGCGCGAACCGCTGTGCAGCATCAGCCAGACCTGATCGTTTTCATCCAGACAGATTTCAATGAAGTGATTGCCAGTACCCAGGGTACCCAGGTGGTTGACATGATTGCTGCTTTCCAGTTTGGCCTGCGGATGAGCCTGAGTGATGGCCTTGAAGTCCTTGCGCAGTGTGGCCCAGCGCCGAGCCACAGCAACGGGCACCTCTCCGCGCCAGCCACCGTGGTCGCGGGCCGGTTTAAAATCTGTCTTGCCATGCGGCACCGCCGCCTCGATGGCTGTGCGCAGTGCGTTCAGGTTATCCGGCAGATCAGCGGCCTGCAAGTCTGTCTGGAGGGCCATCATACCGCAGCCAATATCGACTCCAACCGCCGCGGGGATTACCGCGCCGATTGTCGGAATCACACTGCCCACCGTGGCCCCCTTGCCATGATGCACATCCGGCATGGCCGCTACCCATTTGTGAATAAAGGGCATGTTGGCGCAGTGGATCAACTGCTCACGCGCTGCATCTTCGAAAGGCACCCCTTTGGTCCAGTGCTTCACCAGTCCCTTGCTGGTCTGCAATACCTCATAGTTGGATTTGGTATCCATAAGTAAATATCACAAGCCGGCCCGGTTTAAAAAAAAAAAAAAATTTATGTAGCGGATGCT
>JAGRNA010000297.1 GCA_020441005.1 Leptospiraceae bacterium
ATCAGCGTTACCAGGCGCGGGCGTTATTGCGCTGGTATACGCGCTTGCCGGGAACCCTGCGCATGGGTGTGGAGCGCCTGGTGCGGGCGTTGCCGGAACCGATGGCGCATCACAGCCGCAGTGTGATCAAGAAAGCGCATTTGTTTGTGGATGTCGCGGCGCGGCAGGCGGCGGAGACGCCCTATATAGCGCCTTTGTTGTTTAGTCCGGAGCAGCTTCGGGCGCTGGCGCCGGATCTGGTGGATCGCGGTCATCCGCCGCCGGGGATTCCCGAGGCGACGGAGCCGGATGATTTGCAGCGGATGATGGCGGCGGATGCGTTGGTGTATTTGCCGCAGGATATTCTGGTGAAGGTGGATCGGGCGAGCATGGCGCAGTCGCTGGAGGCGCGCGCGCCGTTTCTGGATCGCAAGGTGGTGGAATTGGCGTTTAGTTTGCCGCGACGCTGGCATCGACGGGGTTGGTCAGGGAAGCGGATGTTGCGGGAGACGTTTGGCGATTTGTTGCCGGAGGCGTTGTGGCGGCGGCGCAAGCAAGGGTTTGGAGTGCCGTT
Organism: Leptospiraceae bacterium; assembly: GCA_020441005.1. Classification (GTDB taxonomy): domain Bacteria; phylum Spirochaetota; class Leptospiria; order Leptospirales; family Leptonemataceae; genus JAGRNA01. The sequence goes on from JAGRNA010000297.1 coordinate 554, forward strand.
GCATGACTGGTTTCGGGGACGGCTGGGGGAACGATTGCAGGAGTGGTTGATGGAGAGTCCGGGACCGTTGTCGGCGTCAGTTGTGGGGGAGTTGCTGGGGGCGCATCAGGCGTGGCGGCGGGATCATGGTTATCGGTTGTGGCTGATTTATGTGTATCTGCTATGGCGGCGGGGACTGGGATGAAGCATATTGCGTTGTTTCTGCCGGATTTGCAGGGAGGCGGGGCGGAGCGGGTGATGTTGACATTGGCCAAGGGGTTCGTTGAGGAAGGACATCGGGTGGATGTGGTGCTGGCGCGAGCTGAGGGAGCCTTGTTGCCGTTGGTGGCGGATGGGGTTCGCGTAGTGGGTTTGCGGGCCGGGCTGCGCAGATGGGGATTGGCAGGGTTGGCGTTGTCGGCGACGGTGCGACTTGCCGGTTATCTGCGTCGAGAAAAGCCGGATGTATTGTTGAGTACGCTAACCGGGGCGAATCTGGTGGCGGTCATCGCTTGGCGACTGGCGGGGAGATCAGCGCGGTTGGTGTTGCGTGAGGCGGTGACGTTAAGGAACTTAAAAAGCACTTGGCGCTTGCGATTAATGCGCTGGCTTTATCGGCAGGCGGATGCGGTTGTGGCGTTGACCGAGGTGATGCGTCAGGAACTGATTTCAAGAGTAGGGTTGTCTGCTTCCAAAGTGGTTTGTATTCCGAATCCAGTCGATGTGGATTTTGTTCAGTCGCAGGCGGCGATGGAACTCGATCACCCTTGGTTCGCGCCGGGTAGTTCGCCGGTGATTATGGGCATAGGTCGACTGAGTCAGCAGAAAAATTTCGGAATGCTGATTCGCGCTTTTGCAGAGTTGCGGTCAAGAGGAGTTATGGCCCGTTTGGTAATTTTGGGTGAGGGGCCATTGCGAAATGAACTCGAAGATCTAATTAGGGAGTTGCGGATTGAAAATGATGTTCTATTGCCGGGTTTTGATGTGAATCCTTATCGATGGTTAGCGCGGTCTCAGGTATTCGTGCTTTCTTCACTTTGGGAAGGCTATCCAAATGTAATTTTGGAAGCGCTTGCTCTGGGAAAAGGGATTGTAATTGTTAGCTATGATCTTTCTGTTGAATTATTGTCTCTGGAAAAAAAATTGATTAAAAAAATTTCTGCAGGCGATTGGAGTGAGATGGCGGATGCTATTCATGAAATACTGTGCCTCTCTACCGAAAATCAACAATTGACAACATCGACTAACTTGTCAATTAATATCAAAGCAATTTTGAAACGTTATCTCGATTCGATGTTTATAGAGCATCGTGGATTTAAAGGACTGTCATGATAAGCCGTTTGCCGTGGACAACATGGCTGCGACGGATTATTTATATTATTGTTCTAGTCGGTTTGGTTTTCTTTTTGATACGACAAGGCGCCGAGCCATGGCGCATCATGTTAGCGAATTGGCCGGCGTTTTTGGCTGTGATAATGATCACTTCATTAGGAATCCTTATACAAGCTAACGCTTTCAAAACATGCCTTCCAGAAGAAGGCCAGAATTTTAGTTTGCATCGACTTATTTATATTTGGGCGATTAGTGGGGTCAGCAGCTTATTGGCACCGCTAATCGCCGGTTTAGCCATGCGCACTCTCTTGCTTCAACGCGAAGGGATTCGTTTGAAAGCAAGCATACTGGCTACAATGAGGCAAACCTGGTTTAGTTGTGAATATGCCTGCTTTTTAGGCGCGATAGTATTAGTGCTATATCCCTGGCCAGCCATGCCGTGGTTAGGTTATGTATTTGGATTCGCTGGATTTGGTTCATGGTTGTTAAGAAAAATTCTTTTAAAGTATCAAATATCATTGATTATACATTATTTTCCTAGTCTTCTTAAAGCAGCTTACTGTCCTTCGTGGACAGCTTTTTTTTGGTTGTGGGGGCAACTAATTGCTATGGCTGTTAATTATTGGGCAGCCTATTTGTTAATGGGTGCGCAACTGATGTGGCATGAAAGCTTTTTATTGGGAGCAATAACGGTATTGGCAAGTATTGTTGTTTTTATTCCTAATGGTTTAGGGATATTGGATGCATTATGGCTTTGGGTTGCCCATCAAAAGGGGATGGCTTTGGAACAGTCAGTCGCTTTGGTATTAACGATGCGCTTTGGCTATCTTACCGCAGCTATCCTTTTATCAGGCGCGCTTAGTTATGTAGGGTGGAAGACACATCCGGCTGACGGATGATGACGCCCTGTCCTGTCGGCAAGCCAATGATATATTCTGGTTTATCCGCCATGAATTCATGAGCTGCTTTGGTGGCTCCGGGGCAAGTGAGAAAGCCATAGTCATCCATTACGATGACGCCGCCTGGTGATAACCGAGGGTAAAAAAACTTTAAGCTATCCAGGGTAGGTTGGTAAAGATCTACGTCAATGTGAACTAAACAAAAACGGCGTTCAGCGACTTCCTGAAAGCGTCCGGGAATCCAGCCCTTAAGAACATGAATATGGGAGAATTCAGCCAGATTTTTCCTTAGCACGTCTTCATTAGTTTTAAGATCGCCAACCTGCCATTCTTGAACTCCTTCCTGTGTAAAATCCTCGGAATCCGGTCTTGAAAGTCCCTCAAAAGAATCAAAAAGAAAAAAGTCTCTGTTAGGCGCTTCTTTTGCCATAAACCAAGCGGATACGCCTACGTAACATCCACATTCGGCAAAGTCGCCTGATACATTCGCAGTAAAACGTACAAACTCC
>JAGRNA010000298.1 GCA_020441005.1 Leptospiraceae bacterium
AGGAGTCCCCGAGATTGCGCAGCTCGTGGCATCAATCACTAGACCACTCGGTAGAGCCGGGCTGGCGCTGCAACTGGTTGGTGTGGTGCCGCCGATTGTCGGCACAATAGTCGTAATGGCCACATTCTGGCTGAACGCATAGGGCGAGCCGGCATAGCTGAGCGTGGGCGCCGTTCCGCTGGCCGTGATTTCAATACTGATGGTGGTCGTGCCGGCTCCGGTGGCATTCGAAGCGGTGATGTTGTAACTGATGGCCGATTGTGCGGTGGTCGGAGTACCGCTGATTTGGCAGTTACTTGAGTTGATCGCCAGACCAGTTGGCAAAGTCGGGGCAACCGTGCAGTTGGTCAGCGGCTCGGCCGTGAGGGTCGGCGTTAGCGAGGCGATGGCCACGTTTTTGGGAAACGAATAGCTGGCAGCCGGGAACTGCACCGTCGGCGCGGCCTCGTTGCCGGTAGGTGCATTGCCGGTGTCTGTGCCGCCGCCTCCGCCCAGCAGGGCGACCAAAAAGCTGGTGTCCTCGCTATTTTCGTCGGCTGTCAGTTGATCCAGTAGCAAGCAGGAGTTGGTGAGGCCCATCACAAGGGTGCTCATTATAGCAGCGAACGCAATCCGCCGCCCACTCTGGCCGATGCGCTGCCAGGAGGGCAAACCCGCGCGTTCCTGATTTTGGAGGCTGCGTTTGCTTGTACTCGTGTAATTGATCATTGCGGTTTCCTCATAGACGGCGTTCATGTTTGCTTGATTATTATGCGTGGAATTGCCTGGCTGCTTTGCATCATGTTCTGCTACCTGGCTGTCGGTTACTTGTTCTCTTGCGCCTCATCGACTGCGGGCTGGTCCTCATCGGTTGTCGATTCGCTATCGGTGGTCTTCAATTCCTCGATGCGTTCGTCGCATTTGCGTTCCTGCTGCTCGCGCTCGGCCTGGATCCGGGCCTCCAAATCAGAGGGGCTGGCCACCTGGATCGACTGGCGGCACTCCTCGACCACCAAGGTCTTGCGCGTCACACTGGCCACGAGTCCGCCGGCCAGGGTAATGCCCATGTCCAGCCAGTCCACCTGCTCGGTAATTCGGTAACTGGAATCCGCCCTCGGGAACATGGTCTTGGAATCGGTCTCGTTCAAGGGTACTGTGCCGTAGAGCGCATACCACTGGGTGTACGAGCGGCTCTTGGTGCATTTTTGTTGCCCCGATTCCAGGTACACCAGACCCGCCGGCCGCGGGTTGCTGATGGTCCAGGACTGACAGCCTGCGACGAGCAGCAAAGCGAGGCCCGCAAGCAGTGTGCCGGTTGTTGACAGGGAATTTGTTGCCATATTTTCGTTTTTATCCAAAATACCGGCGTCATGCCTGGTCTTCTTCTGATTTCGTATAACCAAATGACAGGGAGTTCTGGCACGACTGCTTAGCTACGGTCAGTTCCGTATGCTTTGGTACGTCTTTTTTTGCAACACACCGTTATAGTAAGTCAAGGTGACTTTGAAATTATCTTGCAGTGAGTTTTCGACCGCCAGAAGCAAATAAAAATAGTTAACAAACGGTATCCACTGGGCCCAGCGAAAGGAATCGTCCTGCGACGGGTATTCATCATAGGTATACTCCTTGCCTCTTACCGTTTGGATGTAGGTCGAATACGGCTCGCCCCATTTGGCAACAACTTCCGAACGCCTGGTTCGGTAGGGGCGCAAAGAGGTTGAATTGTACTGCTTTTTGGTAAGCCCTTCGTATGAAGTGCAGGCTATAGGCATAATAAACAAGGCAGACAATGCAAAAAGTGATAGTGCCAATTTGTAATGAAGGCTCCAGGTGCTGGCCGCGATTATATTGAGGGGTAGGGGAACTAATTTCATATTTAAACTCTTTGAAGTATGGGATTGAAAATTTAGGCGATTTTTTGCAACCTTCCGGGATAGTCAATAAAATATTGAAACTATAAAAATTAGATAGAATGTCCTGTCTGATGGGCAGCTTAGACCAGGAGCAAGAGCTCAAGTTGTCGCATTTACTGACAAAATGCTCCGTATGGCAGCAATATTTGATTAGAAAATCAATTGCCGACATGCGAATGGTGCAACGCACACTTGAGGGTGATAAGCGAGCCAGGCTTAAGAAGCGCACCTTTTTCAATAATTGATCATAAATGATGATGTTGTTTGCAGAGATTGCTAGTTGAGGACGCAATTGCTTCATATCGACTTGGTGGAGACGTTTCACGCAGACATAGAAATACTACAACCCAGTAAAAAAGTCAAAAAACTACTGACTGCTCTTAAAAAAATTGACAGCAGTTGATGTCTCATAAAACTTGCCAGCGTTAAAACAATTTGTACTGTGCAAAAATTTAACAAAAAAACATCTAAAATAGCAATCCGTATTGCCAGCGCTTGAAATGCTGCGTGGAGAAATGTATGCTTAATCTAAAAAATGCCCGCATTCTATTTGTCGCTGGTCTGCTTTTGATGACCCTGTCGCTTTTTTTCGAAAACCTAAGCGTAGCGCGCTACTTTTCGGTTACAGGTCAGTTGTCAGAACTTGACCAGGAACGCAAATTGGAATTTGCAGTGGATCAACCGGATCGACCGGTAAATGAAGCTTTATTGCTCAAGCGACCAGACAGACCGGGATACAATGCCAGTGAAAGCGATAAGCTGGCATACGAAGTTGAGTTAGCCGACTATGAGAAAGAACGCGATAGCCTTTTAGCCAACTATAAGGAGCAGATGACCGATTACACCG
>JAGRNA010000299.1 GCA_020441005.1 Leptospiraceae bacterium
TGGTGGGCGAGATCATCGGCGGACAGCTTCACGTCCAGCCTCGGCCGGCCGGGAAGCACACCTTGGCGCATTCGGAACTGATCATTGAGTTAGGTGGCCCTTTCGACCGTGGTCGTGGCGGTCCGGGCGGGTGGTGGATCTTGACAGAGCCCGAAATCCATTTCATCCGCGACACAGAGGTGGCGGTGCCCGACCTGGCCGGCTGGCGCCGGGAGCGGATGCCGGCCCTGCCCGAGGATCATCGCTTCGAGATCGTGCCCGACTGGGTCTGCGAAATCCTTTCCCCCAGCACCGCCCGCAAGGATCGGGCATTGAAATTGCCTCTTTATGCCCGCTTCGGCGTGGCGCATGCCTGGCTGGTGGACCTGGCGGCGCGTACTCTGGAAGCGTTCGAGCTGCGTGAGGGACTATGGAGTCTGGTCGGAGTGTTCAAGGACGAGGATACGGTGGCCGCGCCGCCGTTTGCCGCCGTTCCGTTCGGGTTGGCTGTGCTATGGGGCTGACTCCATGGGGGTGACATAAACCGTTACAGAACTACTCGGGCAATACTCTATTGTATTATTTAATTATCAATTGGCTGCCCGTTAATTGTTTTCTGCTAACTTTACAGGTCGCTTCTGAGTTGCTTCTGGGCGATTCACGGCCCTAGCTTCTCTACTGCAAGAAGATCATTCTTAGCCTCGTCAAGTATCGTATTGATTTTATTACAGCGACAATAAAATTCTTCTCGACTCAACATGGGCACTAAACCTTTTGTTGCAGCTAACGCCAGCCGTAACAGGCGCATTTGCAATGAGCGCAGCGAACGAAAAATGCGCCGAGTTGACGGCATTGTTAGCCTTTGGTTTGTATTTTTGGCAACACATCATCTAGTGCTAATACTCTGCTGCCGCTGATGGTCTTATAATGATACCATGCAGATTTGTGATTTAGTGCATCTGTTTTTAGTGCTTCAGTGATTCTAATAGCGCTTGGCGCTATCCAAGAGAAAATACTTTCATCGACGAACCTATCTGAAATTATATCTACATGTTCATTTGTTTTAACGCCAATATATAAATCCCCCTTAGAGTTGATCCCCTCTAACAAACTGTCATAAGTCATTATTTTGAAATCATCACGTTCTTCCGCCCTGATTTGGCCTGCACGAATATGATTATCTTGATATTCCGCTCTTCGACCATGGACTAGCACATACTTTATATAACAAGGATTTTTGGCCATAGGAGTAGGTATTCTGACAGTGCGAAGCGTGTTGTTAATGAAGTGCTCTTTATTTGTGTTTTCTTCAAACCAAGCGCGCCATCTTCGTATTTGTGACAAAGCGCTAACAAAATCTTGATGAAATTCGTTTGAGCCATCTTTAAAGAATCTCGATTGGGGTTTTTCTAGCTCTACAAGAACGCAGTTCCAATCATCAGAGCTTTTAGATAAGTAGAAAAAATCGGTTACATAATCTTTGGCAAGAGAGAGCTTCTTAAGAGCAAGATTAAAATGAATTCCGTGATTCTGAACAAATTCTCTGGGTATAAAAAATGGATGTTTTTCCAAGAAGGACTGATATACTTGTTCGTTCTCTTGCTTGTCTAGAAGAGCGCTAAAATCCCTTGCTAAGTCATGCTTGTTGATCAATGAAGTAATCCTTTATTCGGCTAACTGGTAATTACACAGTTCTATATAACTGATCTAACGGTCATGATATATAGCTAGTTATAAATCAAGTGTCACATGAATTGATGGTGATTCTACGAGCGGGGAGCTTTTTGTGCAACATCGAAGAAACAGTGCATGACGCTGGCTCACAACTCCCACCCGAAGCGCCGGGATACCAGCGTCTTGCCGAACCACGGACGCAAGCCCAGCGTGGTTTCATCGACCGTGAACCAGCAACCGCGATAGTGGATCAGGGTTTTCGTATGCTCGGGGTAACGGTGGCGGTCCTGTTCGACCAGGTTGAACAGGTACCGGAGCTGGTCGGGCGTCAAGGCGGGGAGCAAGGTGCGCTCCCCGCTGTTTGGATCAGTATGCCAGCGCAGCGGGAGTTTTGAGGCGTCGCGCGGGCATGAGGTCGGGTTGGTGGCGCGGATCATCCGGGGTGGTGGCGGGCTTTGATCGGATCGATACCGCTGGCCAATGGTCCAAGCAGATTCTTGGCGTGGTG
>JAGRNA010000066.1 GCA_020441005.1 Leptospiraceae bacterium
GTGTTGACCCGGTCGCTGGTACAGCGGCAGCCATGGGATTTTTCTGCACTTCGGTATAGGCGGCAAAATCAACATCATCATCCAGATTCAGGTCACTCATATCCAGATCATCGCCGACCAACTCGCCGCTGTTGGCAGCGGGTGCCGCCCTCGAAACCGTCCCTGGGGATTGAGTTGCCCGATTGGGACCGGCTTTGGACGGCGCATTCAGATCAGGGCGAGCCCGAGATTCTGGCCGAGGACCCTTGCCCATCACCTGGCCTGGCAGCTGATTGCCCAGTTTTTCACGTTTGCCCCGCATAATCGCATCCCGGACTAGCTGGGCTTCCTGCTGATTGCGCGCCAGGCGGACCACCTCGATGGACCGGGTTTTCATATTGAAGCGCGTGGCATAGCGGTTGCCGTCGCGGTCAATGTAGCGCTTATTGATATCACGCACCGAAATCTTTTTCGGATCCAGATCTTGAATCGAATTGATGGGAATATAATCCATAGCAGTGGAGGCTGTCCCGGCAAGGGTAGCATGCTATTCTGATTGCTTTTGTCAAGAATCAATTCAACGTGGTTACAGTGATCGTTCTACTCGGAACATTGACCCTGATCAACCTGCCGATTGCTTTTTGGCTTTGCCAACGCCTGCAACTGAACTCCTTCTGGCACATACTTGTGCTGGGTCTGGTGCAGTATTGCCTGAGCGGAATTCTAATCGGCGTTTTCATCACCATCAGCGATGCCTGGCCGCGATTATGGAGCTGGCAGGTAGTTGAGAGTCTGTTAGCGCTGGGTGTGATGGCGCCTCTGGTACTGGCGCCCTTTACCCTGCCGATTGTATTGCTGGCTGCTCTGGGAATCTGGTGGTTTCGACGCTGGAAACCGGATCCAACAGAAATGGATACACCTTGACGATTTGTCCGCTCCAGATTTGGGTTGGATCGGATTGCTGGCATTGTTTAATCAGCGAGCGTGATGAGCCGGCCTTCAATCCCGCGAAAATTGTACACCCGGAATTGGCGCTCGGTCCCGACGCAGGATCAGCCGCTGGAAGCAACTGGAGATGCAGACTGCGATCCTGATCCGTTTTATTCTGCAACACGATATGATAGGCCTTGTAGCCCGCAATAGTGTCTTTGGCCGGTGTGATCTGGACTAGCATACCATCTTTTTGCAACTGCTGAATTTCATCTGCGGACAGTGCGCTGGTCACAAGAATGCCGCCCAGGATCAATGCATTCAGGAAAAGAATCAGATTTGCGGGGTTACGCATGATTCGCACATTTTTCTTCATCAGCGATGATCTGGAAACACAAAAATCGAATGCCATTTATGGAACATGTTTTATCAGATTGCGGCTTTGACCCGTCTGCAGGTTGGTAAAAATCGCTGTTTTTACGGAAGAAGAATTCTGATGATAATAAAATTTTATTTTGGCAAAAGGGCCGCTATGGTCTGCATTGTAAAATTCTACGGCAGTCAGCAGCCTGTTTGGCGAATATTGGTATTTTCGGATTTCAACAAGGGATTCCATGTATGGCGAGGATCGATTGGTAAAGCTCTGTACAATTTGCTTTCCCAGGTCGGCACTATTACTGAGACTATCTGCCAGCAAACCGATGGCCGCTCCGGTCAGCGGTATGATTAATACCAACGCGACCAATGCATCCGGTACTTGCACGCCATCCATATCGAGGCGCCTTAAATCGGGCACAAAGCTCGCGCCGATTTCCAGGCCCTTTTCTGTATTCCGGAAGCGCAGCTTGAAACGGGCTTTTTTGTAAGCGGGATCAAACTGCTGCAGTATGGTAAAGCTTTGCTCTGGCAGTCCGGATTCGTCCAGGATCACACCATAATACTGCTTGATGAGTGAATCCGGCGGACCACTCAGGGTATCTGAAATTACGACGCCATCCTGGCTGTCGATGACCAGGTTTTGAGCATACAGCACCTGCCGGCCGCCAGCAAAGGCCGGCCGTGTTTCAACTGTTCGGCAGTGCGTCAGCATCAAGCTGGCACTGATGAGTAAACCGAATAAGGGGCGCATCGCAAAAGGCAATGAATGTGCGCTCTTGTGCTCCAGTCTTAACTGTAAGCCGGGCTGAGCCAATGATCGAAATCCGTGTCCTCGCCAATGACAATCTTTTGGAACTTGTCGCGCAGGGCGCTAGTGACCGGTCCTATCTCGCCACTGCCGACAGTCCGGCGATCGATCTCGCCAATCCAGGCTACCTGCGCTCCGGTTCCGCAGAAAAAGGCTTCATCGCAAATATAAAGCTCGCTGCGGGCAATATTGCGTTCCACCACCTCGATTTGCAGAAAGTTAGCCAGCTCAATGATAGAGCGGCGGGTGATACCTTCCAGTATACTGGAACCAATCGGTGGGGTAATCAGTTTGCCATCACGCACGATAAAAATGTTCTCGGCGCTGCCTTCGGAAACAAAGCCATTGTGATCCAGAAAAATGGCCTCGTCAAATCCATTTTGAATGGCCTCCGATTTTGCCAGCGCGGAATTGATATAACCGCCGCTGGCTTTGGATCTAGTGGGAATATGATCTTCCGAGATGCGGCGCCAGCTGGAAACACAGACCCGCATTCCGCGGGTAGTATCCAGATAGTCGTCCAGTTTCAATGAATAGATCGCAAAATTGTCATTCACGTCATGCAGACGCGGCGACAATTGCAGGTCGCGTTTATAAATAAATGGACGAAAATAAACATTACAATTGTACTCATTGCGGCGCACCAGTTCCAGCAGAATGGTGGCCATTTCATCGGCCTCGACCGGAGACTGCATTTGCATAATCCGTGTGCTGCGTAGCAAGCGTTGGCAGTGCTCGGCCAGCCGAAACAGGAACACCTGACCCAAATTAATGTTATAGTAGCCCCGCACTCCGCCAAAGACCATGGTGCCATACTGCAGAGCATGCGTTGAAATATTCACATTACACTCTGACAGGGGGCGATAGTCGTTATCAAACCAGGCGATGCTGTTCAGGTCGATGCTCATAGGGGTATAGCCTGTGATGGAACAGCCTTGTCAAGTTGCAATCCAGGTCGTGATCTGCGACCTGTCCGGGGCGTCCGGATAATCTGATTGACCGCTGCCAGTTCCTGGACCGCAAGTAAGGCGTGAACTCCAGCTTGTTTCAAAAGATCAAAAACAAGGTCAACCGGGCCCGCCGTGATTTTCAGATGTTTGAAAGAAGCGACCGCCTGCTCCTGGCGGTATCAGGGGGCAAAGACAGTCTGGTTTTGGCGTTGGTTCTCAAAGCGCTGAATCAACCCTTTGGAGTGCTGCATATTGATCTGGGAATTGATCCGGTCAGCAATGAATCCGGCCGCAAGGTGCGCGCTTTTTGCGAGAGGGAAGGGATTCAATACGAAATTGTGAGCAGCCAAAATGAGCAGGGGCTGCAGGTGGACCATCTCAATACCGGTACGAAAACCTGCGCAGTTTGCGGTACCATCAAGCGACGCATATTTAATGCCTACGCCCGTCAGCACGGCTATCAGGTGCTGGCAGTGGCTCACAATCTGGATGATGAGGCCGCGATGCTGCTGGCGAATAACCGGGAATGGCAGTTCGATTATTTACAAAAAAGCCTGCCCGTCCTGGCCGCTCAAAACGGCTTTGTCAAACGGGTCAAACCCCTCTGCTATGTTCGCGAAGCAGACATCCTGGAACTGGCTGAATCCCTGCAGCTGGATGTGGTTCGTAGCCGCTGTTCCTACAGCCAAAACGGCAGCCGTTTAAAATATAATTCGATTCTGGCTCATGCTGATCAACTGATGCCCGGTTTTGTAAACCGCTACTATCTATCTTTTATTAGACAGCATGCGCTGGTGCAGGCAATCCCGGCGCCCCGGGATACATTACAGCCCTGTCAAATCTGCGGGCAATCAAGCTCGGCCCCGATCTGCCGCCTTTGCCGGGTGGAGCGCGGCGAATGGGCCCGGCGCCGGATCGGCAGTCCATAGCAGATAGCGGCCGCAATGCTGGCTAAATGGGTCGCATCCGCTGAAAAATGTATGCTAGCGCGCCTGAACGGCCTTCCACCAATTGGGCATCGCCACCAGCACTCCGCTTTCATTGCGCAATTGATTAGCCTGCTCCAGACTGGCCCATCCTGATCCGGAAGAAATTAGATAGTAATTTCCTGAAATCGGCAGCTTCTGCAAGACCAGGCTACCGTGTGCGTTGATCCAGGATTCGCATTTGCCAGCCGACCAATCGGATTGCAATGCAACCAAAATGCCACCCGGCAAGGCCATTTTCTCACCCGTACCGCTAGCAAAAACCGGCGATATACCCTGACTACCAGGCGATTTACCATTTGTATTGGCCTTGATCAGTTCTGGATCACTGATTTTGTAGATCCGCACAGCGCCCATCTGCGAGACCATCCTGGCCTGCCCGTCACGGGAGCCGATGGACCCGCTTTGATTGAATTCAGCCAGGAGTTCAGGCAGCAGGGTGATTTTTTGTTCGTTTTCGCCATCAAACCAGCTGTAGCTTTGCTCCTGGGCGGTCAGGGCCGTTTGCCAGAACAGGAATGCAACCAACAGGAATAATGAATAAGTATTAGTATTTTTCATAAGTCGCAGTTTCCGTATTTCAATACCCATAGAATTTCATATTCCATGATGTGAATGTTCCATTCGCTGTTCCCCGAACACCCTGGTCACGCACCTGCAGCGACCAGGTACCATCCGCCGATTCTTGCATGTGCCTGGTGGTCCCGAAGCGCCACGTTGTGTTCACAGAGCAATTGCCGTTCGGTTCGATCGAAAAAGTATTCAGGTTTACACAGATCCCATCCGGGCTCCCGGAAGATGTGCCGCGTGCCAGGATGGTGCTTTTGGTTCCAGAGGGCGCTGTCAGGATCATTTCCAGATCGCGATAATAGTTGTGGCTGAAAGTGACATTCACGGCGACAAACTCTATTTTAGAAACACCGCTACCGGAAACGATTATATTACTTGTAACCCCGACTGCACTACCGTCTGTAATGGTAGCACTCGGAGAGCTGGTCGAAGTTGTGTAGGTTTTCTGAGCCGCAATATTAGTCCAGGTTTTGGCGAGGGTAACTGCGGCATTCGCATCCACTGCTCCAAAGCCATACTTGTGGTTGATATGCATGCCCGCACCGTTGGTGGCCCAGTCAGAATCAGATGCGTCGTTCTTGCGAGCTGATTGCGCTAAAATTAATCGAACATCGCGATAGCCCAGATTCGGATTGGCCTGTAAAACAAGACCAGTCACTCCGGCCGCGAGCGGCGTGGCAGCAGACGTTCCATTGAAGGTATTGGTGTAGTTAGTATCTGATAAATTGCCCGAACCGCCATTGGTATTATAACCCAGCGATCCAATGTTGTCGGTTGTCGTGATGGCCTTTCCGCTGCTGCCTTGAGAATGAGCGCAAACCAGCAGATTGGCTCCCTGCTCCGAATAGGATGCTTTTTTGCCGTCATCCCCGATGGCACAGACCGCCATGACTCCATGATAGTTGGCGTAACCATCAAAATTGGCGTTGTCAATGCCTGCATAAGATCCCGAGGTATCGCCATTGCCGGCCGCCCAGAAATACAGGGTTCCAAGGCCGCTGCGTCCGGTAGAAAGACCGGTATCAATCGCTGAGCGCCAAATCGATGAGGAATCCGACAACTTGCCCGATAAATCGGTGGGACCCCAGGAATTATTCGAGATATGCACATTGGCAACATCCCGGGTCATGGCATCGGCCTCATTGGATGAGGTTGAATTCTGCAATAAATTGTAGCCCCGCAAGGAGCCCAGGGGAGAGGCACCGCGCACGCCGATCGAATTGGATCTGGCTGCCAATACACCGCCGACGGATGTGCCATGATTGGCCGAGGACGCGCTTGGATCGGTCCCGCCATTCAGGTAATTGTAGCTCTTTCCGGCGGCCACATTCGGGCTCAGGTCTTCATGCGCGATTGCCAGACCATCATCGACGACTGCAAAAGAAATATTACTACCGCAAATTCCAGAGCTCCATACAGCGGTGACATTCGCATCTTCACCGCTGGTACCGCCTAGCTGGCCTGTATTGCTCAGGTGCCATTGATTGGAGAAAAGGGGATCAGATACCGTACTACAGCTCGCTGTATTGTTTGTATTATTGACCAAGAACCACAGTAGCAAGAGATTCATCACATCATCGTCGCCACCTTTCGACTGGCAGGCCAATGTCATGCTCCAAAGGATGGTAGCAACTAGCATAAGACTCAGTGGTCGCTTTGTTTTGGCAGGATGGGCAGACTTCATTTGACGTTCCATTAGACGAATTGTAAACCGTTTAGTTTTTAGTTTCGCAGCTTGCCTGGCAGGCATCCAGGGTTTCAAAGGGAACACTTCCCTGGCACCCGCCCCAGTTAAACGATTGGCACCGCTGGCTATCTGGATTATAAAAGTAACGCACCATCAAGGCCCGGCAAGGTCCCGGATTGGGCTTTAAGGAGCACCGGCTAGCATCCAGATTTTGTATTGGATCATCCGCAGTACAGCATTGACTGGTTGTTGCCGCTAAAACAACCAGGACCAAAATGATCGAACTCTCTTTCAGAGATTTGAGCATATCACTGTTTGTGTTTCGGCTGGATTGCCGTGTCAACTGAAAAAGACAAGTACTCCATGAAAAATTGATGACTGGCGTAAAAACCATTTTACAAGTGGATCTTTTTGCTTGAGCGGTCGGAAAGGTTCGCTCGCTTCCCATCCCCCACCGGGGCGTCAAGAAAAAATGCATGGATCTGGTAAAGTTGAATCCAATAAAACGCATGAGCCCCGTGCTTTCTCCTGATCAGACATCTTTGGGCCGCAAGCGGTCGGATGTAATTCATCTTCCAGCAGGCCCTGGTATTGCTCTGTTGCTTTGGGCGAGTCTCTGTTGGGCGTGTTCCGGTCCGATTGATCAAAACCATCCATCGCAAACGACTGCCGGCCAGCGACCGGCGGCACCCGCTATTCTGGCAGATTCCATCAGCTGGATTCACAACAAGCCGATTTCATTCAGCCCCTGGCGAAAGCAGGCCTCGCTCGCCTATATTCAGCGGCATAGCGATCAGCGCGCAAACAGCTTGCTAATTGAGCCCGTCATCATCGTAGTCCACTGGACGGCGACTCCGGATTTCCATACAGCATTTCGAATCTTTAATAGCGAAAAGGCACCAGCCGCACGCGCCAAACTCTACGCGGCCGGTTTGGTAAATGTATCAATACACTTCATGGTGGATCGGGATGGCAGCATATTTCAATTAATGCCTGAAAACCATTTTGCCCGGCATTGCATTGGTCTCAATCATAATAGTATTGGCATCGAAAACATTGGCGGCCCGGCGTGGCCCTTGACGCAGGCGCAGTTGAATGCCAACATTCGGCTGGTGCAGGCAATTGCGCGCGCGTATCCCATTGAGATCCTGATCGGCCACTATGAAGCGCCGCAGCTGCAATTCACGCATTGGTATCGCGAGAAAGAAAGCGCTTACATTGCTGACAAAATTGATCCCGGGGTCGCTTTTATGGCGGCTCTGCGGCGTAGAACGGGTCTGCCCGGAATACCAGCCAGGCTTGAAAAAAGTCAATAAGGACTATGCTTTTTTGCTCGGGATGGAGCCGCTGCCTGGATCAGAGATCAATTCTGGAGCCAGGCGCAGACATGTTAGCTGTAACGCCTGGATCCGCAGCTATCTGGCCGGTGGCGTCCGCTTGGACCGGATCTGTGGGCAGATGGACGCTTGGGACTTTCGTTCTGCCGCCGGAACCCTTTTGCAGGGCATCGCCGATAACCTTGAAAATCGGCCGCGAAGAATATAAAGAATATTTATGAATGGCGCTGGCGAGCAACCAGGATCCTGCCAGGCTGCCCGCCAGCCCGATCAAGGGACCCGAAGTGTACACTGCGTACTCGGGGACCAGGGTGCCGTAGCGGTTTTCATCAAAAATTGCATATAAAATGGCAATTGCCATAATACCATTGCCGACTCCCATCAGCGCCGCCACAATCAGGCTCCAGGCCAAAAGACTAGCCCGCTGAATACCCGGCCGAAAGAATATGAAAAAAACCAGCATGGCAGCCAACATCAGCCCGCAAGCCACTCCCATAAACCCTCCGGCGAAAAGGCCGCCCAGGATTACGACAATCACCATGGTTTCCCGATCCGACTGAGTGTATTGGACGATGAGCACATAGAATAAGCCGATCAAGACCGAACTGATCGCTCCACTGATCAGGCCGCTGAAACCGCCGGCAAAGAAGCCGAAACCGGCGATAAAAAGCGGGTTCTTGCGCTGTAAATCCGAGTCGGGAAAGGGCCCAGTGTCCGGCTGATTCGTTCGCGGGGCTGTGTATACATTTTCCATCAGGCTACTGTCGAATTTGATTTGTGATGATATCAAATTGTGGCTATTCTTTCAACCTAAAACCGGTTCTGCGGCGGGGCTCATTCAATGCAGGATTGCCATGGATTGCATGGTTTTGGCCAGTCCACCGCCTGGGGATTCAGTCGCACTGTTAATACAGATTTGCAGGGTTCAGTCAAGTCACGATACATGACTGATTATTCTAATAGTTACTGGTATTTATATCGTACTTGGATTTAATTAGCGATTGACACCTATTGCCTTCCCGGACTATGCTGCGGACTGATTGCAACGCGAACAGCTAGCAAAGGAGTCCCCATGCAAGTCAGACAATTATCCATTCTAACCGGTATCAGTTATCTGGTCATCTTTTTTGCGGCCATCTTTGCCAACTTCGTGGTGCTGGAATCGCTGAAGACCAATCCGGTGCAAACCGTGACAACGATGGCCTTTACTGTTCGAATCGGTATTATGGCTTTCTTGATCACCGTAGTCTGCGATGTGGTCGTGGCATGGACCCTTTGGGAAATCTATAACAGTCAGACCCTGAATCGGTTGAGCACCTTGTTTCGCCTGATGCATGCTGCGCTCATGGGCGTGGCGATCTATTATTTACCAGCAATTCCAGGCATGACGGACGCTGAACTGATCCAAAGCAATGTTCAGCATTTTGAAATCATCTGGCTCATCGGGCTGTTCTTTTTTGGCGTGCATTTAATTTTACTTGCACGCATCTTTCATGGTCCGCTCTGGATTCGCATTTTTCTGGCCATCGCAGGACTAATGTATATGATCGATACCAGCGCCCATATTCTTTTGCAAACATATCAGGAGTACGCTATCGTTTTCTTAACACTGGTGGCTGTTCCCAGTATGTTGGGCGAGATGGCCTTTGCGATTTGGCTTTTGCTCTGCGGAGGAAAAAACAAACAGGGTTGATGAGTATCAAACTATGCTTGCGACAACCAGCGCAAAACGGTTTGCGAATCGCAAGACCACAGGAATGAACGATCCGGTAATCGGATCGATCAGGTTCTTAATTGTCCATGGGCAGTAGTGTGCCAGAAACCGGGCACTGGATCGGCCTGTCTTTTTTCATTGAAAGCAGGGTCGCTGACTGCAATCTGAGCTGTGCACGCCTGGACTCCAAACTTTCACAAGGCTGGACAGCCAACTGCTGGCGTGCTGGGATCCGTGGCAATTGCGCTAGTCCTGTTTGCGGCCTGCCGACCGCAATCCAGTAATCCAGACCAAAGGAGCCAGTCAATGCGAAGCAGTGCGCCAGACAAACAAATTCTTTTGCTAGGCAATAGCCTGTTTGAAGGCTACGGTCTTTTCCGCGGCCAGGAAGCCCCCGCTTTAATGCAGCAAAAAATGATCAGCGCAAACCTGCCGTACAAAATCATTAATGCTGGCCTATCAGGCGATACCAGCGCAGGAGCATTGCAGCGCCTGCCGGACCTGCTGGACCAACACCAGGATTTGGATGCGCTGGTCATTGAGCTTGGGTCAAATGATGCTGTGATGGGTGTACCTCCCAGCCAGATTCAATCTAACATAGAAGACATTATCCGGCTAGCCCGGCGTGTCCACCCCCCCATAACGATCTACCTGTTCCAGCTCAAAATCTGGCCGCCCTTCGTAATGGATCGAGATTATATTCGACAATATAAACAAATTTACATCGATGTGGCCCGATCCAGGTCTGTAATCCTGTTGCCGTTTTTTATGGACAATATTATTCGGCGACCGGAGCTGCTCCAAAGCGACCAGATTCATCCCAATGCAAAGGGCACCCAAATCATGGCCGAAAACATGTGGCAGGCTCTGCAGCCTTATCTAAAGCGCGATTCATACCAGCAAGCGTCCGAACCTAAAAATGAGTGAAGGCCCGGCCGGACGCAGGAATGATCGGCTGGTGCTCTCGAAACCAGCGCACACCGCTTTGCTCCTGATTTGTGGCCCGACCAATGCAATGTATATCCGGGTGCGCAATATTGGCCGGTGACAGGAACAGCAGTTCAAGCTCCTCCCCGCTAAAAATCCAGTCATCAGGCTGCAGCAGAGTGCGCGCACATTCCGCGACGGGGATCTTTTCCAGTTGCATATCCAGGCATAGATCGGCTGCGGCTGCCAGCCGATGCGCGTCCGGGAACAGGCCGTCGCTGATATCCATCATCGCATGGATTTTATAACGGCCAATTAAATCCGCAAAGAGATCATAGCGACAACGGGGTTGCAAGTGATGCTGGACGCATCCTTGTTCAGCGCTCGAGAGTTGACTTTGGATCAGTCCGGCTAGCTGACTCTGCAACCGACAATGGCTCGCAAGCCCGTTTTCGGCATGGGACTCGGCAGTGTTTGTATTGGCCAGATGAACCTCGCGTTCCAGGCCTCCCTCAACCGAGCTAGTCGCGCCCATCTGGCGACTGCTCATTTGCTCCAAAAGCTGCAGGCCCGCCAGACTGCGGCCGACCGTTCCGGTCAGATATAAAAAATCTCCTGGTTGTCCGCCGCGTCTTTCGATTCCCCGGGGCTGCGCTGCTTGTAGCAAAGGATGCACGCAGCCAATCATATGCAGACTCAAAAACAGAGCCGGAGCCCTGAAGGTGTCGCCGCCTGCCAGGTCGATCGAGTAGCGTTCCAGCTCAGCGACCAGGGTGCGGGCAAATTCAACGATAAAGTCTTCCGGTATACCGGTTGGCAAGCCCAGATTTAAAAAAGCGCTGCGGGCCTGACCCCCGGAACTCAAGATATCCGAGAGATTGCAATGCACCAGCTTGAGTGCCAGATCGGCCGGACTCGACCAGTCGAGCCGAAAATGAGTGCCGGCCACCATGCTGTCCGTGGTGTGCAGTTGAAATTGGCCGCTGTCAGCGACGTGCAGTGCCGCGCAGTCATCCAGGCGCCGGGTATCGGCGTCCGGAAAAAATAGCTGGATAATGTCGGACTCGCGCATAGCGAATTTAATTTGTCGGTGGTATGGCCGGCAGACAATCCTGGTCCTGACTGCCCTCGTAATCGGGACTGGCCACATTCATGTACGGGGAAAATACGCCCCGATAAAACAAAACCAGGATACCGATCGAAAGCAGCACGGTGCCGCTGGCAATCTTGAACGACCGACGGATACTCAGTTTCTGCCACCATTGCCTTTGAAACAGGAAGCGAAAAAGCAGCGCACCGGGGATGGTCCCGAGCAGAAAACCGAAACTCATCGTCGCCCCGGCCTGCGGCGAGCCCGATGTCGCCGCCAGCGCCCATACCGGAATCAAGACACTGCAAGGCAGTAGGGTCGAAAGCAACCCGGCAATAAAGATACCGGCGCCGAAGTCGTTCTGATTACGCAGCCGGGCAATCCAGGAACCCAGACGGCTGGAGCTGTGGCTGAGGATCTGGATGTCGTACGGCAGAAACTGGATCAAAGCAGCGATGATAAAAATCGCACCGATCACAAAGACAGACAGGTGCTGAATCGACAGGATCAGACCCGTCTGATCAATACTGAGACTAAGCCAGCCGAGCAGTCCACCCACAGCCGTGTAACCGACAGCGCGGCCGCTGTGATAACTGATCCAGTTACTGCTAAACAGGGCAAAGAGCGGACCGCACATGAGAGCGCAGTGCGGGAAGGCAACCAGGCCGGCGATAAAGCTGCCGATAGGCAAGGCGACGAACAAATTCGACATGGTATCAGGATCCGGACGGTTTCTTGTCGCTCGAGCTGACCTTGAAGTTTTCCAGGTCATCATCATCATGCAGGATACGATGCGCCGGACCATCCAGGTTCTCGAACTGACCACTTTTCCAGGCCCAATAAAAAATACTCAGGAAAATCAACCCGGTGACTGTCGCAATGAACAGCAGCATTACCATTGCTTCCATACTATACCTCGCTTCGGCAGCGCCAGCCACGAGACTGAGCCGCAAACCCGATGCGTCAATCAAGATAAGGGATCAAATCGGCTTGCGGCTATGATGAAAAGCAGGATTGATTACCTGATTTTGGCAGTTATGGCGATGTTCGGCACTCTGGAATTCGGCTGGAGACCCTATGTTTGGCGGTCTGGCGAGCTGGGTTCCGGCGGAATTACAAACACTCCCTTTTCAACTAAATGCGTCAGCTTTAGGTTCAGCAGTTCCCTATCGCAAATGCTTCACCATTGGAGCGCCTTTCGGACAGCGCTCCATTAGCCGGATTTCCCCTCGCCGACACCGTGCCCGCAAGCATGCACGCTTTCTGTCCAATGCAGAATGCTCGCAGACACGCGGTTCCTGAGCTTCGTCGAAGGATCGGTCACTGGCGCGGGTCCCTTAATCCGTGAATTTTTGATAAGCGGAAATCATCCAGGATTTAGTTCTTGGAAATAAAAAATATGCAAGAGGAGTGCCAAATGAAAAATCAATCAGCTATCTCATTTCGTATATTCCAAAACAACATAACTGGTTGTATAGCCAATAAATCCAGCAGAATTCGTAAATATATTTATGTTGGTTGTATCTGCATCTAGAGTCAGGCTGCCACCACCGCTACTGGTTGGGTATGGCATAGGAATATACTGGCTTGCAGCTGTTTTTGCAAAACCATATATTCTAATAACATTGCTCATCCCGGTAATGCCATGCGCGATATTATTGGTAGTATTGTTGGGAAGAGCACCAGTGTTTACAACTTTGCGATAGATCGGTTTGCCATCAATCCAGACTTGATCTGTAACTACCTCTGAAGTATTGTAAGCAGGATTGATCGATTCAATGGCTGTCTTCAAGCTGGCAAAGTTCTCATTTATTTTAGAAGCACTAACCACATCGCCTGATGAGAATAAATTGATTGTGCCGGAAATCGTTACAGCCAAAAGACTAGTAATGCTAATGGCAAATGTAAAGCCCAGGCCCACAGAAAAGCCTTTTGAAAACCAGACTGGAAGCTCCTGGAGTATCCTTTTCATTTGTCCCCCTCAATATACTCCAAATGTTACGTGATCTAATACACCTGAATGGTGAAAATATCTCAAAAAAATATGGGCACTGTGTCGGCTTTTTGTCAATTTGCTTTCATAACGAGGCTTTAACACAGATTGGCCAAGGTAAACTCCAAAAGCAAGTTCTAAAGACAGCAGGCAAAGCCAAGAGAAGCGTTGCAACCACCTTTGCCGCCATAACCTGAAATATTATGTATAGGGCCATAAACAGCAGCACTATTGCTTGTCCAGCCATTGCAATCTGAAACAAGTGCTCCGGCATTATCCACCTGGAGATAGGAAACAGTCCACAAAGTGATAGCAGGAATCGCCACTCCATTCTGCTGACTCAATGCCATTTCGTGACCGGTACAAACATGCGCATTACTATTACCGCACGCTGTTGTGCATAGGGCCTTAATTGCGGTATAACTACCTGCATTTCCAGTTGATGCTGATGAAGAACCGCAATATGTTCCCAGTGGTATACCTTTGATCGCCGACTCTAAACTTGAAAAATTTTCATTGATTTTGGAGGCGCTAACCACATCGCCTGATGCGAATGTATTGATTGTGCCGGAGATTGTTACCGCTAACAGACTTGTAATGCTAATGGCAAATGCAAAGCCCAAACCCACAAAAAAGCCTTTTGAAAACCAGACTGGAAGCTCCTGAAGTATCCTTTTCATTTATTCCTCTTAAAAAATTATCAAATATGATAGTCAATACGTCTGAAAGGCAAAATTGTCTCAAAATATCTGAATTCAAATCATGTTTGGTCAAAAATCACCATCAGGATACATTATGTCAATATTTTATTAATTGCACCCGCTGGTCACCGGATCACGTATAATACAACATACAAGTCCTACTTATAGATGACTTGCCAGTATAAATCAACGATTGCCATCTGGGAGATCCAACCGATTCAGGTACTGGAGCCGGTGCACCCCGAATTGACAAAGAAACCCGGCCATCAATATGAATGTTGTCTGGATCCTCCAGATCAAGTAATAACTCTGCATAATACTAATTCTATTTGACACTTTGCTTGAATCATATATTTTATGGGCTCAGTATTAGATTTTTTGAGACAAACCAGCGCCATCCACGTAATTCAATACAACACGCTCCAAGGGAGTTTGTTTAGTAATTTAATTTCAAAGAGAGGGAGGTGCTGGAGGAGACAAAACGGCCAGCTTGCGAATAGAGGAATTTGAGGCTTTCTACGAGCAGAATAAAGACAGCGTGTTTGGTTATCTGCAAAGCGGACTGCGCGATGCCGATACAGCCAATGATGTGCTGCAGGATGTCTTTCTAAAAATACTGGAAAAAGTCCGTCAGGGTCAAATTCAGGCAGAGACTGCCCGCGCCTATGCATTTCGGGTGGCTCGCAATGCCTTGATCGATGAAATACGCTCGCGCAATCGCAACGACGAGCTGGTCAATCCAGACGATCTGATTTATCATTCAGAGCGCGATAAAAGCGAAACAATCCGGATTTTATTTCGGGACGCGTTAGTCGAACTACCGGGTGACATCGCCGCTATTTTGGAACTGCGTCTGCTTGATCATAAACCGGTCGAGGAAATCTGCAAAGTCCTGGATACATCGCGGGCCACTTTGTATCGCAAAATGGAACAGGGCTTAACTAGTGTCGCAGCTTACTTTCGCAAGCACGGGTTTGATTTGGAGGGTTTGGAAGTATGAATTACGAAGAACTCTCGCGCAAACTGCTGGACGAAAATGTAGAAAAGTGGCCGGCTTTGTATCAAAATCTGGCTGCCAAATCATCCGGGCCGACAAGCCAGGCAGATGCAAACATCAAAGCCACTATCGCAAAAAGTGCGGATGGCACGATCGCAACAGAAAAAGTCACCCCAGTCACCTCTTTGCCCAAGGGAAAAAGCAAAATGAAACGGACTCTAGTATTATCAGCTGCCGCACTATTTACAATTGTTGCCGGAGTTGCGGTGTTTTTCCATCTGCAATCCGGACAGGACAATCAGCCCGGCGGTATCATCCAGATCATCAAAGGCACAGCCAAGCTAAACGAAGGCAAACTGCTTGCGGACGGAAGCTACGAAGCTACCAAAGAAAGCAAACTGTCGACTCAGACAATTCCCGAGACCGGTTTCCTTTTTAAAGTCAATCAGCGACTTAAAACTGATTCGGATTCAGCCGCCCAACTTTTATTTTTTAAAGGCGCCCGGGTTCGCATTGGATCTGATGCGGAAGTGATTTTACAGCAGAGTCAGGCTGTGTCAGGAGCTGACAAAAAACTATTATCAAAAAAGGTAAACCTGAATCTTGAAGGCCAACTCTACTATCAATCAGAGCGGCTGGAACCAGAGCAGGATTTTAGCGTGCACACGCCGACAGCAGTTGCCAGCGTGCGTGGTACAGAGTTTCTGCTATCGAGTTCAAAGCAAATCACAGTTCTGGATGTCCATGAAGGCCGGGTTGAGTTTAAAGCCAAGACCGGCGATGCATCAGCCATTGTCACGGCAGGTCAAAGGGCTACGATTGACGGCAATGGCCGTTTGCAAGTAAACAAGCAGCCTTTTAAGGCGAACCTGCAATTGCAGAGATTCAATCGCACGGATCCCGTCTTTAAAAAGTTTGGCGCAGGCCCGCTGGATGAAGACTTGGAATTAACTTCAGATAAAGAAATCAAAAAGTTTTACGGTAAGTTGTTTACAATGCGGTTACAGGATGGTCGCGAGTATACTGGCTATCCATCGGACAAGGGCGATGTGTTGCAAATTCACACGGTCTATGGTGTCATTGAAGTTGATTACTCCGACCTTGCCAGCCTAAGTGAAGTCAAGTAATTATCATACCAGGTCAGGCTGTTTGAATTGTCTGCCTGTCTGGACAATAATAGTTCTGGTTTGTTTTGTTATGATGGGTAACACACTAAAAGCAGATACGGTAACTTTAAAGAATGGCAAGACTTATACGAATGTCAAAGCCTTTCCATCAGGGAATGTTCATCGGATTCAACTGCCGAGCCGTCGCTTTATAGTAGTGCCAAATGCACAAATTGCCAAAGTACGCATCAAGCCGGTCAAGTGGCCGCGCAAAAAGGTCATTCAACGACCCATAAAAAAACCGGTAGTAAAATATGGTCCGCCGGCCAGAGAAGAAAAACCGATGGAGAACATTGAGCAGGACCAGGGCCTGTCGCCAGCCTGGAAATCAGTTCTAATCCCGGGCTGGGGCCAATATGCCATGCAACACAAATGGCGTGGCGCTACCTGGTTGGGAGCTTATCTGGTCGCTTTGAACCTGTACTGGCAAAAACGGCAATTGCACGCGGCCGCTCAGGAAGAGTACTCGGAACAAGTCACGCCTGCGCTTTTATCAAGCCAAGGCATCAATGGTTATATTCTGTTCCTGGGAATCCTGGAGGCAGAGAAAGCGACTCTTTTAAAACGCGAGCATGAAACGAATAACATGGTGACATTGTTATCCGTTGTATGGGGTTTGAATGTCATTGATGCGCTCGTTCTATCGCGTCCAGACATCGTTAAAGAGTATCCTTTTTTACAGTACTTGTTTATTGGCATAGGTCAGGACGACCCGACGCAGTCAAGCTTGCCAACTAAAGCACTGCAGCCAAATTTCGGTATGGGCAATCAAAACCGTTTAATGCTTGGTTTTAATTTTAAATTCTAAAAGAGTCCTTTGTGGAAATGCAATTATGAAAAAACCTTTCAGACCGAAATTAAAAAAAACTCAAGATCGCTGTAATAAGTTACGGGACCAGCGCTTCCTGTCCTGGTGGGCAGGTTTACTGGTCATTCTACTCGCTTTAGTCACGCATAACTGTGTTTTCTCGAACCTGGATAATAGTTTTGAGCTTAAAAATGGCGGTGTCCTATTCGGGCTTTTTTTAATCAATGTCTCCAACAATGCCGATGGGTGTCGTTTTGATACCGGCACATTTGATAATTGCCAGTTTGGTTTTTAGTTATCTTGAAACAACTTGTTAAGCGAATAACCACGCACCTTGTACTGCAGTAATTTATATAATTTTACCAAATTATCGTCATGCAGCCTCCTTCCACTCGTAACGATGATACAGCCCGCCCAGGATGGGAGTGGAAATCAGCTTGCCGGAACCCGTTTGGGTCGGCAAGGCTACCTGGACGGGCCGTTTCTGTTTGAGAGTGGTATGCGTACGGAGTTCGTTGCAGTAAGGCCGGAAAACCTTTAAAACAGTGTTGAAAAAACAGGTTGCAAATCCAAAATTGGCTGGACAAAGTAAAATGATTTGGATATGAAAAAAAGCGGACATTTACAGGGAACTGAAACGAAATCCGACCAATGTACGATTCAAAGACATTTGCAAGTACGCTGAATCCTTCGGATTTGTTTACAAAGGCGGCAAAGGTAGTCATACGATTTATTCGCGGACAGGAATCAGGAAGCAGCTAAATTTTCAGGAAGTGAGAGGCAAGGCCAAGCCGTATCAAGTCAGGCAATTGATCAAGCTGATTGAATACTACAAGCTAATGGAGGAAGCAGATGAGTAAATATGCCATTGAAATATTTTATAGCGCTGAAGACGAAGGCTATATCGCTATTGTTCCCGAGTTGCCCGGTTGTAGCGCTTTTGGTGAATCCGAAGAAGAAGCTCTGAAAGAAATCAAGATAGCTTCAGAGCTTTGGTTGGAAGTCGCCAATCAAGAAAACAGAGAAATTCCTGTTCCTAAAGGCAAAGAATTGCTAACTCAGGTTTTAGAAAGCTATGCTGTTTAATAATCCAGCCAGGTCGCAATGTGTTATGCAAGAATCCAAAATATGGGCGGAGCAATGGCTCCAATTTGCAATTCAAGGGCAAGCAACTGGAACGCGATAATGATCCCAGAAAGCTGGCAGCAAGTCAGCAGCTTGCAGGTGCGGCTTATAGGTCTTTTGCAGGGCTGAGTTGATTACCATGTGTAATCAATACAGCAACAGGATAAACAGTGTTCCAGGCAGGGTTTTTGAAACCCATAGGCAAACTGGTGAATTCTCCACACATGTGTGGAGAATTCAGGTTTCCTTGCAACTAATTGGGTGAACCGAAACAAGGCCCGCGCCAGCGACCGACGTGTCTATGAGTGAGCACAAGCGAACGAGTGCACTTCGACACATCGCAGTGGCCGCCGGAGGGCCCGGTGCCGGCCGAAATAAAGATAATAATGGCGCTCCTTCTTTTCGCAGGAGCGCGTGCACAGGATGTGCACATAGACCGACAGGCCACACAACTTGCGCGCGCAAAAAACCATGGACGGTTTTTTTAAGCGCGCATATAAATCCAAAAATAAGAAGTATTTGGCCGACCAGCATAGATCCGCTGACCGCACTACAAGCACCGCCCCCTTCAACCAAATGCGCCAGCGTTTGGCCAGACTGATTGCATGCGCTGTGAGTCAAGCTGGACAGGCGGCGCTTCGAAGACGCGATTGGTGAGCTTGCCGAACCACAGCGACCTTGTACTGCCGAAATTTATAAAACTTTACCAAATTCTCGTTATGCGGCCCCCTTCCACTCGTATTTGTGATACAACCCGCCCAGGATGGGAGTGGAGTGTTCGGATTTTAGCATCGCTCCTTATTCAG
>JAGRNA010000067.1 GCA_020441005.1 Leptospiraceae bacterium
GCTGTGCGGATTCGAATTACCAGATCATTAACGGGCGACTTCGTTAATCAGTTTACCCAGGAGACTGTCCTGGGTCGTCACACTTTTTTGATTGGCCTCATAATTGCGTTGGACCTCGATCATGTTGACCATTTCCCGGACAATATTGATATTAGAAGCCTCAAGGTAGCCTTGTAAAATTTGCGGCTCGCCAGCGGTTCCAAAATCACGGAACTCGCGGATCGGACCCGACTCCGGCGTGTCGGCGTAGAAGCTGTTGCCTTCTTTTTTTAATTCACGCGGAAACTCGACCGTGCGGATGCGGATCCGATCCAAAAGGACCGGGTTCTCCCATTGGTTAGAGGTCTCATTCACCCCGGTCTCGGCCTCATTGCCCAGGCGTTCATTATACCAGATCTCGCCATTTTCCTTGATCAGTACATTATGCTTTACGATTTGAATCGGCCCATTTTCACCCTGTAGCCGAAAGCCATCCGGGGTTACCAGATAACCGTCCCTATCCAGAATAAAACTGCCGCTGCGAGTCAGACGTTCGCCGCGATCCGTATTGACGACAAAAAAGCCCGGCCTTTCTCCGGCTCTGTCATCCAGCATCAGGTCGAATGGGTTGCCGGTTTTTTTCACGGCGCCCTGTTCAAAGCGGATGTAGCTTTCATTAAATTCGACCCCGGTACCCAGCTTGCCGGTAATGGGAGCCAGATCAAAGCTGCCCGGCGGCACCCAGCCCAGCCCGTCTTCACGAGTACGCTGGATCAGCATTTCCGGAAAAGACTTGAATATGGCCTCGTCGCTCTTGAAAGCGGTTTTATCGGCGTTAGCCAGATTATTCGCAACCACGTCCATCCTGTACTGGTTCATCACCATACCGGTAGCCGCTGTGTACATTCCACGTAACATACTGATTCTATCGGTTTTTTCCGATAAATCCAAAGTAAAATGATCTTCTGGAATCAAAAGAGAGTCGATGCCCTGATGCACGGTATCGCCAGCGGTTTTCCCGAGGCCGGTCCCTTAGACTACGCCATTTTGATCGGGCTAATCGTGGGACTGGTGCTGCTAGTGTTGTGGCTGGAGCGTCGTCTGGACCGCCGGCGCAAAGACCAGGCCGAATCGGCCAGTCTGGCGCAGTGGCACAGATACATACTCCAATTCCAGCTGAATCCGGTCCAGGTCGCAGCGTTGAGCGATTTGGCCGACGCTTTAACGAATCCATTGCTTGATCGTCACCGCTTGTTTCAGGAGAGTGATTTGTTTGAGCAAACCCTGCAAACCTGGCAAAACAAAACTCAGCCAGGCACAGCGGCGGACCAAAAAGAGCTTCGCATCCGGCTCAAGGAACTGTGGCAAATCCAGACCCTGCTTGAATTCCGCGACAAAAAGGCCGGTCGTGAGTTGAAAAACACGCTGGAGATTCCAGTCGGCAGTCGCATATTGCAGCCGGATGGCCGATTGCTCGGCACTGTTCACGAAAATCAGGTGGATTACCTGCTGCTGAGAAATCCACCTCGAAGAGCGGCCCGCGCCAGCGCGATCACCGATTCGGCCAGCCCCGTTGCCGCTCCAATGGCGGCTGCGGGCAGCGGCACACCCGATCCAGGTGCACTGACTTGTGTTCTGCGGCGGCCAGAAGGCCTGTATCAATTTACAAGCCAGACCCTGGCACACCCGGATCTGCCCGCCGGTTATCGCATTTTGCAGCATGCCGAACGGCTGGAGCGCATCCAGCGGCGCAACTTTCCACGCTGTCCCGTCCAGATCAGCGGATACCTGGATGGAGTGACGGTGCAACTCAAAGATCTCTCCGCCGGCGGTGCTCAGCTGCAATGCAGCGCAGTAACCAGCCGCTGGCAGTCGGCCCTGCAGCAAAAACAAAGCCTGCGTTTGACATTTCCGATTGCGCAATTCAAAATTGAAAGCACAGTGCTCCTGGTGCGAATCAGTCAATCAACGCTTTCAGTCACTTTCGAAAAGATCCGGGAGGGCGACCGGGATCGCATTGTGCGCTACTTGCGCAGCTTGTGAATCTGTAACTGGGGCGCCCCCCTTTCCGGGTCGGGCCCTCCGGCTTATTCGCTTGCCTGGGCGCGCTCATAGACACGCGGTTCCTGAGCTTCGAAGGGCGGTTCCTGAGCTTCGTCGAAGGATCGGTCCCTGGCGCAAGTCCGCTTTCGAAAAGTCGCCGGTGGCAATACGTCCTGTGTTGCCAGAGGCTGTTTGGGGACACTCCCCTGGCTGCCGGTCGGTAAGAACGACCGCCAGATCCTTGCGTGCAAGCGGCCGGCTCCCCGGCGCGGTATTCCTTTTGTGTTGGTTAGCGACCGAGGCCCGGAGCATCTCTGCACCGGGCCAGGTGAACACAGTTTAGTTGCTGCTTTCTTTATACCAGTTGTAATCGCGAGTCAAATACATGACCAGACCGAGGATGGCAAAAAGTCCGACGGAGCCAATGATCAATGCATAGTCCTGTAACTGCAACAGGCTGTAGAGATAGGCATAGATGCCGAGCAGGATACCCGTCATCCAGCTGGCCCGGATTTTACTTTTCAAAATCCCCATCGAAAACAGGCTGATCTGAGCCGTAGAAGCAATCGCGGCTATCAAATAGGACCAGCCAAAGCCGATATGTTCAGCCATGGACAATAACAACAGGTAGAACAATATCTTGGCCCCGCCCAAAAACAGATACTGAATGGGATGGATGTGGTAGCCAAACAGGACTTCGAACAAAAAGTAAGCCAGAAAAACCAGCACTATGAACATCCCCGCATACTTGACCGAGCGCTCCGATTTTTGATACAAGTCAACCGGCACAATCAAGGATAATCCGGAAGCCGATTCGGACAGCATACGCAAATAGTTCTGGTTCATTTCCGGTCCGCTGATCCACTGCGCCGGAAAATCCCGATTCAACATGGTGGCGATATTCCAGTCGGCCTTGAAGCCTTTAGCGGAAACCTGCCGATTGGCCGGCAGGAAGGCGCCGTCAAAGGATGGATCCGTCCAGTTGCCCTGCATGCTGGCCCTGGTTTTTTGACCGATCATTCCGAATCGCAATAGAGAGCTGCCGCGCAGCTGCATGCTAATCTGAAAGCGGCCCCCCTGTATAGAACCCACATCTGCATGCAGACCCCGGACATCCCACGGCCCCGGGGTGCCAGGCTGCAATTCGTGCCGCCGGCCATTCCATTGCAAATCAGCTGTCGTTATACCCTGCAGATCTGTAACACCGATCGCCAGCCGAGCGCCATTCCAGTCTGCCTGGTAACCGGATACAGCTGCCGGAGCAGGCTGTACAAAGCCGCCTTCCAGCTTGATTTCGGTATGGTAGACCACCGAGTTGAATATACCGCGGGCGCGCTTTTCGGCTTTCAGGTCTGATTCGATGGAGAGATCGGACGGTACGATAGTCAGCCAACGGGTTTTGGTTTCCTTTTTGGAATGCGATTGTAGCGGCACGAGCAGGATTGGTCCCACAATTTCGATCGGGCCGCCCCAATGAGAGTTTATCTCTTCTACCGCTTCATTGCGCCGTTCCTTGCGCTCATTAATGACCCCCTTGACCATAAAAGCCGGGATCAAGAGGACGAGAGTCAAGGCCCCGAGCAGGACGATTTTGAGAGACATTCGATTCACATTGATTTTTAACATATTTTTCCTCCAATGCTGGCTTCAATATGCCGGCCGAAGAAGAATTCAGTATGAAGTCTATGTGAAGCGGACGCTTTTTTTGCGTTTTTTTTAAGAATATGGCAACTGGATGATGACGATCACTCCCCGTCGATCGCTGCGGTTGCGGATTTCGATCTGTCCGTGATGCAAGTCGATCACTTCCTTGACAAAGGACAAACCCAGACCGCTGCTACGATGTCCGTCGGCCCGGGCAGTCGAATAAAATTTGTCATAGATTTTATCAATGGCGAAATCGGGAATACCGCTGCCCTCATCCTGAATCCGGCATTCGAGACGGTCTGTATGACGCTGTATCTGAACCTCTATGCGTGAATCCGGTGCTGAAAAATCGAGCGCATTCTGGATGATGCTGGAGAGCACCTGTTCAATCAATAGCGGGATGGCAGTGATGCTGGTCCTGGACTGCGGCAGAACAAGCTCTATGCTCCGGCGAGACAGGTCGAAATGCTGAACAGCCTGCGCCAGCAAGTCTTCAAAGATAAAGCTGGTCGCAGCTGTAAACTGCTCGCGATTTTCAAGGGACGCCAGTTGTAATATATGATCGCTCAGCCGAAACAAGCGCTGTGATTCCCGGCGGGCATTTTGCAAGAAGCGATCGCGTTCCTGCTGATTCAACTCATGATCGGACAGTATTTCCAGGGCGGCCTCCAGCCCGCTGAGCGGCGAGCGCAGTTCATGCGTTAAAGAGCGGACATATTGCTCGATATAATTCTTGCCTTCCAGTTCCCGGCGCAGACTTTCAAAGGCGTTAACGAGCGACTTGATCTCGGGCACGCTGCTCTCGGGAGCCCTGCTTTTCTGGCCGGCACCCAAACCGCTGATGTAGCGCGTAACCTGCCCAATCGGCCGCGTGACCCACAGCGTTACCAGCAGGCCAAATAACAAAATCAGAGCAACGGCCAACAAAAGCCCGGTGTACATCTTCTGTTCAGCGCGCGCCACCAGCACGTTCATATTGGCCTTGGTTTTTACCACAGTCAGACTGCCTGTAATCTGATCGGAACGGTAAATGGGGGCCGCCACATACAATGCCCCGCTGTTCGGATCATCCTCCTGCAGCCTTGTCGAACGAGCGCCATATTTTCCCCGCAGGGTTAGATACACATCATTCCACTCGGAAAAGTCACGGCCAGCCAGTCGGCCCTGCGAATCATAAAGCACCCGGCCGGTTTCATCCGTCACATAGATTTCGAGGTCAACTTTCTCTTTGTCGAAACCGTATATGCGGGCCTGCACCCTGCGCCCGGCGGTCTGGCGCATCGCCTGCGACAACACGGCAGTCCCGCCCGTGCTTTCCACCAGCGCCGCCAGAATGTGAGCGGAATCATTGAGCGACTCCTCCACAGTTTCCAGATACTGCGGGCGCAGATTATTATCGATAAAATCAAATAAATAATAAAATGTTACAACTATGAGCAATGTAAAGGCGCCCAGCAGGCGAAAGCGAATACTCATAAATACTCCTTGAGAGCGTACCCCTGTCCGCGTCTCGTCTCGATGGGATCCAGGTCCGGCCGGATGGCTTTCAGTTTGGACCGCAATGTTTTAATGTGGGTATCAATTGTCCGGTCATAGCTTTCTGCCGGGTCGGCCCAAATCAGGTCCATGATTTTTTGACGGCTGTAAACCCAGCCGGGACGATCCACAAATAGTTTTAAAAGCAGATACTCATACCTGGTCAAAGACAGCTTCTGCCCAAAATATTTAAAGGCCTGCTTGTTGGCATCATGTTCAAACGCCGGCATAGCTTCCGGCTGGGTTCGCTTCAGGATGGCCTTGACCCGCGCCGCCACTTCACGCGGGCTGAAGGGTTTGACTACATAATCATCGGCGCCCATCTCTAAGCCGAGCACGCGATCCAGTTCCGCCCCCCGGGCAGACAGGATCAAAACGGGAAAGCTGAATCGCTGCCGCAGCTCTTTGAGAAAATCGAGACCATTACCGTCCGGCAACCCGATATCCAGAATCAGCAGATCGACAGCAGTGGCTTGCAACACGGCCCGGGCCGCGGCAACGCTTTCCGCTGTGGATACGTGATAATTTGCCTGCTCTAAAGAGAATTGCAGGGCCTCCCGGATACTTTTTTCATCGTCTACGATTAACAGTGCGGACATTGGCAATCATCAGACCCGCAGTTACGCGGGAGGCAAACAAAAAAACAACCGTAGTTTGTAATCGAAAGCAAAGCGAACTGTTGGCCGACACGCTAATAGAATGCGGCCAACGCAGCCTTGATTGCCGGCCCTGGCATCTGATTCAACTCAAAGCGCTGCTCCTGTACTACCAGGGTGGCCTGGTCGGTCCACCTGTAGCCGGAACCAAATTCCTGGGTATAATCAGCATAGCTGTTATAATTGTAATAGTAGCGGAATCGAGCAGCCTCTTGCCCCGACTGTTCACCGGCCAGTTGAACGAGAATAAACTCCCGATCAATTATTTCGCTTTCATAGCGGTCTTCCGGTTCCTGTGAAAAATGCAGCTCCAAAATCAGCCAGTTTTTGTCCGGACTGAGTGTATAGGCGTCGCATTTTCGCCGAGCGACCGAAAAAAAGCTGAGCTGCCATTCATGCGCTTGTTCCACCAGCTGTTGTACCAAATCAGTTTGCATTGCGCCAGGAGGGTCCCTGTTGTCCTGACTCTGCGGCAGCCGGCCCAAAGAGCAACCAAAAGATTGCTTTTCTTGATTTTACTGTCCGGGTGTCAATGCCAGGCGCTGAGCTTTTTTGGGATTCTACATCGATTTGTATGCTGCATGACTGGTTGCATAATAATGGGAAACGCCGTTGACAGCTGATTCAACTCGCCCTGGATAGCGGCATGAACCCGGCTCCAGAATTCCAGCTGCAAAGTAGAGACTTTGGCCCCGATTTTTTATGGGGTGCTGCGACCTCGGCCTATCAAATCGAAGGGGCCTGGAATCAGGACGGCAAGGAGCCCTCAATTTGGGATGCCTTCAGCCATAAAAGATGGCGCGTCAAGAAAAACCAGAACGGCGATCGGGCCTGCCAAAGCTATCAGCGTTACAAAGAGGACGTCACACTCTTGTCCCGGATGGGCATGAATGCCTACCGTTTTTCGCTCGCCTGGAGCCGGCTCGTTCATCCGCAAATTGCCGGTCGCACATCATGGAGTCCGGCTGGCGGCTATCGTCACAGCTCGACGGCCATTGTCAATCCGTGCGGATTTGATTACTACAAACGACTACTGGAATCATTGCACGCAGCGGGCATACGGCCGTTTGTGACCCTGTATCATTGGGATCTGCCGCAGCGTCTGGAAACTAGCGGTGGATGGGCCAGCCGGGATATTATTAAATATTTCGAGGAATATGCCGCAATCTGCGTGCAGGAACTAGGCCATCTGGTTAAGGACTGGATCGTTTTGAATGAACCGGCCGTATTTTTGCCCCTGGGCTACTTACTCGGCGTGCATGCTCCCGGTCGCCGGGGACTCAAACGCTTTTTGCGGGCGTCACACTACGCTTTACTGGCGCAGGCTGCAGC
Organism: Leptospiraceae bacterium; assembly: GCA_020441005.1. Lineage (GTDB taxonomy): Bacteria > Spirochaetota > Leptospiria > Leptospirales > Leptonemataceae > JAGRNA01. The sequence continues at coordinate 7,194 of JAGRNA010000067.1, forward strand.
GGCACGCAGCATACGCAGCCTGGACAGCGGCTGCCAGATCGGCACCACGATATCAACCGATGGTGCCTATCCAGCATCGGACTCACAGCGGGACCAAATTGCGGCCCGACGCTATGACGCTTTGATGAATCGCTTGTATGTCGATCCCGTTTTTGGCGAAGGTTATCCGCTCACCGATCTGCCGATGCTAAAAAAAATGGAGCAATATATAAAGGGCGATGACCTTGCAAATCTACAGTTCGATTTCGATTTTTTAGGCGTCAATAATTATACCAGCCATCGAATCAAACATGCCGTCTGGATGCCCTGGCTCAAGGCCCGACCGCTGCCCTTTGCAAAGCGCAGCCGCCGCACAGCGATGGGTTGGGAGGTATACCCGGCGGGTCTGCGCGATCAACTGATCCGCTTCGGCACCTATGAGAAAATTAAATCTTTATACGTAACTGAAAACGGGATTGCTCTTGATGATGTTTTGACAAACGGGGCTGTGCCAGATGCCGAACGAATCCGCTTTTTTCAAAACTATTTGTCGGCCGTAAGAGATGCCCAACGGGCCGGAGCGCCAGTGCAGGGATACTTTGCCTGGTCCTTACTCGATAATTTTGAGTGGGCTGCCGGATACCGGCCGCGTTTTGGTCTGGCCTGGGTCGATTTTGCCAGCGGGGACAGAGTACTCAAGGAAAGCGGCTACTGGTGGCGTGAGTTTTTGACAAAATAAGCATACAGGGATAGTTTGAATTGAGTGGGACCACAATGATTTCAGGCAAGATTTTCGATTTGATAAAAAAACCCCAGGTAATCCGCAACAATGTTGGAGTGACTCTGTTTATGATTTGTTTTGCTGCTGCCGGCATGACAGCCAAACCAGAATTACTGCGTAGCTGGCAGTGGATGGCCTATGTCATTTTTCTCGTTTTTGTAAATCTATATTCGGTTATTGTATATTACCCGCTTTTTTTCATGAACCTGGGCAAAAAGAAATTGCAGCGACATTTTTTACTACATTTTGTTTGCGTTTACGGGGCCATTTGGGCCTTTTTAGCGGCATTGATTCCATCCTATTTTGCATTAGGACTTTTGGCCTTTCTCTATGGAGGCTTCATGACCGCAGAGCTCTTTGATCGGCAGCACGTATATTACTCGTACATCATTTTGACTGTTTTGCTGCTTTGTTTCATGCTCTTTTTGAGTTATGAATTTCTGATACAGAATTGGGTTCAAATTGTTGTCATGCTGTTTATGATGTTCATTGGCTTTCATTTGTTGGGTCAATTGACAGCATTCATTTCAAAAAAGAATTCTAATATTCTAAAACTGCTGCAAAGCTCACGTAAAGATAAGCGCACAATTGCCACCGAGAGGAAAAAGGCCGATGATCTGCTGCTCAATACCCTGCCAAAAATAAATGCCAACGAGCTAAAAGAACATGGCTCCACCAAGCCGCAGCACTATGAATCCGCGACCGTCCTTTTTACAGACTTTGCCGGGTTTACCAAAATTGCGGATAACATGCCTGCTGAAATCCTGGTGCAAGAGTTGGACCATTGCTTTTCCTTTTTTGATTCAATCATCGATAAATACAGCCTGGAAAAGATTAAAACTATCGGAGATTCATATATGGCTTGCGGCGGAATTCCGCTGAGCAATCGAACGCATGCCATTGATGCCACTTTAGCAGCCATAGAGATGCAAGCTTTCATGGCCCGATTAAACAGTCGCAAAGTGGCGAGTTCTTTGCCCTACTGGGAGCTCCGGGTCGGAATTCATACAGGGCCGTTAGTCGCTGCCGTGATTGGCAAAATGAAATTTCAATATGATATATTTGGAGACACAGTCAATACAGCCAGCCGCATGGAATCTACTGGAGCTACAGGACGTATAAATATTTCAGATACAACCTACAAGTCCATTTCAGAATATTTTGTATGTGACTATCGGGGTAAAATTGAAGCCAGGAATAAAGGTATGATGGATATGTATTTTGTAAATGGAATCCATGAACATTTATCTATGAAGGGCGAAGGGCATCTGCCAAATTCAGCATTTCATTCATTGTACAATGAACTGGCGCGTACTTCATCCACCTGGAATTCATTCGACAATTATGCCATCAGGTGAATCACAATAAACTTTATTTCCTTTATTTTTTAAGTCACTCATAACAGCACTGGTATACACATCCGGTTGCCGCTTGTCATTTAAACAAAATTTTGACCGACTCGCCGAGAGCCTCAAAGCCGGCCCTGAATTTGCGGGCGCTGTCTGTGATAAGATCCGGATTGTCAGATTTGCTTTTCAATGTCGCTTCAAACTGATTGTACTGTTCCTCCAGTTGGATGATTTTTGATTCGACCTCATCCAGCAGTTTTTTGGGGATTTCTTCACCGCCCGATTCGGACCCGGCTGCTGCAGTTGACTGGTCAAAGTTGCCGAATTCGTATTCAACGATATCTTCCCGAATGGCCCCTTTGGTCATCAGGTGCTTTTCTACTGCCATATATTTTTGAATCAGGCTGAAGCGGCCTTCTTTCTCCAGGCGCCGCACACTGACCAACAAACTAGTCGATTTGAGAATTTTGAGCGGCCGCAGTTTACTGGCCCGGTCAACCAGATCATGGTCCTCCGCCAGCCGCAGGGTCTCGTCAAAACCGCCAATACGTTCAAAGAGCCGCCGGGTAATGAAAATACAAAATCCAGCTGCCCGGGGGTTAAAAGCCTGGTTTAGCTTCACGCTCAAATTAGCAAAATGGAACAGCACTTTGTCGAGCCGCAAATCAGACTGCGGCTTGAATTCACAGGTCGCCAGATCAAGATAGTTTTCCTGCAATTCGGCGAAGGCCTGGGCCAGAAAATCTGGTGGCAGGATGACATCGGCGTCAAAAAAGAAAAGCCAGGTTCCCTGGGCCGCCTCGGCGCCCCGATTGCGGCCGGGACCAGGCATTCCGCCCGGCACAACCAGGGCCCCGGCTTTCCTGGCCAGCTCCACAGTATTGTCAGTCGAGCCGGCATCGGCTACAATAATCTCATAATTCTGGAAACTCTGCGCTCGAATCGAATCCAGCAGATTGGGCAGCTCGCGGGCCTCATTCAGGCAGGGGATAACAATACTGATCGCAGGGATTTTGTGGGCCGAATTCATATTAAAAAAGGAACATAGGGCCTATCGTTGTCCACTCCAAAATTCCGGCCAGCCAGCAGTTATTCCGGTTTGGCTGACCGGCAAGCAATCACCAGCATCAATGGAGCGCCAGGCATCCCGATTCTATGGGGCACTTATTTTTCTGATTGTGGATTTGCAGCCGGTCCGGGTAAACTGCATTGCCTGGGCAAGACGTAGAGTGCAGCGCTGACAGCGAACCGGAATCGATACCGGAATCCAAAAACTGGCCAGAGAGGATCAGTGGTCTATTGGGCAACGCAGCTGATGATCAATGCGCTTGAAGCAAATGCAGTGTAATGGGCGGTGAGAGCAGAAGCAGTGGTCGACGCACACAAACCTTTGATGCATACGAATGAAAACTCGGCGGCAGCTATCCAATGGCGAAGCGGCCAGCTGATATCAAGCCGCTTTGATGATATCTATTTTTCCAGCGCGGATGGTATCGCGGAAAGCACATATGTTTTTGTGGAGGGCAACCGGCTGCCGGAGCGGATTGATTCCCGCCCCGATAAATCAGACTGGCATATACTGGAGCTGGGCTTCGGCACCGGCCTTAATTTCTTGAATACGGTGGCGTTTTTTCAATCTGGTAAACTGCCAGCCAGGCTGGTTTATTCCAGCTGTGAACTCTACCCGCTGTCGCCGGATGTTCTCGAAAAGAGTCTAGAGACCTTTCGTAGCCTTGATTCCCTGGTTGCAACGTTCAGGCCGGTTTATAACAGCCTTTGGGACTGCTGGTGCCAAAACGGCCCCGGCTGGTACAGCTGTTATTTGCCGCAGTTCAACTGTGTGCTGCAGCTGGCCCTGATGAGCGCAGCTGATATGCTGTCGGATTTGCTGCAGCCGAACGCCACTGTGAACCAGATCACTGCTGCTAAAAAAAACCAGGCGCCAAAGCTCCGACCAGGGCCGGTAGACGCGATCTATATGGATGGCTTTGCGCCGGCCAAAAACCCGGCAATGTGGTCGTTCGAGATTATCGAAAACCTGGCCCGGCTAAGCGGACCGGGGACCAGTCTGGCAACCTTTAGCGCTGCCGGTCAACTAAAACGGGATCTGATTCAAGCCGGCTTTCAGGTCCAAAAAATTCCCGGTTTCGGCCGCAAACGTGAAATGATCACCGCCCGTTTCCTGTCACAAGTAACCGGGGCTTGAATGATCGCTGCCACCTCCTTCTGGAGCAGCCTGCCGGCCTCAGGTCTGGATCAATAACTCCAGATCCACGTCACTTTGAAAGATACTATCTGAATCGGTCGCGCCCATGCTGCCCTGGCGGTGCAGCTCAAAAAATCCGCGGGCGCAGGCCCAAAGAAAGGGGTCGCTGTGATTAGCCGCCAGCTCACTGAGGGCAAAAGTGTAATAGATTTCATCACAGATATAAACGCGGTTCAGATCCTGCCAGCCGCTGTCTTTTTGTAAGAGCGCCTGCACAAGATCCCGCTGACGTTGCACTTCGACCGCCACCGGGTTTTGGCCTGAATCTCCGGCGGCTGCCAGGTTTTGATCAATCAGTTCTAGATAGGCCGTTTGAATACGCGGCCGCAGCGCGGCCTTCAACACATGATCGGTGATGATATGATGGGTGCCTTCCCAGGTTTCATTAATGATCGAATCATTGTGCAAGCGCGGCAGCACGCTGAAATCACCAATGATACCGTTACCGCCATGCAGAATGATCGCTTCATGCGTAATCCAGGTCGCATGCACTGTGGAGATGTATTTCAGGAGCGGAGTCAGGATCTGGCTGGCGGCATGCTTTTGCTCCAACAGCATGTAATTCTTGAACGTCGCCCAGGTCACAGCGCTGTGACGGATCTGCATTTCAGCCAGAGTACGGCGGACAATCGGAAAGCGGATGACCTTGCCGCCGTAGGCTTCACGCTCCTGCACGTAGGCCCGCGCTTCAATGAAGGCGCGCCGGGAAGTGCCAATGGCCGAGACAGCCACATGGATGCGGGATTTTTGGATCACATATTTAATTAAATTCGCCAGTCCATGACCTGGCCGGCCCAGTTCCTCAGCCACCAGATCCTGGTAAACGCATTCGACCGTAATCTTGCCGCGCGAACCAATAATATCTTTTTTACGTAAATGATAGCAGCCATTTAATTCCCCGTCGGCTTTGATCCGGGGGACCAGAAACATGCCAATCGTGCTTGTATCTTCGATTCTGGCCGTTGTGACCCACAGATCGCCCGGGTTGGAACAAAACCACTTTTCACCGTTCAGAATCCAGGTTCCATCAGCCTGTTTACGGGCAACTGTTCGGTTTTGGCCAACATTGCTGCCGCCCACTCGTTCGGTTACATATTGACCGCACATAAAATGGGAGTCGCTGCCTTCACCAGCAATCAACGGCAGGTAGCGGGCCTGCTGCTCAGGCGTGCCTAAATTGCGCAGCGCATCGATCATACCGTCCGTCATGGCCAAGGGACAGGTCATTCCGCCCTCGCCGTTCTGATTGGCCAGATAGGCTAACGCCATTTTATGCAGCATGGTAAAAGGGTGCGGCCAATCGGCGTGCTGATCAAGGTTGATGATGCCGTGCTCGTAGCTGATCCGTCGCGACTCTGTTTGTGCCTTGCAATACACAATGGCTTCAATCCGTTTGCCGGTCCGGTCGTACTGCACGATTTCGCCATACTGGCCTTCCTGGTGACTGGCAATGGTCAGCTCATTCAGAATTCCACCGCACAAGGCGCCATAGTCCGCAAGATGACGCAGCATGGCAGCTTTATGATCCGCTTGACAATCGCTGCTGTAGCGTTCCACAATCTTTTGTAGCAGCGGATCGATGGCAAAAAAATTGGCCCCGGCGACTCCTGTGTATGCGCTAATGTCGTAGGGTGCCAGTCCTGGATTGGCAGTAAAGTTGATATGGGCGCTCATGATGTGGTAGTCTGGTATTAAACCGCTGCCTGTCAAGCCGGCTACCCGGCATCACCCGAGCGGCTTGCAGCCAGGTTTTTCCCGCGAGGCCGGCCCGAAAAACTCTCGACAGCATACCCCCATGGGTATACATGGCCATAACTCTGAGCGGCGGATTTCCCGGCGTACCTTTATAATGAGGATTCTATGAATATCAATTGGACCGGTAAAATTACCCAAATATTTGTAAATAACAGCCGGCTTTCTTTATTGCTGATCATTGCCTTATTCATTTGGGGCATCATGTCCTATATGATCACACCCAAGCAGTACAATCCAAAAATCACCGCCCCGGCTTTTCAGATTACCGTGGATTATCCCGGAGTCAGCCGGCGTGAGATTCTCGAACAGGTTACCCGACCGCTCGAAAACATCATCTCGGATATCCCCCAGGTAGAGGACATATTCTCGACCACTTTCCGGGGCGGACGGGCAATCATCATCGCCAATTTCTATGTGGGCGAGGATCCCGAATACGCCAAGATCACCCTGACAGATCGGATCAACAGTAACTTTGATGAGGCCCCGCTCGGCATCCGGGCCCCTTTGGTGCAGTCCATCGATCCGGACGATGTTCCGATTATGACTGTGGCCTTGCGCTCCGAGGAACTGGATGCAGTCCAGCTGCGCAAACTCGGTTTCAGGGTCCGGGATCGCATTGCTACGATTGAGGGCACTTCCAACATCGAAGTTATCGGCGGGCGCCGGCGTGAACTGGGAATTGATATCGATCCGGCAAAGCTGGTTTCAACCGGTATCGGTCTCCAGGCCATCGAGCAGGCTCTGCTGCGTCAAAACCTCTACCTGCCAGCCGGGCACATCAAAGCGGCTGACACCTGGATTCCAGTCGAGACCAGCAGCATCGTAACCAGGCCCGAGCAGCTGCGCGACATTATCGTCGTAACCGGCGATTTTGGCCAAACTCGACTGCGGGATGTCGCGACTATCACCGAACATGTCGAGGAAGTGGAAGAATATGTGCGGCATGTCTACCGCGACGAGAAAGGCAAGGTCCAAAGCACCGAAAACGTAGTATTTATTAGTATTGCCAAACACAGCGATGCAAACAGCGCCACCATTACCGGACTGGTCAAAGACAAACTGGAAAGCCTGCGTCAATTCTTCCTGCCGGGTCATGTTACAGCTGAAGTGTTGGTGAACGAGGGCCGGGTCGCCCGGGAGGAAATTGGCCGGCTGGTATCCAATCTGATATCCGCTGTTTTGATCGTGGTGGCGGTGTTGCTTGTTTTTCTGGATAAGCGGGCGGCTTTCCTGGTGTCGGTTTCTATCCCATTGACTCTGGCCATGGTATTCGGTGTGGGTCAGCTGGCGGGTCAAAATATAAACCGCATCACCCTCTTTGCCCTGATTTTGTCTCTCGGTCTCCTGGTAGATAACGCCACGGTCGTCATTGAAAATATTGTACGCTGGGTGCGCCAAAACCCCGACCGTAACAAACTGCCGCTCAATCAGCTGGTGATCCAGGCGGTCAGCGAGGTTGGACCAGGACTGGTCATGTCGACGGTGACAACAGTGCTGGCATTTATCCCGATGGAGTTTGTGACCGGTATGATGGGACCCTACATGGGACCAATCCCTTTCTTTGTACCGGCAGCGATTATTATATCGTTATTTATCTCTTTGAGCCTCAATCCATTCATGGCCAGTGTCTTTTTACGCGGCCAGCAGGCCGACAACAATGCCCCGGGTCTTTTGAAGCGATTAGTCCCGACCAATATTCTAGTGCCGTTAGAGCGTTTAAATCAATTTGGACAAAGAGTGTTTGGTTCGTTTCGGCATTTGCTGCATGGACTCTTGATCGACCGAAAAAAAAGTAATCTCCTTTTAGGATTAATTGTAGCCGCCCTCCTGGCCTGCTTTGCCCTGCCGGTCGTGCAGCTGGTAAAATTCCGCATGCTGCCCAAGGCTGACCGCGAGCAGTTTTTTCTATACATTGATCTGCCATCCGGCACACCGCTCGAAGAAACCCGCCGCGTCACCCAGGCTTATGAAACATTACTGATGCAGCAACCGGACATTAAAATGGTACAGAGCTATGTCGGCACACCGCCCATTCTGGACTTTAACGGCCTTTTTCGCGGAGTCACCGAAAGACAGGGCAGCAATGTAGCAACTCTGCGTATCGGGCTTACTCACCCGGATACCCGCAGCGTTAAATCGGCTCCGCTGGTGCTGGGTTACCGCCGAATCCTGGAAGAAGCCAAACAAGCTATTTCACCAACCCGGACTGTAATGCTCAAACTGGTTGAAGACCCCCCCGGGCCGCCCGTGCTATCCACTCTTTTGGTCCGTATTCAGGGCTATGATGAACAGCTGCTTAACACTATCGCCGAAGACCTGTGGCCGCACGTGAACAAGGTAGAAGGAGTTGTTGATACCGATATTTCCACACCGGAGGACAACCCAACCCTGCAGATCTACGTGGATCAGGTGCGCGCCTCTCGCAGCCGGATCAGCGCGGCCCAGATCGTTAAATCCCTGCGGACCGCCTATAGCGGCCAGGAAGTCGGCTTGTATCATAACCCGATCAATATTGAGCAGGAACACATCACCCTGCGCCTGGCGCGCAGTCAGCGGGCCAGCGAAAGCATCCTGCGCCAAATTGTGCTGTATAACGATCTAGGTATCAAGGTCCCGCTGATCGATCTGGTGCGGATCGAAAAAGGCATTATCGAAAAACCGCTCAAGCGCGAAAACAAGCGCCACACGGTCTATCTCTATGGCGACATGGGCGACCGTTCGATCACCTACGCCGCCATCGACCTGCTCTATTTTTTGGGGGATTATACTCTGCCAGGCGGTAAGGGCGAATTGGTCGACTGGAGCCTTTTTGGAATGTCGTACCGTACACCGGACGACCAGTTAATCGAGATCAGTCTGGGCGGTGAATGGGAATTGACCCTGGAGGTCTTCCGCGATCTGGGCACTGCGATGGGGGTGGCGATTTTCTTGATCTACTTTGTGCTGGTGGCCCAGTTTGGCAGCTTTCGCGAGCCTTTGGTGATCATGTCGACCATTCCCCTTAGTTTGATCGGGGTCCTGCCCGGATTTATGATTCTCGGCAGTACAATCGGACTGTACTTTAATGCGACTTCCATGATTGGCGTCATCGCACTCGCCGGGATCGCGGTGAATAATTCGATTATTCTGCTGGAGTATCTCAATGGACTCAAAAACACCGGCATGGAGCTGGAAGAGGCCCTGGTCGAAGCCGGCGTAACCCGCTTTCGGCCGATTATACTCACCACAATGACAACTATCCTGGGGTCATTCACGATAGTCAGTGATCCGGTCTGGAGCGGACTTGCCTGGTCGATTATTTTTGGCCTGGGTGTATCATCGCTGTTGACCCTGCTCGTCTTTCCAATTTTATACGCGATGCTGAAAGGCAAGGAATGGGAAAAATAAAAACCTGACAGCATTACACCCGTCTAATACAATGCCCCTGCAGGTTCACCCTGCAAGAGCGTTGTATTGTGTTGCAAGGACCGTATATGCCCAAAAATAATTCCGTTACTCCCAAAAACCTCAGCATCGGACTCGTTCTGTTGGCGATAACGACTGTGCTCAGTGCACCTCTGTCGGCCCAGGAAACCTTTTCGGCCCTGGTCATTCAAAGCCAGGGAATTGCCAAAGTCCAGCGCGACGGTAAGGAATTACCGGCCAAAAAAGATATGCTGATATCCAGCGGCGATGTGATTATTACCAAAGCAGGGGCTCAGGTGGGTCTGCAATTTGCTGGCGGGATCAGCTGCAGTATCGGGCCCGATTCAGAAGTAAAAGTAGAGAAGCTGCTCCGAGAAAATGAAAAGCGCCAGATTACGCTTGGTATCAAGAAAGGCAGCTTGATTAACAGAGCCAGGGTTTCAGAAGGCCAGGCTCTGGATATGCAGGTGAACGGGACCACCCTGATTGCGGCTGTCCGTGGAACAGAGTTTGCAGTTGAAAGTAACGGCGACAGCGAGTCTTCGATTGCAGTGAATGAGGGTTCTGTTGTGGTGAACGGAACCAATGATGCCAAAAATGGCATCAAGGACGTAACCCTGAAAGCCGGTGAAAAAATCCGGGCCAGTTTCGATGAAGCGAAACAGGCGATCATGGATGCTCGTGACAAGGCCAGGTTCGAAATTCTCGAAAAACTGGAGAGTATGAAAAAGGCCCAATTCGAGGCTTTTACAGAACAGGTTCGCAAAAACGAAGCATTACGCGAGCAAATGCGCAACCGGATTCTCAATCCGAACTAAACTGACCGCTTTACATGTATACCGGCAGGCTGCGATATCAGCAAAATGCCTGCCTGCGATGCCTGGAGCAGCGGTTGGCCGGACCTGATCAGCCGGTGAGAACAATAAAATAGCCTAGATATTCATTGCCTGACTATAAAACGGATGGTCTTGAATCAGCGTATAGTAACTTTCATCAAATGCTGCCGTTGCTGCGACGTCCCGATGAAAGGAAGCCAGGATCCGTTTTTCACGTTCAAGATCGATTTCATCGGCTGCTTGTTTTTGCAATCGTTTCACAACGACTACAGCCAGACTGCATATCCTGATCAGCGGGTCCATAGATCCAGCGACTGTCGGTGCACAGTCATAGTGTTCCAGGACGGCTCGTTGTTCGGGTGGCATTTGCCATTGATCAAATGCCTGTAAACCCACTACCTTGTGATTGGTGCCGATAACTTTCTCTTCCTGTTCGATCAGATCACCGCCCCTCTCCTGTATCATAGTCAACAGCAGTTCGTAAGCACCAGGTGCGTTCAGAGCAATGATCGACATTCCGGTATTGTGCAACAGTCCGGCCAGAAAAGCTTCATCACGTAGAGAAGCTGTTCCCAGCGGACGGCATAAGTCCAACGCGACCAGCGCTGATAAAATCGAACGTTCATGAATATAAAGCCGGAATGCATCATTTTTTAAACGGCCAAACATCTCGCTGCCGGCGATCAACAAGACCAGGTTTTTAGTAGCTTTGAGACCTAACAGAGTGATGGCATCTTTTAGTGTTTTGACCCGGCCGGACTGGCCGTAATAGGCCGAATTGGCAATGCGCATTATATTTGAGGCCATCCCCTTGTCCGGGCGAATAATACTGTCAAGCCTGGCACTGCTGGCATCCTGGGCATTTGGATTAAAGCGTAACACTTCCAGAGCCAGATTCGGCATGGCCGGAATATGATTTATCTCAATGGTCATTTGAAAGTTTTTTCCGGAAAACGATACTGCAACGCGGCTGAAACGTACATGTAGCAGAAATCAGGTGATCCGGTCAATTGCAAAGTTTTGTCCAGATGCGCATCAGTCCTGAGTCCGCGGAGTTCCCGCCCCCAGCCATAATGCACCGCCAATCAGAGCAGCATAAATTATCCCGAGCAGCCCGATTTGCACTGCTACAAAATGCATTTGATTTATTAGCCAGGCGGCACACAGCAGCAATAGATCCAGACTGATTAGTACCCAAGCCAGTTTCTGATGACCAATTCGGCGCATCAGATGCTGATAGGCATGTTCACTATGGGCGCGAAAGAAATTCTGCCGCCGCCAAATACGGCGACACAGCGTAACACTGACGTCAGCAATAAAGACCGCCGGCAGCAGAGCAGCTACTACTGGCTTTTGAATGAAAAACTCCAAATAGAGGCAACCTAAAATCAGGCCCAGAAGATTGCTACCAGCATCACCCATGAAGACCCTGGCCGGCGGAAAATTAAAATATATAAAGACCAGCACCAAAACGGCTAAAAGCAGGATCAAGGCATTCTGCCGCCCGAATATGGAGGCCGCCAGTAGCAGAAAGACCGCCTGAAATCCAGCCAGACCATCCGCCCCGTCCATAAAATTGAAAGCGTTGACGGCAAAAACAAGACCAAGGCAGAGCAGCATCGGAGCACCAATCCAGACCAGGCTGTCCGACATGTACTCGCGGATCAACCAAAGCGGTAGTAGTTCTACCGGTGATGCTGCTGATTGCTGTAGCAACCTGGTCTGCAGCTTTTGAAACAGTTCCGGCCAAATAAAGCCGATCAATAATCCGATGACAAGGATTTGCGCAACAAGGCGGTAACGCGCAGCTAACTGCCAATAGTCATCAGCCAGGCCAAGGCTCCAGAAAACAAGGGCTGTAAACCACAGGGAAAGTACGGCCTCAGGATGGTCGTTTGAAAAAAAAACGCTAGTACTGGCGTTCGGGCTGAGCTCGCGCGCCGCCAGGATGGGGAGGCCGTACCACTCCAGGGCAATCCAGCAGATGCTGAATGCCAACCACAGTCCTCCAAAAATCAAGCCGCCAAAACGGGGAATCGGTGTGCTGTGAGCCGATCTGAAATTTGGCCTATCCAGCAACAAACCAGGATGTTTGCGGATCAGCCAATAAAAAAGGCCGGCACATAACAGGCCAGCCCCTGCTGAATTTAATAATAAAGTCAGCTCCAATGGACTTGTCTCTCAAAACCACTCATCAGGTTATTCTTAGAGCAGGTGACTTTCTGGCAAGGCGGAATAATGCCTTGCATGCTATTCCGACACTTTGGCAAGCCCTTCGCTGATCTTCGCTTATGGCCTGATTCTGGATTTATCCTGACACTCGTCAAAAGCAGCAACCATCTCCTGCAGCACTTCGACCGGTTCCTGAATGTTTTTCCAGCCTGTCTGACGCGCTGCCTTGTCATCAATTAAATACTGCATAAAAAACCGATTGTAATAGGGAGTCAATCTTAACAGGATTGGTGGAACAGGCAGCAAGCGTGCTTTCTCATGAAAGTGTCTTGCTAATTCGATACAAAGTTCTTTGGGATCAGGACAATAATCTGATGGCATATAAACAGGATATTCTAGAGAAAAATTCTTCAACCATTCGCTTTCGAACAACTCATTTGACCATCCGGGAAGTTTGGCAATGGCGACAGCTTGTTCCTTATTGATACGATGACAAGCTCTTGAGGCTGGTAGCAGGCCGCCAGAATATCTTGCATCCTTGTTTGTTGCATTGTTCCGATCTGTGTGGTTCAAGCTTGATTTCACCAGGTGCAGCAAAAAGCCAGCCAAATTGCTTACTGCAATCATGGCCCGTTTTTGTCTTGCAAGCCCCAGTGGCAATGGCTTCCCGGATCGTATCCACTGCATTAGACGTAACAGATTCCCTTTTACTCCCGGTCCATAGACAAGGGGGGGGCGAACTACAATCAGTCTTGTGCGTGTTCCTTTGAAAGCTCTCGCCAATTGTATTTCAGCAAGATACTTGGATGTAGCATAGGGACCTACCGGATAACAGGGATCCGTTGCCAAAAAAGCTTCCTTGTTTCTATTATATTCCCCGTTTACCTTTATTGTGCTAACGTAAATAAATCGCTCGACCCCCGCCTTTCGAGCAAGCATAGCCAGCTTCAAACCTGGCTCCACATTAGCCCTATAGTAGGCTCCAAAATGTTCTGGAGCATTCAGGTCCATCTGGTGAGCCATCCCCGCCAGGTGGATTATTGTCTGTGTGGCTTGCAGATTAGATATTCCAAGCCTCTCAATAGCTGTATGTGATACAACCTGGTTTTCCAGTCTTAATTCACGGCATTGCCTGAGAACTTCCTGGCCAACAAAGCCTGTTGCGCCGGTGATTAAAACGCTTTGCATGACGATTCTATATCGATTCCTGTCGCTATTGGAAAGCAATCAGCTTTTAACGAATGTGTCCGGATACGAATGATATCCGGCGTCGGTATCCTGTTGTAACTCCGATGGAACCCCCGCTTTAAACAGCAAATCCATGATTTGTCTGTTCTTCTCCTTGACATCAAAGCGTTTTACTGCCATAAGGCGGCTAGATTTGCCCATCCGAAGCACAAGTCGCCGATCGTTTAGAAACCGTTCCATAGCCGATGCCAATGCTTGCGGATCCCGAACAGGTATTAGAAATCCATTAACACCCTCTACAACTGAATCCCGACAACCAGCTGTCTGGGTTGTTATTACTGGACGCCCCAATGCCATTGCCTCCTGAATACTCCTGGACATTCCTTCACGATAGGAAGGCAGGATGAATACCGAAGTTTCCGCCAACCAGGGCCTTATGTCGGCGACATGATCCACCCATTCAATCAATCCTTCAGCCACCCATCTCTTTAGATCAGCCAGCGCCATTGAGTCTGGATTATTGTCAATGCCGCCAATGAGCCGGAACCGCACATCAGGATTTCCTTTCGATCTGATTATCCGGGCTGCCTCAACAAAATCCGCAATCCCTTTCGCCTTAATCATCCTGGCCACAAGTGTAAACGTTACATGGCTGCGTGGCAAAGGTTTTGGTATAAAATAATCCAGATCGATTCCGATGCCATCCAGATGAAAGGCTTTAGATTCGGGAACAATCCTGCGCGCAACAAACTCGGCAATATCATCCCGGTTTAAAAAGATAACTTTCTCGTTTAAGCCAAGGGCCAAACGATACAGTTTACTGACCAGGTTGCGCAAAATCCCGCGGCGTAACCCGCTTCCTTCCCGGATAAACACATAGCCGAGTCCTTCGATCATGGAAATGCGTCGAGGAACCCCGGCCAACCAGGATGCGATGGAACCATAGATTACCGGCTTGATAAAATACCCAAATGTCAAGTCCGGCAAGATACTCCGCAGGACATAGCGCAATCTAAGGATGTCCAGCAAGTCCAGGAGCGGATTCAACCCTGTGCGAGCCATTGGGCTGCTTACCGGTGTGGCCCCCAGTTCCTGCACCTGGGCCCTCGTTTTGTTATCAAAGTCAGGGGCCAGCGCATATACCTGAATTCCCAGCGCTACCATCTCCCGAATTAGTTCGCCTCGGAAGTTAATCAGCGAAAAGGCCTGGGATGAAATGAAAACAATTTTCATATCTCAATATTCCCCCGAGGGCTTGCCCTCTGGAAAACATAAACTAGGACGGTAAAACAACGATACCAAGCTTGCCACGTATGCCATGCACAAATCCGCGCAGCTGCATCCAGGTACACAGCGGCGCTTTGAAGGGTTGCGCAATCAGATTGCGCAGAAACATTCTGGCCTGACTCAGAAAATAAAATAAAACCGCACGCCATTCGATTTGCGGTCGAGTCAATGTGTATAGCTGATTGCGGGCCCCGTAGTAGACTTTCCATGGCGCGTGAATAGCCACCCGGATCTTCCATCCAAAGAAATGAAGGGTTCTGGACTTACCGAAATCATGACGAATCACAGCATCCCGCACGGCCAAGGTGCGCTTGCCATGACGCATCATACGAAGCGAGTACTCAACATCATCAAACCAGATAAAGTAATCTTTTATTGGTAACCCAAGCTCCCTCACCGCGCGAGTAGAGAGTAAAGGCCCGACAAAGGCAAATGTATCGGCCGCTTGCACTGCCGCGTCACTTCTGTTCAACCGAACAAAGCGCCCCTTCCAGCGGCTGATCCCGTATGCTGCGCCGGAACTGTCCA